>PDQT01000289.1 GCA_002747875.1 bacterium DOLZORAL124_64_63
ATGAGAAATTCATGAACCTGCCCGACCCGGCCACCTTGAAGCCCAGCGAGGGCTCCTCCTACTTCCACGTCACCAGCAACGAGACCATCGGCGGTGTCCAGTGGAAGAGCTTCCCCGAGACCGGGGACGTGCCCCTGGTTTGCGACATGAGCAGCGACTTCGTGAGCCGGCGGGTGGACGTGAGCAAGTTCGGGCTCATTTACGCGGGCGCGCAGAAGAACGCCGGACCCGCCGGGACCAGCATCGTGATCCTGCGCGAGGACCTGCTGGAGCGCAGCAGCGACAAGCTGACGGCCTACCTCAGCTACGCCACGCACGCGCCCAAGGACAGCATGTACAACACGCCCCCCGTCTTTGCCATCTACATGGTCATGAAGACCCTGAAGTGGCTGGAAGACAAGGGTGGCCTGGAAGCCGCCGAGAAGATGGCCGCCGAGCGCGCCGGCCTCATCTACGGCGCCATGGCCAAGAACCCGGAGTTCTACAGCTGCCCGGTCAACGAGAAGTGCCGCAGCCTGATGAACATCGTCTGGCGTCTGCCCAGCGAGGAACTGGAGAAGAAGTTCGTGGCCGAGGCCCTGGAAAACGGCATGAGCGGCCTGAAGGGCCACCGCAGCGTGGGCGGTTGCCGCGCCTCGGTGTACAACGCCATGCCCGTCGAGGGCGCCAAGGCGCTGGCCGAATTCATGGACGCTTTCGCGGCCAAAAACGGCTGAGAAAAGCGCGGCTGAGAACAGAACAGTTGATCGAACACCCGGCCAGGGTGACAAAAACGGCCGGCTTCCTGAAGGAGGCCGGCCGTTCCTTATTTACCGAGAACCGCGGGATTAGTAGCTGTCGTGGCTATGATCGCCGTGGTTGTTATCATCGTGGCTGTGGTCGCCGGCCTTGGCCTTCTCCGCGCAGGACGCGCAGTAGTACTTGCCATCCACCTTGGTGAGCTGGTCCACGGGCGCGTCCTTCATGCCGCAGCCGCCGTCGCAATCGTGGGTGGCGGCCACTTCGGACTGCTGGTCCTTCTCGCCACCGCCATCGCCGCAACCGGCCAGAGGCAGCAAGGTCAGACTCAGCATGAGAATCAAGGACAGAGTAAGCATCTTTTTCATGAGCATCTCCTGGGGATCGGGTTAAGGGACCGGGCCGCTACCGGGTCAGTCCCCCTGACCGTGTCATGGTTGAGGATGCCACCAATGACGGTCAAGCCATATCAAGCACATGATAAGAGAAAAAGATTTTGGGGCCAACGAGGAGGCGGCCATGGAGAGTTTTCTGGCTTCCGGCATTTGCCACCCGGCCCCAGCCTACGATATTATTTCGTAGAGCATCCTCCCCTCATCACCTGAGCCTTCGGAGTCGACCCATGACCGACCTGAATAACCTGGATGAAATCCTGGACTACGCCATCGCCATGGAGCAGCAGGCCGTGGAGCTGTACACCGACATCGCCGAAAGGGCCACATCCGAACACAACCGGCGGCTTTTCATGTCCTTTGCCGATGAGGAGCGCGGCCACAAGCTCAAGCTGGAGAACGTCAAGAAAGGCAAGATCGAGATCGGCAGCACCGCCAAGGTGCAGGATCTGAAGATTGCCGACTACGCCAACGATGTGGTCATCGATGCGAAAAGCAGCTACCAGGACATCCTCATGTTTGCCATGAAGCAGGAAAAGCAGGCCTACCGCCTGTACACGGACCTGGCCCAGCGAGCGACAAGCCCCGAGATCCGGGACCTCTTCCTGGCCCTGGCCCACGAGGAAGCCAACCATAAACTGCGCTTCGAGATCGAATACGACGAGCGCGTGCTGCGGGAAAACTAAAATGGAGTATCGGTTTCTGGGCAAGAGCGGCCTGAAGGTCAGCGCCCTCAGTTTCGGTAGCTGGGTCACCTTTGGCGACCAGCTGAATGTGGACACCGCCTACGACTGCATGAAGGCCGCCTGGGACGCGGGCGTCAACTTCTTCGACAACGCCGAGGTCTACGCCGGCGGCCAGGCGGAGATCATCATGGGCCAGGTCCTCAAGAAAGCCGGCTGGCGGCGTAGCGATCTGGTCATCAGCACCAAGATCTTCTGGGGCGGCACACCCCAGGGTGGCGGCCGCCCCTTCAAACAGGGCCCCAACGACCACGGCCTCTCGCGCAAGCACATCATCGAGGGCACCGATGCCTCGCTGCAGCGCCTGGGGCTGGACTATGTGGACCTGATCTTCTGCCATCGGCCGGACATCGACACGCCCATCACCGAAACCTGCTTCGCCATGAACCACGTTCTGAACCAGGGCAAGGCCCTGTACTGGGGCACCAGCGAGTGGTCGGCCGCGCAGATTCGCCGGGCCTATGACATCTGCCGCCGCGAGCACCTGATCCCGCCCACCATGGAGCAGCCCCAGTACAACATGTTCACCCGCGACAGGGTGGAGCAGGAATATGCCTCCCTGTACGAGGAGATCGGCCTGGGCACCACCATCTGGAGCCCCCTGGCCAGCGGCCTGCTGACGGGCAAGTACAACGACGGCATTCCCGCGGGCTCTCGCCTCAGCCTGGAAAGCTACCAGTGGCTGCGCCCTCTGCTGGAAAGCCCGGAAGGTCGGAATCGGATCGAGAAGGTCAAGGCCCTGACGCCCATCGCCAAAGAATTGGGCGGAACCATGGCCCAGTTGGCCCTGGCCTGGTGCCTGGCCAACGACGATGTCTCCACCGTCATCACCGGAGCCTCACGCGCCGATCAGGTGGTGCAGAACATGCAGGCCATGGAACTGATGGAGAAGTTGACGCCGGACGTGCTGGGCCGGATCGAAGAGATCCTGGACAACACGCCCCAACCGCCGCAGAACTGGCGGGACTAGCACGCACGAGAACGGTCGAGAAGGGGGACAACGGCAGCGAGCCGACTAGCGGATCTGGACCTCGCCGCCATTGATGGTGCACTGACACATCATGCGGTCGCCGGGGCGCATCCCGAAGGCCTTTTCAGCGTCCGTCATGGCCGCCAGGTTGTCCATGCCCTCCATGACCTCCGCCACGCAGGCGCCGCAAACGCCCTTGGAGCAGCCGAAGGTCACGCCCAGTTCCCGGGCAGCTTCCCGCACGGGGCCGCCGTCTGGAACGTCCACCCGGGTCTTGGCATTCTTGAGTATGGCCATCGTCTTCTCCTTGGTTGATGATGCTTGTTCAATGCCCCATGAATAAGTGCCGCCGGCCGATACCGCAACCGGCAGGCCGCTCCGCCCTTCAACCGAAAGGCTTCCGCATGCGCCGCTTCGTCCTTCTGATCCTGCTTGGCCTGCTGGCCGTGCCCGCCTTCGCCACCGAGGATCCGTTGCCCTCCTGGAACCCGACGCCCGTCAAGCAGGCCATCGTGGATTTCGTGGCCGCCGTCACCACCCCGGACAGCCCCGACTTCTTGCCCGTTGCCGAGCGGGTGGCGGTTTTCGACAACGACGGGACCTTCCTGTGCGAACGGCCGCGCAACCCCTCGTCCCGCTTCCAGGTGCACATGCTGCAGCGCCAGGTGGAGGCCGGGCGCGTGGATCCCGAGAGCATGCCCACCCGCGCCTGGCTGGCCAATGACCGCCAGGCTCTGCGCGACTTCGGCTACAAGCAGGCCTATTTCGAGATGAACCGCGCCTTTGCCGGGCTGCCGGTGCAGGCCTTCCGCGATTCCGCCCGGGCCTTCGTGGACCGCAGCCGGCATCCACGCTACGGCGTGCCTTACACGCGGCTTTATTACGCGCCCATGCTGGAGCTTTCGCGCTGGCTGACGGAAAAAGAGTTCCAGGTCTGGGTGGTGACCGGTAGCGAGCAGGAATTCATGCGCAGCTTCCTGGAAGACGCCACCGGTGTGCCTCCCGAGAGAGTCATCGGCAGTTGGACCCGGTCCGTGGCCCGCGTCCAGGACGGGCAGGTCCATCTGGTGCGCGGCGACACCCAGATCTACAACGGCCACGAGGCCAAGGCCGCCAACATCGAGACCCGCATTGGCCGGCGCCCCGTGCTGGCCATCGGCAACAGCAACAACGACCAGCCCATGTGCCGCTGGACCGTCACCCGGCCGGGCCGCTCACTGGCCCTGTGGATCCATCACGACGACCAGGCGCGCGAATACTCGTACGACCGAAGCACGGACGAGATGCGGGAGTTGGTGCAGGAGCGCGCGAACGCCTGGGAAGTTTCCATCCAGCGAGACTGGGGACGGATCTTCCCGCAGCCCTGATCTTGTTGCCGAATGGCCCCTATTGCTGGATATCCAGCCCGGCACGCTGCCAAGCCACGATACCGTCCCGCAGGTTCACCACCTGCTTGAAGCCCCGGTCAATGAGCATGCGCGCGGCCACCGTGCTGCGGTTCCCAGTGCGGCAGTAGATGAAGATGGTGCGGCCCTTCTGCGGCTCCAACTCGTCCAGCCGCTTCTGCAACACCTGGACCGGGATCAGCGTGGCCCCCGGCAGGTGACCGCGGTCGAACTCGCGCTGGGTGCGCACGTCCAGGATGAACGGGTCCACGTTCTCGATCAGCTTTTCCGCTTCGGCGGCGTCCACCTCACGATAGGTGGCGGCCGTGTAATCGATGGCCCTGATGGTCCCGCTCAGGGCACCGGCCTGGAAGGCGAAAGAGCCCACCTCCGGCACCTTGAAGTAAGGTTTCATGCCCTCGGGTGCCGGGTAGTTGTTATCCACGGCCAGATCCTCGATGACCAGGTGTATGGTCCCTCCCCCGGCCACCTCCGGGCGCACGTAATCTCCCCGGTAGATCCAGAAATCCTGGTGGTCGGCACCGGGGTTGAAGGTCAGGACCCGCAAGCCTCCTTCTATACGACCGGAAATTTCCTGCCCGGCGGCAAGGCCCTCCTCTGCAGAACCCCCACAGCCCCCCAAACAGAAAACCCATAGAGCCGCCACAACCAAAAAGCCATAAAATCTTTGCATCATCTCCAGACTCCCCGAATAAAATGAACAGTTCAGCGCGCAAATCCATGGCGCGCCCCTATTGTACCAACCAATTAGCCTTTGTGCATGGATTTCTTAACCTCCGTCCCCCCAACATTTTAAAAAACAATAAAGCCGAAACTACAGCGGACGATCCCCAAATGAAGAGATCCACAACGACCCAGGATCCCGAAATACGAGATCGGCCAGGATCCAACGCCGGCCAAAGAACTGGAAAGACAATAAGTTGCGTTGCTTGAAGCTATATGCCCGTATGGCGGTTCTCTGCCTGGGTATTCTGATCGCCATCTCTCCCTGGTCTCCGGCATGGGCTGCGGAGGTGCCCGACTACACGGTATTCTCCCTCGAAGATCTGATGGAGATGAACGTGGTCTATGGCGTGTCCAAACACCGCCAGCAGGCCAAGGAAGCGCCCGCCTCGATCACCATCATCAGCCAAGAGGACATCCGGACTTACGGCTACCAGACCATGGCGGAAGTCCTTAACAGCCTCCACGGTTTCTTCATGACCTACGACCGCAACTACCACTACGTGGGTCTGCGGGGCCTGGGAGAACCCGGAGATATGAATAGCCGCATCCTGACTCTGGTCGATGGTATTCGCGCCAACGAAGGATCCGTGGGCGGGGTGATGATGGGCAACGGTTTCCCCGTGGACCTGGAGCTGATCGACCGCATCGAGGTGATCCGGGGCCCGGCCTCCAGCCTGTACGGCACCAACGCAATGCTGGGGATCGTCAACGTGGTGACCCGCGAAGGCTACCAGCTGAACGGCATCGAGGCCCAGAGCGGATTCTCCAGCTACGGCGGCCGTCGTCTGCGTCTTACCGGCGGCTACGAGACATCATCCGGCGTAGATATGCTGGTCAGCGGCAGTCTGGGCCGGATCAACGGCCAGGATCATTACTTCCAAGAGTTCGCTGCTCCGGAAACCAACAACGGGGTCTTCGAGGACGGCGACAAGGAAGAATGGAACAATTTCCTGGCCAAAGTCCTGTACCGGGGGCTCCGCTTCGAGGCCCTGTACGGCTGGCGTCTCAAGCACAGCCCCGTGGCTTCCTCCTACAGCATCTTCAACGACAACAGCGCCAAGGCCCAGGACACCTCCTGGAGCCTGGGGCTGGGTTACAGGCGGCCGCTGCCCTGGGGAATGGATCTGTCGACCCAGATCCTCTACCAGCGTTTCAAGTGGGATGGCGAGTCGCCCTATGGCATCGATTACGAGGGCAACCCCTTGGACTACGCCGACCCGTATGTGGACGACTTCCGGGGTCGCAAACTTACCGGCAACCTGGACGTGACCAAGCGCCTGCCCGGTGATCATGTCCTTGCCGTGGGAGCCGAATACGCCAACCACATGCAGATGGACATGAGCGCCCGGGACCAACACCCCTACCACCGGTGGTACGACTTCAAGCAGTCTCCCGAGAACTGGGCCGTGTACGGGCTGTCGGTGTTCAAGATCATGCCCGGTCTGCTGCTCAACCTAGGTGTGCGGCACGATCAATACACGACCTTCGGCGGCAGCACCAACCCGCGTTTCGCCCTCATCACGGAACCGCGTTCCGGCACGGTTTTCAAGGCCCTTTACGGCAAGGCCTTCCGCGCCCCCGACGGCTACGAAATTTCCTCCGAAGAGGCCAATGAACAACTGGCCTACACGCCCGAGGCCATCGCCACCTACGAGCTGATCCTGGAGCAAGAGCTGGGCGACGACCTGAACGCCACTCTGAGCGGTTACCTCTACGACTACCGGCTGCTGGACAACGGCCTGCTGGACGACCAGTCCTCCCTTCCTTCCGAGGAATGGATCAACGACGAGACCAAGGCCCGCGGCATCGAGTTCGAGTTGGCCCGCCAGCCCCGCGCGGGCATCAGGGGACGCTTCAGTTACAGCTACAACAGGACGAAGGAACGGCTCTTCAACCCCCGCCAGGGCGAAAGCCGGGCCGCCCCCCATGTGGCCCGGCTGAATCTCTCCGTGCCCGGCGGTGGCATCTTCGACCGCGTGGGCCTGGAGGTCCAATACCACAGCCCCCGGATGACGATCCGACGCCACTGGGCCAGCCACTATTACCTGGTGAACCTCAGCGTCTGGAACCACTCCCTGGTCCCGCACCTGGAGGTTCGCGGCAGCATCACCAACCTGCTGAACGACGCGATAGCCCACCCCGGAACCGCGCGAGAGATCCAGGACCTTATCCGGCAGGATGGGCGCAGCTTCCGTCTCTCCGTAACCCTGACCCGCTAAGGAGGTGAAGACCATGATGACAGCCACCAACAGAAAAACGGCAGCCGGGACGCGGCGCCGGATGATGCTGGTGGGTCTTGGTCTCTTCACCCACCTGGCGATCTTTCTGCCGCAATTTCCCGCCCGGGCCGATGACGGGGACCACACGCGCGACCTGATCCGTGCCGCCATGGTCTACAACTTCTGCAAGTTCGTGGACTGGCCGGCGGAGAAACAGGCCCCCCACCTGGTGCTGGGCGTGGTGGCCGCACCCGACCGGGTGCCGGACTTCTCCAGCATCGACGGCAAGCGGATTCACAAACGTTCCCTGCAGGTGCGCCCGGTCACCTCCGGGCAGGAACTGGTCCATTGCGATCTTGTCTTCATCAACCAGGAAACCACCCGGCCCCTGGCCGACATCCTGGCGGACATCGCCCAAAAGCCCGTTTTGACCATCAGCGAGATGGAAAATTTCTGCACCCGCGGCGGCATCATCCAGATCGTTCCGCGGCGGGGCAAAATGCGTTTCTTCATCAACCGCCGGGCGGCCGGGGAAGCCGGCCTGGTGCTCAGTTCGCAGCTGTTGAAAATGGCCCGTATCGTGGAAGGTGGCAAGCGTTGAGAATGCTGCATGATCTTTCCATCCGCACCAAGCTGCGGTGGATACTGGCCATCAGCAACACCTTTGTCGTGGTGCTCATGTGCAGCGCCATGATCCGCCACGACCACAACACGTTCCGGGACCGTTTGACCTGGGAGCTGGGAACCATCAACCGCCTGATCGCCGACAACGCGGCGTCCGCGGTGATCTTCGAGGACCAGGATTTCACCCAGCAAACCCTGGTCTCCCTGAGCGTGCTGCCCATGCTGCGGCACGCGGTGGTTTTCCGCCCCGACGGCACCGTCTTCGCCTACCACGGCGAGAACAAGGCAGCCACCGCGGATCTGGCCCGCTATCTTGGACGAAACCAGCCCGTCTTCACCGACCACTCCATAATCCTCAGCCAGGACATCAACTGGGGTGGCGAAAGCGCCGGCACCCTGCTCATCGCCTACGACATGACCGAAGAAACCGAGCACGTCCGCACCATCCTGCTCTTCTTCCTGGTGCTCAGTTCGGTGGCCATGTTCATCAGCATGCTCTTGAGCGAGAAGCTGCAACAGCTGATCAGCAATCCGGTGACTTCCCTGGCCGAGGCCGCCGATGCCGTACGCACCAACCAGAGCTACGACATCCGCGTCCCGGGCGAAGGCCGGGATGAGGTGGGCAAGCTGGTGGGCGCCTTCAACGAGATGTTGGACGAGGTCGAAAAACGCGAGCAGGCCCTCATCCAGGCCAGCCGCGCCAAGAGCGAATTCCTGGCCAACATGAGCCACGAGTTGCGCACGCCCTTGAACGGCGTCATCGGCATGACCGGCCTCCTGCAGGACACCTCGCTGCAGGACGATCAGCAGCAGTTGCTGCACCACATCAGCACTTCGGCCGATCACCTGCTTTCCGTCATCAACGACATCCTGGACTTCTCCAAGATCGAAGCGGGCATGATGGTCGTCGAGAAGATCCCCTTCGAACTGCGGCAATGCATGGAGGAGATCCGCATCATCAGCAGCGCGCGCGTCAGAGAAAAGGGCCTGGGCCTGCGCATCCATATCGATGAGGATCTGCCCGAAGAGGTCATCGGCGACGTGGTCCGCATCCGTCAGATCCTGATCAATCTGGTGGGCAACGCCGTGAAGTTCACCAGCGAAGGCCACGTCGAGGTCCGCGTCACCTGCGAATCGCGGCAGGGCCGGGATCTGCGGGTGGGGTTCGCCGTCGTGGACACCGGCGTGGGTATCCCGAAGGAGAAACAAGCCCATATTTTCGAGCATTTCACGCAGGCCGACAGTTCCACCACCCGCAGCTACGGCGGCACCGGCCTGGGCCTGGCCATCTGCAAGCAGTTGGTGGAACTGATGGGCGGCCAGATCAGCGTGGAAAGCGAAGAAGGTGTCGGCAGCCGCTTCTCCTACATCCTGCCCATGCGGGCCGGGGCGGGCCGGAACCTGGAACAGGCCGAAGAAGACCGACCCGATGAGTCCCCTGTCCCCGATCAGGCCCGCGTGGCCGAGGGGCTGCGTATCCTGCTGGCCGAGGACAACCCCGTCAACCAACTCTACGCCCGCAGGGTTCTTCAGCAGATGGGGGCCGACCCCATCTGTGTCGCCAACGGCCAGGAAGCCCTGCAAAGGGTGCAGGAAAACACCTTCGACCTGGTTCTCATGGACTGCCAGATGCCCAAGATGGATGGCTACGAGGCCACCCGCCGCATCCGCCAACTGGGAGGGGTTTATCAGGATCTGCCCATCATCGCCCTGACGGCCTTCGCCATGAGCGAAGACCGCGACATCTGTCTGGCCGCCGGTATGAACGACTACGTCACCAAGCCGGTGGACCGCAGCTTGCTGGTTGCGGCCATTGCCCGCTGGACGCCCGCTTCCGTCTGAGGGCCCGATTTTCTCTTCTGATCGACATCCCCCCCGCCCCTTGTGCGGCCCTTTGTTCAGAGCATGGACAAAGTCAGGCGCGGGATTTAACATAGGGTTGATAAGCTGACTCGCTCCCGGAAGAGGCCTTCACGTGAAAAAGCCCCCTTTGACCTGGAAAGGACGCCGCCGTACCGATCCGGATCGACCCCGCCCTCTGGCCGACGCCGTATTGCGCCTGATCTGGGAGCAACGGTGTCTTTCGCGTGTCGACATCGCCCGGCTGGTCGGCCTGAGCCGGTCCACCGTCTCGGAAATCGTCAACGAGATCCTGCCCACCGGTCTGGTCACCGAGACGGGCGAAGGGCCCTCCCGCGGCGGCCGACGCCCCATTGTGCTGGCCTTCGAGGACCGGGCCTGCGTCATCCTGGGTGTGGAGATGGGCGCCAATCATGTGGCCGTGGCCCTGACCGATCTGCGCGGTCGTGTTCTGGCTTGGCGCGAGCAGGACCACCCGGTGCGCACCGACCCGGAGGGCACCCGCCGACTCATCGGCACCCTCTGCTCCGACTGCATGGCCGAGGCCGACGCGCGAGGCAAGCCCCTGATGGGCATCGGGGTGGCCGTACCCAGCCCCATCGACCAGGCCGATCCGGATCGCCTTTCCCCTGAAGTCATGCCCGCCTGGAAAGCTTGCCTGGGCCTGAACAGCGTGGCCCGCCACCATGGCGTCCCCATGCTGGTGGACAACGATGCCAACTGTGGCGCCCTGGCTGAATACTGGTGGAGCGAAAAGGGCCACACCGACCATCTGGCCTACATCAAGGTGGCCACGGGCATCGGCTCGGGCCATGTCATCGGAGGGGAGATCTATCGGGGGGCTACCGGTGTGGCGGGAGAGATCGGGCATCTTTCCATCGATCCCAAGGGCAAGATCTGCCTCTGCGGGCTGCGGGGCTGCCTGGCCACCCTGGTCGGCGGGGAGGCGCTGGTGGACAGGGCCCATGAGCTGCTGGCGGATTATCCTGCCAGCCCGCTCGCGGGAAGAGAATTCACGCTTCACGACATTGAAGACGCCGCCTTGGGGGGCGATGCCCTGGCCCTGCAGGTGGTCCGCGAGGCGGCCCAGTACCTGGGCACCGCCGTCGCCGGCATGCTCAATCTGCTGAATCCGGCGGCGGTGATTTTCGGCGGCGAACTGACCCGGCTTGGCGACCTGCTCCTGGAGCCCGTGCGCGAAACCATCCGCACCCGCACGCTGGTCGGTTCGGTGGCCGCGGCGGAGATCCACGTCAGCAGTCTCGGTCCCCGTTCGGTGGCCGTGGGCGCGGCGACACTGATCCTGAAGGCCGCCCTGGAGGATTCGCGAATTTTCCCTAAGATCCCGACCGCCCGAGAAAATCCCGATACCACCCCGCGCTAGCCTTCGGCCTCCGCGCCTGCGTCTCATAATCCACGGCGATGAGCCCAAACTTCTTGGCCTTGCCCAGCCCCCACTCGAAATTATCCAGCAATGACCACACGAAGTATCCCGCCAGGGGCACACCCTCCCGCAACGCCCGCAACGCCGCCGCGAAGTGCTCCGCCAGAAAATCGATGCGCCGCCCGTCCTCGATATGGCCGTCCGCGTCGGCGGGCACATCGTAGGCGCAGCCGTTCTCCGTGATATAGATTTTCCGGGGCCCGTAAGTCCGGTTAATGTGGATCAAGGCCTCATAAAGACCCGCGGGATAGACCTCCCATCCCATGTCGGTCAGTTCCTCGGGCGGAGCCATGGGCCGAGCCTCCGGTTCGCCGTTTTCGTTCTTTCTCAAAATGTTGCGGCTGTAGTAGTTCAAGCCCAGAAAATCCAGGGGCGCGCTGATGGTGGCCAGGTCCCCGTCCCGCACAAAGGGCATGCCCTCCGCGGGCAGATGCCCCCGCACCACCCGATCGGCCACCGCGTCGGCGGGATACCGCCCCAGAAAAATCGGATCGGCAAACCAGCGGTTGAAGAAGCCATCAAACCAACGGGCCGCATCCCGATCCGCCGCGCTGTCTGTCAGAGGGTGGGCCGGGCTGTGGATCAGCACGATGCCGACCTCCGCGTCCGGCACCTCCCGGCGGATCATCGGCACCGCCCGGCCGTGGGAAAGCAGCAGGTGGTGGCCCACCCTCAGAGCGGTGGCCGGGTCCTTCAGCCCCGGGGCATGGCACCCTTCCTCGTGTCCCAGGTGGGCGATGCACCAGGGCTCGTTATGCGTCACCCAGCGCCGCACCCGATCCCCCAACCGGGAGATGACCGCGCGGGTGTATTCCAGAAAGCGGTCCACCGTGTCCCGGTTCGCCCAGCCTCCGGTCTCCTGCAGAGCCTGGGGCAGATCCCAGTGGTACAAGGTGGCAAACGGCGTGATGCCCCCTTCCAGCAGGGCGTCCACCAAGCGATCGTAAAAATCCAGACCGGCCGCGTTCACCGCCCCCTTGCCGTCCGGAATGATCCGCGGCCAGGCGATGGAGAAACGATACGCCCCAAGCCCCAGCCACTTCATCAACGCCAGATCCTCGGGCCAGCGGTGGTAGTGGTCGCAGGCCACATCGGCATTGGATCCATCCGCGATATTGCCGGGGACGGAGGCGAAGCGGTCCCAGATGGACGCCCCCCGGCCGTGGGCCCCAACGGCCCCTTCGATCTGCGGCGCCGAGGTAGCCGCGCCCCACAAAAAACCCGCAGGAAAATCTGTCGCTTTCATCTTCCGCCCATCTCCTCAAATAGCCGCACAAAAATCTTTGTTCGGCGACCGAACTTATGGTATGATAACGGTTGCAATTGTCAATCATCATCCCCAACAACGGATCCCCAAATCCATGGCAATCAGACCGGTCACCGAGACGCTCAACACCCGCCAAGGCCCCGCCACCGTCCCTGCCCCCACTGGCGAGTTCGTCATCTTTGATGGGGAGACCCACTACCGCATCCGGGACTTCCACCGCATGCCGCCCTTCTTCATCACCCTGCCCAGCGACACGGATCTCTGGATGTTCATCACCTCCGGCGGTGGCCTGACCTGTGGTCGCGTCGATGCCGACGGCAGCCTTTTTCCCTACCTGACGGTGGACCAACTGCATGACGCGCACCACCACACCGGCCCCATCACCCTGCTGCGCATCCGGCAGCAGGACGGCCGGGAGATCCTCTGGGAACCCTTCCACACCTCCGGCGACGAAGACCCCGCCATCCAACGCAGCCTGCTCAAGAACACCACCGGCAACAAGCTGGTTTTCGAGGAACACCACACCGGGCTGGGCCTTGTTTTCCGCTACAGCTGGGCCCCCTGCGACGCCTTCGGCTGGGTCCGCACCGCCGGCATCGAGAATCTGGGAAACACCCCCCGAGAAATTCAGATTCTGGACGGCTTGCGCAACATCCTGCCCTACGGCGCCCCCCTGGGACTTTACCAGACCAGCAGCACCCTGGTGGACGCCTACAAGAAGACCGAGGTGGACGGCCGGACCGGCCTGGGCATCGTCAGCCTGACCGCCGGCATCACCGACCGGGCCGAGGCCCTGGAGGTTCTGCGCGCCAACACCGTCTGGTGCTGCGGCCTGAAGGAATTCCGGGTCCACATCAGCCTGGACACCCTGGCCCATTTCCGCCAAGGCCGTGTCCTGCCCGCGGAGCACCTGCAGAACGGCGGGCGCGCCAACTACCTGGTGACCAGCCTCCTGGAGATCGAGGCGGGCGCCACCCGAAGCTGGCGCCTGATGGGCGACACCGGGCGCGATCATCGGCAGATCGCCAGGCTGCGGCGGCTGATCCTGGACACGCCGGAGCTGAACACTCAAGTGGACCGCGCCCTGCGGCAAAGCACCGCCAACCTGCGCCACAACGTGGCCACCGCCGACGGCCTGCAACGCAGCGGCCGCCCCGCGTCCTGGGTGCATCACTTCGCGAACGTGCTTTTCAACAACATGCGCGGCGGCGTCTTCATGTCTCACTATACGCTACGACGCGATGACCTGCGGGATTTCCTGGCCGTGCGCAACCGCCCCGCGCTTCGACGCCACGCCGATCTACTGGCCGCCCTGCCCGCGCGCATCGGCAGCCAGGACCTGGACGTCCGCGCGGCCGCCACCGGGGACGCGGATCTACGCCGTCTGTGCATGGAGTATCTGCCCCTGCATTTCGGCCGCCGGCACGGGGATCCCAGCCGCCCCTGGAACCGCTTCCACATCCATGTGCAGGACGCGCAGGGCGATCCCATCCTGCACTACGAAGGCAACTGGCGCGACATCTTCCAGAACTGGGAAGCCCTGGCCATGAGCTTCCCGGGCTTCCTGCCCCGCATGGTGGCCAAATTCGTGAACGCCTCCACGGTGGACGGCCACAATCCCTACCGCATCAGCCGCGAGGGCGTGGAGTGGGAAACCGTCAACCCGAAGGATCCCTGGAGCAATATCGGCTACTGGGGCGATCACCAGATCATCTATCTGCTGAAGCTGCTGGAAGCCTGGCGCGACCACGACCCGCGCGGCCTGTCCAACCGGCTGCCGGACGAGGTCTTCAGCTATGCCGAAGTCCCCTACCGGATCCGGCCCCATGCCCTCATCCTGGCCAACCCCAGCGAGACCATCGATTACGATGACGAGCGGGACCGACGCATTGCCGACCGCGTGGCCGCCGGCGGCACCGACGGCAAGCTGCTGACCAACCGGCAGGGAAGCGTACACCATGCCTCCCTGCTGGAGAAGATGCTGATCCCGGCCCTGGCCAAACTGAGCAACCTGGTGCCCGACGGCGGCATCTGGATGAATACCCAGCGACCCGAATGGAACGATGCCAACAACGCCCTGGCCGGAGGCGGCATCTCCGTCGTCACCCTAGGGTATCTGCGCCGCTACATGGCCTTCCTGGATCAGTTGCTGGCCCAGAGCCGGCACAAGGAGTTCACCGTGGCCGCCGAGGTGGCCCACTGGCAGGCCGAGGTGGACACCGGCCTGCGGAACAGCCTGCGGCGGATGCGGGGCGGCCCCCTGGACACGCGTGCCCGCAAGACCCTGTTGGACCAGCTGGGATCGGCCTTCGAGACCTACCGCCTGAACGTTTACGCCAAGGGTTTCAGCGGCCGCAAACGCCGGCTGGCGGTGGACACGCTACGCGCCTGGTGCCGCACCGCCCTGGACTTGATCGATGGGGGGCTGGCGGCCAACCGGCGTCCGGATGGTCTGTTCCACACCTACAATCTGTTGCAAATCCGGGACGATGAGGCCCGGATCCAGCGCCTGCAACCCATGCTCGAAGGCCAGGTTTCCATTCTCAGCAGCGGCTACCTGAAGCCCGCCGAGGCTCTGGATATTCTGGAACGCCTCTTCGCCAGCGGTATGTACCGCGCGGACCTGCGCACCTTCATGCTGTACCCCGCGCCGAAGCTGCCCGGCTTCCTGGAACGCAACACCCTGCCCGCAAAGGACACGCTGGCCATTCCCCTGCTGGAGCGCATGCTCAAGGACGGCGACCCGTCCCTGGTGGTCCGGGATGCTGACGGCGTGTGCCGCTTCGCGCCGGACATCGGGCAGAGAGCGGCCCTGGAAAATGTTCTCGGCAACCTGATGGAGCACGGCGCCTACGGGGCCCTGGTGGCTCGGGACCGTCAGAGCGTTCTGGATCTTTTCGAGAAGGTTTTCCACCACAGCCGCTACACGGGACGCTCCGGCACCATGTACGGATACGAGGGACTGGGCTGCGTATACTGGCACATGGTGGCCAAGCTGTTGCTGGCGGTACAGGAGAACTGCGACCTGGCCCGCGAGCAGAACGGCCCCGTCTCCGTGCAGCGCGGCTTGCGGCGCATGTACTTCCGGGTGCGGGCCGGCCTGGGTTATGAGAAATCGGCTCCCGAGTTCGGCACTTTCCCCACCGACCCCTACAGCCACACCCCGGCCCATGGCGGCGCCAAGCAGCCCGGCATGACAGGCCAGGTCAAAGAGGAAATCCTCACCCGCCGGGGCGAACTGGGTGTGCGGGTGCGCGGCGGCGTCCTCAGCTTCCGTCCCTTCCTGCTGCGGGCGACGGACTTCTTGTGCCGGACGGCACCCTTCCACTACTTCGATATCGCGGGCCAAGAGGAAACGTGGGATCTGCCCGCCGGATCGCTGGCTTTCACCTACTGCCAGGTCCCGGTGGTGTACGAGCTCGGGGGCGACAAACCCTGGCTGGAGGCCCGCCTGAACGACGGCACCACCCATCACGTGGAGGGCACCACCCTGAGCACCGCCCTGAGCGACGAGATCTTCGGACGCACGGGCAAGGTCCGGAGACTGCGCGTCGGAGTGCCCCGAGCGTGGCTGTGTTCGGGCTAGATGTTCAAGCCGGGCTGCACCGCGAAAGGACGAATCATGCGCTCACGAGGCCTCGGCAGCCCCATCATTGTCGCCCTGCTCTTGCTGCTCACGAGCACCCCCGCGGGCATGGCCCATGCCCAGTGCATACTGGCCAACCCCAGCTTCGAAGTTCCGGG
This sequence comes from bacterium DOLZORAL124_64_63, assembly GCA_002747875.1. Lineage (GTDB taxonomy): Bacteria > Krumholzibacteriota > Krumholzibacteriia > LZORAL124-64-63 > LZORAL124-64-63 > LZORAL124-64-63. Next base: position 16,134 of record PDQT01000289.1, read on the forward strand.
TTCCGGCGGGCTGCTCTGCGGCGGCTGGAACCAGTTCGGCAACATCGGCACCACCGACCAGGCCCTGCACGGCCAGCGGGCCGCCGTGGTCCTCGGACCGGACAACGGCACCTGGGCCGTCTCCGGTTTCTGGCAAACTCATGACGCGTCGCAGGGCGAAAGCTTCGCCGTCACCGGGTACGTTCGGCACCCCTCTCAGCACCCCCTGACAGGCCAGTGCGCCGCCATCGTGAATGTCGAATGGCGCGACGCCGACGACGAACTCATCGACTACTATTCCTACACCGCGCTGGACGCGGATAGCGCCCCGGACATCTGGTGGAGCCGAAGCTTCACCAGCCCCCCCGCACCCCCCGGAACCGCCACCGCGCGTCTCCTGGTGGGGGTTCTGCAAAGCCCCACCGACCCCGTGCCCGAAACCCACTTCGACCAGCTCACCTTCTTCAGCACCACCAGCCCCACCCACAACGAGAGCCAATGGCCGGACTTCCCGGGTGGGCGGGTGCTGAACTTTGCCGGCTACTCTTGGCGCGTCAAGGGCCCAGGTCAGTATAGCCCCGGCCCCAACATCTTCCGCGACGACGAAGAAGCCGTCCATGTGGATGCCGACGGCCATCTGCACCTGACACAGGGGGCGGCCGGCAATCTCTACAGCACCGAGATCGTCCACGAGCAATCCCTCGGCTACGGCGATTACATCCTGACCACCCGTGGCCGCCTCGATATCCTGGCCCCCGGTGTGGTGCTGGGCCTCTTCCTTTGGGAGTACGACAACTGCTGGGACGAAAGCTACCTGTGGTGGAACCCGTACAACGAGATCGACATCGAGTACAGCCGCTGGAATGATCCCGCCGCAGACAACGCCCAGTTCGTGGCCCAGCCCTATGGCTGGACAGGCAACCGGGAGCGTTTCGCCATGGACTTCGCCGAGGATGAAATCGTCAGCCACGCCATGCGCTGGTGGCCCGACCGGGTGGAGTTCCGAGTATGGCGCGGCCCCGCCGAGGCCGAGGGCATCTCCCCCCTGGTGCATTCCTGGACCTATGCCGGACCCCATGTGCCCCGTCCCGAACAGCCGCGCATGCACCTGAACCTCTGGCTCTTTGGCGACGCGCCCGCACAACCGCAAGAAGTGGTCTTCACGGATTTCCGCTTCATTCCCCAGATCCTCAGCGCGGCACCCCGCCCCCCGCTGCCGGGTCCGCCCACGCGTCTGCTGGGCGCAGTCCCCAACCCCTTCAATCCCCGGACCACCATACGCCTGCGTCTGAAGACCGCGGCACAGGATCTGCAGCTTCTGGTGTGCGATATGCGGGGGCGGCGCGTGGCCGTTCTGCACCAGGGCTCTTTGACGGCCGGCGATCATCGCTTTGTATGGGAGGGGAAGGATCCCCTGGGACAGCCGCTGGGAGCGGGCGTGTATCTGGTTGTTTTGCAGGGAGATGGATTCATGGAAGCCCAGCGGATCACCCTCGTGAAATAATTCGGATCGCACTTGATTCGGAAACCGAACTTAGTTTATAATAAGGATGCAGGCATCACCGGGACAACGTTCGCCCGCGCTCGCGCCACCCGGCGGGCGCCTGAGAGAAGACCCGCAGACACACAACACCGGCCCACAACCCGAGCCGGCCACAACCCGAGAGGTCATTCCATGAAGATTCGCGCCATGCTGCCCGCCCTGATCAGTGCCTCCTTGACCATCGCCTTCCTGATCCCCGCCCTGGCCGTGGCCCAGATCGTGCCCTACAGCCAGAATTTCGAGGACCTGGCCCTGGCCGATCCCGCCGGCAACTCCGCCCTGAGCGATGACGGCTGGAACCTGTACTGCAACGTCTTCGGCAGCGACGGCAGCTACTGGTACGGCTACGGCGCCTTCCCCGCTCCCAACCACGGTGTCGCCGTCAGCGCGGTGGTCACGGGCGAAGGCGGCCCCAACCAAGACTCGCAGCAGCTGAGCATCTTCAGCGACTACAACAACACCGACCACGGCAACGGCGCCACCATCGAGACCAACGTCTACCAGGAAAGGACCATCGACGCCGGCAACGTGGGCCAGATCTGGATCATGACCTTCGATGCCAAGATGGGCAACCTGGAGGGCGCCAGCACCGCCGCCGCCTTCATCAAGACCCTGGATCCCAACAACGGTTACGCCATGACCAACTACATCACCGCGGACATGACCGGTAGCCCCGCCGACTGGGCCAACTACAGCATCTCCCTGACCATCGATGCCGGCCTGGAGGGCCAGATCTTCCAGTTCGGCTTCACCAACAACGCCACCAACTACGAGGGCTCCGGCATCTTCTACGACAACATCAACCTGTCCCAGGACGGCGCGGTGGCCACCACCGGCATCACCCTGGACAACATCAAGTCCCTGTACCGGTAAAGCCGTGACCACCGGCGACTGACCCGACCGCTCCCCTGCGCGCCTTCGCGGGCAGGGGAGCTTTTTCGAGGATGGACATGAGCACGCCCCAGCACCACACCACCCGCCCCGAGGACCGCATTCCTTTCCCCAAGAAGCTGGCCTACGGCGCCGGGGCCTTCGTCAACAATCTGCTGGGCGCCGCGCCTGGAGAGATGATGATCGTCCTGAATCTGGGCCTGGGTATGGACCCGGTTCTCATCGGCTGGCTGGGGTTCATCCCCCGCATCACCGACGCCATCACCGACCCGCTCATGGGCTTCATCAGCGACGGCACCCGCTCCCGCTGGGGGCGGCGGCGGCCCTACATCTTTGCGGGGGCCATCCTGGTGGCCATCATCTTCGCGGCCATGTGGCAGCTCAGCCCGCAATGGAGCCAGGGTTTCACGTTCGTCTGGTTCCTGCTCTTTTCCATCTTCTTCTACATCGCCTACACCATGATGGCCACGCCCTGGGTGGCCCTGGGGTACGAGCTGACCCCCGACTACCATGAACGCACCCGGCTGATGGGCACGCAGTATTTCGCGGGCAGCGTCGTCTATCTGGTCACGCCCTGGTTCCTGGCCATCATGAACAGCGGGAAATTCTTCCGCGACGCGGCCGGCAAGCCCGACCAGATCGCCGGTGCCGGCGGCTTGGCCATCGTCATCGCGGTGGTGGTTCTGGCCCTGGGCATTCTGCCCGCCATCTTCCTGCGCGAGCGCTCGTTCAGCAGCCGATCGGCAGCCGCCGACCCGGCCCGGAGCGCCCCACCCATGGCCGAACGCTTCCGCGAATTCTTTGCCGGCTTTGCCGCCACCCTCAAGTCCGGGCCCTTCCTGAAACTCTGCGCGGCCACCTTCCTCATATTCAACGGCTTCATCCTGGTCGCCTCGTTCCAGAAATACGTGCTGATCTACTACGTCTTCGCGGGCGATCAGACCGAAGGGGCCAAGTGGTTCGGCATCGCCGGCAGCGTCACGCAGTTCAGCGCCTTCGGGGCCGTGGTGCTGGTGACCTGGCTATCTACCCGCATCGGCAAACGGCGCACCTTCATCGCCGCCACCTATGTGGCCATGCTGGGCTACGCCCTGAAATGGTTCTGCTACAACCCCGCGGTGCCCTGGATGGTCCTGATCCCGGCACCGCTGCTGGGCTTCAGCCTGTCCACCCTCTTCACCCTCATGCCGTCCATGACCGCCGACGTGGTGGATCTGGATGAGTTGAACACCCACCAGCGCCGCGAAGGCATGTACGGCTCCATCTACTGGTTCATGGTGAAGCTGGGTTTGTCCGCGGCCCTGCTGGGCAGTGGCTACCTGCTGAACGCCACGGGTTTCGATGTGGACCTGGGCCCCATCCAGGCTCCCCGCACCCTGACGCTGATGCGCCTCTTCGATGCGGGTGTTCCGGTCCTGACCTCTCTGCTGGCCATCTGGGCCGTGTCCCGCTTCCCCCTGACGGAGGAGAAGGCCTACGCCATCCGCCGCCGGCTGGAAGACCGCCGCGGCAAGGCCCAACTCTAGGCGGCGGGCCGCGCGGAGATACCCGCCGGCGGGTATTTTTCAATGACGGCGGCAGGCTCCGTCTCTTCCACCGCGCGCGCCAAGGCGCCGCCAGCCGCCAGCCAGGCGCCGCCAGCCGCCAGCCAACCGCTCAGGAGCCGAAACCATGTCTATCCGACGTGGCATCCCATGGGGTCTCACAGCAATTTCCGCAACCACGGATCAGAAATACAGCTTCATCAGGAACGGGAATTCCTGATCCTCCGGGTTGGCCCGAATGGCCTCTTGCAGCAACTGCCGGCTGCGTTCGTTATCCTTCAGCAGGCGGAAATACAGGCTTTCGGTCAAGAGGTTGTTCCCTTGGAGATAGCGTGCCAGCAGATCCGGCCGCGGGCAGTCCGTCAGCAGGCGGCCCGGCTCCACGCGCGTCTCCGCCAGCCGCTTCAGATTGCGGACGATGTTGTCCTCGCGCAGGCAATCGGTAGCGAAGAATTCGGTATAGCTCCGATCATCCGTGTTGATGGGCAGCCCCGCAGTCAGCTTCGCGATGGCCGGCCCATCCAGCACCAGCGTCGCCGCCAGGTGGTAGGCGTTCAGGTAGAAGTTGTTGTCCTTGCCCAGGGAGGAAACGGCATCGGCCCAATCCCGGAAAGGCGTCGTCAGGGGGTCCAGCCCGCCCAGCAAGACCGCGTGGTAATGCCCCAGCCACACCGTGCTGTGCGGGAAAACGGAATGAAATGTGGCCACGATGCCCAAAAATTCTTCGGGCCGCAACTTATGCAGAGGCAAATACTGGCTGACCATGCCCCCGGGTTTCAGATGCTCCCGGCACTGCTGGAAATACTCCGCCGTGTAAAGCGCGCCCGAGCCCAGGATGGGATGCGTCGGGTCGCAGGAAATCAGGTCGTACTTCTTCCGCGTGGTCTGCAGATAATGCCGACCATCGCCCGGAATGATGCTCAGCCGGGGGTCATCCGCCACCCCGTTGTTCAGTTCGCGGTAATAACGCGCCGCATCCTTCAACCCGGGCACCAGTTCCACGCATTCGATGCTGCGCACCTGCGGATGCTGCGCGATGGCCGACGTCGTCACGCCGATCCCGAAGCCGATGACCAGCACGTCCCGCCCATCCACCCCCAGCAGGAAAGGGAAATGCCCCACCATCTTGACCACCTTCACGGCGTCGTAGGTGGAACCGATGACCGCGCTGTTGTTCACGAAGGTGTATTGACTTTGGCTGCGCGTGCCCACATCCCGGCCCACCGTCAGCGTACCTTCGACGGACTCCCGGTACTGCAGCACCTCCCGCTCGAAACGGCTGAACGATGGAGGCAGCACTCGCCAGTCGGGCCCCACCGCCACCAGCACCAGCAGCGCCACCGCGCCCGCGGCCAGCACGTTCCGATAGACCTTTCGCGAAGGCTTCCGGTGAGCCTTCCGGTGAGCCTTCCGCCCGTCTTGCCGCCCCTCCCAGCGCAGGATGAGGAGCGCCGCGCCCACCAACACCGCCATCAGCAGCAGCACCGCCATGGCCGCGCCCAGCAGCGGCAGCAACACGAAGGCTGCCAACAAGGGCCCCAGGGTGCTGCCCAGGGTGTTGGTCATCAGCACCCGCCCCACATCCCGGCTCAGGTTCCGCACCCCGCCGGCGTACATACGGCACACCAGCGGGAAGGTGTAACCCGAGAAAAGAGTGGGCGGGAAGATGATCAGCAGCGCCGCGATCATGGGTAACAGCAACACGCGCGCCGCCGGATTCTCCGTGACCCCGGCGAAGGGGAACATGAGCAACTTCGGCAGATTCAGCAGCAGGAAAAGCCCCACCCCCGTGGTGACGACAATGCCCAGCAACGCCTTGTGCAGGCTCCAGCGCAGATCGCGCCCGTGCCGGCGCCGTCGGCCAAACAGGAAGCTGCCCGCAAAAAGCCCCAGAATGGACACGGAGGAAACCAGCGCGAAGGTGTAGCTGGTGTTGGTCACGTAGATGCGGAACATACGCATCCACAGCACCTGTAACCCCAGGATGGCCAGACCGGTGACGAAGGCCCCCAGCAGAGCCGGGCGCTGGAAACGCGGATCCCCCTCTTCCCCCTCCTCCCGGTCCTTCTTCCCTGCCTTATCCGGGGCCGCTACCGGCCCGTGCCTGAACGCCGGCGCCAGACCGGCCACGCCCCCCACCAGCAGGTTCAGCGCCGCCGCCGCGAAAATGGTGTCCCGCTGCCCCAGGCTGCCCAGCAGCACGAAGCCCGTCACCAAACCGCCCAGGGCGCTGCCCAGAGTCTCCACGGCGTACAGCCGCCCCAGCACCGACCCCAGGTGGGCCTCATCGGACACCGCCAGCCGGCTCAGCACAGGGTACACGCCCCCCATGAGAAACGCCGGCAAGAAAAGCAGCACCACCGCCGCCAGAAAAGGCCCCGCCCCGGCGACCGTAGCCAGCATCCCGGTCATGATCTTGTAGTTGACGAGGCTCAACACCCCCATGCCCCCCAGCAAAACACCCAGCAACGCCCCGGGCCGACCGCTCCGATTGGCCTGCCGCCCCCAGACCAGGGCCCCCGCCCCGAAACCGGCCATGAAGGTGGCCAGCACCAGGGTGGAAGCGGTCACGGTGGCACCCAGCACCAAGGCCAGCAGACGGTTCCAGGCCACCTCGTAAAGCAGGAACGAGAAGCCTGTCAGGAAAATCACCGCGTAGGCAGGCCAGGGGGTGATCGGGCCTGTGGCGGGCAGGCCTGTGGTGGTAGGGCCTGTGGTGGTAGGGCCTGTGGTGGTAGGGCCTGTGGCGGCGGAACGGGATGTGGCCGGCGGCGGGTTGGTGGTCATGCGGTCTCCGGATGATGGGATGTGTGGGTGGCGGACTATTTTAGCAAACGGACGATCCCTTGGCAATGAACGGGCGTTATCCCGGTAGAGGTTGCGTTGCGTGTTTTTCATTTGATGTTCTGGCAGGTGGGCCGTTTCATTCCGGATTATGCAGGGGGAGTAGGGGTGCCGGGGTGAGAAGGGTTTTTTCTGGTGGAAGGGGGGGGGGATTTTTGGGGAGTAAGTTTTGAGGGTTTTTTTGCGATATCGGGTGCCCGCCGGCGGGTAGTTTTGGGGGGGCGAGGGCTGGTTTGTGGGGTTTTGGTATGGAAATAATTGATTTTTGGACAATGTTTTACTGGCGCTTTTTGTCTTTGTTTTGTATATTGAGTTTATCACTCCTCCCGCCCACTTATGCCAGAGATTGCCGAGGCCTGCCATGAGTATTATTGCTGTTGATTCTTTTGTTCCTGATCAGTCTGCCGCCGAAGTTAGCGCTTGTTTGAAAAGGGCCGTGCGGGCCATGGACCAGGCGCGGCACTGTGCCGTTTTGTGGTTCAAGGAGATCGTGGAGAGGGAGCTTTATAAGGAACTGGGATATGGCTCCGTTTATCAGTATGCGGCCGTGGAGTTGGAATTCTCCAAGACCC
>PDQT01000159.1 GCA_002747875.1 bacterium DOLZORAL124_64_63
TGGGCAAGCCCTGCGTGGCCGGCGCCGGGGAGCTGACGGTCGATAGCGCCAAGGGTGTCATGAGCATCGGCGGCAAGGAGTTCAAGGCCGGGGACATGCTCACCATCAACGGCACCGACGGGTCCATCATCGATGGGGCGCCCAAGCTGGTGCCGCCCCAGATGGACGATCCCAACCTGGCCAAGGTCATGGGCTGGGCCGACGCGACCCGCCGCCTGAAGGTGCGGACCAACGCGGACAGCCCCCACGACAGCCGTCAGGCGCGCGAATTCGGTGCCCAGGGCATCGGCCTGTGCCGGACCGAGCACATGTTCTTCGGCGAGGAACGCATCATGAAGATGCGGGAGATGATCGTGGCGGAGAACGAGGAGCAGCGCCGCGCCGCCCTGGCCAAGCTGCAGCCCATGCAGCAGGAGGACTTCGAGGGCATCTTCCGGGCCATGGAAGGCCTGCCGGTGACCATCCGCCTGCTGGATCCCCCTCTGCACGAGTTCCTGCCCCACGAGAAGGCCGACGTCCAGGCCCTGGCCACCGAGATGGGCGTGGCCGTGGAGGCTTTGCAGCGCAAGATCGAAAGCCTGCATGAAGAAAACCCCATGCTGGGCCACCGTGGCTGCCGCCTGAGCCTGACCTACCCCGAGATCTGCGAGATGCAGGTCAGCGCTATCATCGGCGCCGCTTGCGTCTGCCAGAAGGACGGTGTGGACGTGCGTCCGGAGATCATGATCCCGCTGACGGGCACCCAGCGTGAGCTGGCGGTGCTGCGTGAACTGAGCATCACGGTGGCCGAGAAGGTCATGACCGAGATGGGGGTCAAGGTGGATTACCTGGTGGGAACCATGATCGAGATCCCGCGCGCCGCCCTGATGGCCCACAAGATGGCCGAGGTGGCCGACTTCTTCAGCTTCGGGACCAACGACCTGACGCAGATGACCTTCGGTTACAGCCGGGACGATGCCGGCGTGTTCCTGGGCGAGTACGTCCAGAAAGGCATCCTGCCCAGCGACCCGTTCCAGCAGCTGGACCAGGAGGGCGTTGGCCAGTTGGTGGAGATGGCCGCCCGGAAGGGCCGCGCCACCAACCCGGATATCCATCTGGGGATCTGCGGCGAGCACGGTGGTGATCCCAGCAGCGTGGCCTTCTGCCACAAGGTGGGGCTGGATTACGTCAGCTGCTCTCCTTATCGGGTGCCCATCGCCCGTCTGGCCGCGGCCCAGGTCGTGGTCCAGGAGAAATTGGAAGCCGGCAAGTAGGCGGTGTCCGTTCTCTGGACATCCCCTGCCTGGAGTTGGCCCCTGCTGCTGGTGACAGCGGCAGGGGCCCTGATCCTGACGGTCCGTTTTTACGACCAGAGCCGTCCGCGTCCCACTTCGGGGCTGCGGAAGGCTCTGGTCGTTTTGCGTTGTGCGGCCTTGTTGCTGCTGCTGCTGGGCGTGGCGGGCCCCCTGCTGACCCGTCTGGCCGAGAGGCAGGTGCCGGCCCGTTTGGTGCTGGTTTTGGAAGATTCCGGCAGCATGGCCCTGGAGCATGAACCCATGGCCTTGGAGCATGAACCGGGGGGGCGGACCCGCTGGGAGACGGCTCTGGGCTTGGTGGATTCTCTGGCGGAGGGTTTGGCAGGGATGGATTTGGCGGGAACGGATCCGGCCGTGGCGCCGTGGCTGGCCCGGGGCAACGGCCTGCAGCCGCTACGCCTTTTCCAGAGGGGTGATGCGATCATCCCCGAGCCCGAAGCCCACGGCACCAGCTTGGACGGTCTGCTCAGACAGGTCAAGGCGGCCACCACCACCGAACCGGTGGCCGCCTGGGTACTGCTTGCCGACGGTAATGAGACCCAGCCCGACTCGGGGCCGGCGACCACCCCGGATGTCCCCTTCTTCGTGGTTGGGCTGGGAGATACCGAAGGGAGCGCTGATCGCATGATCAAGGATCTGCGCTACCCTGACACGGCCTTTGCGGAAGACCGCGTCACGGTGGAGGCCACGGTGGTTGATCGTTTCACGGAGAGCCCCGATACCGAACCGGTGGTGGTGCGCCTGCGGGAAGGCGATACGGTCCTGGCCGAGCAGAGCGTGCGCCTGCGGGATGGGGCGGCCCAGGTGTCTCTGGAATTTCTGCCCGGCCGCGCGGGCCTGCGCATCCTGGAGCTGGAGGTTTCCCCCGATGACAACGAGCGTTTCCTGACCAATAACCGGGTGTCTCTGGGTATTGACGTGCGGAAAGCCCGCTCCCGGGTTTTGGTGCTGGCGCCGCGTCCGGGCTGGGATGTGCGTTTCCTGTGCCAGGCGGCGTCCCGAGAGACGCGCTTGAGCCTGGAAGTCGTGCACCGGACGGCTACCGGGCTGGCCTTTGCCGACAGTTTGGTGCCTTTCAGCCCTCCGACGACCGCAACCGGTTGGGGGCGCTATGAAGCCGTGATTCTGGTGGGCTGGGAGGACCTGCCCCAGGATCTGGACCTCTCCTTGCTGGCGGATGCCGTGCGGGAGGGGTTGGGCTTGCTGGTCCTACCCCGGACTCCGGGCACATGGGCCCGCGCGGAACGCGTGCAGAGGCCTGCCGCGCCCCTGGCCGATATTTTGCCGGTGGAACTGGGACAAGGGCGCTGGCGGCAGCAGGCTTGTTTCGTGCGACCGGACAGCCTGGCGGCAGAGCATCCGGTTTTCTCCCGGGTGCTGGCTCCGGGATCCGGTGCTTTTGCCGACCAGTTGCCGCCATTGCCGGCGATCCTGGATGTTGCGCTCAAACCCGGAGCGCGGGCCCTGTTGACGGCCCAGCCGCGCGGAGGGCAGGCGACGGCGGGGTTCCCCTTGCTCGGCCTTTGGCAACCGGGGCGGGGGCGGGCCGTGTTCTGGAGCGGTACCCGTCTCTGGGAGCTGGCTTTCTGGCAGCCGTCCCAGACGGTCGCGTCCCAGGAGCATCCCCCGGCCGTGGAGCGTCTACTGCGGAATCTCATGGTCTGGTTGGCCGATGGCACCCGGGAGTCGGGTCTGCGGTTTGCCGGGCGGCGTTCCTTCTACCAGGAGGGCGAGGGCATGGCCCCGGCCGCTCGCTGGCGGGACATGCGGGGGCTGCCGGTGACGGATCGGTTGCCCATCCTGGAGGTCCGGCCCCTAGGGGCTGCTACCGGTGTTGATGACGAACCGGGGGCTGCCGACTCTCCCATGCGCTTCTCCAGCTCGGGGTATGATCCCCAGCGGGAGGAGTTCCCGTTCCGGGTCCCGGCCTTGCCGCCCGGCCGTTATGCCCTGCGCCTGGAGGGGCCGGGGGATCCGCCGGTGGAAGGCCAGGCCAAGGAAATCATCATCACCGCACACTCGGTGGAAAAAACCCAGGTGCGGCAGGACGCGCGGCGTTTGAAGCAACTGGCCGGTCGGTTGCAGGGGCGCTACCTGGACGCGCGGGACCCGGCCATGACATCCCGCCTGTTGCGGGAACTGGCCGCCCTGGACTGGAGCGGCCGCCGGCTCAGCAACCGTCAGCGGTGGAACCCTGCGGAGGGTTGGCCCTTCCTGGTGGTCGTGGTGCTGCTGCTGGGTTGCGAGTGGTTCCTGCGGCGGCGCCACGGTTTGCTCTGATTCGTACACTCCCTCCCGGAAACGAATGGTCCCATGGGCCACTTCTCTCTGTCGGGCACCCGCCAGGCGCGGGTCCTGCTCCTAAGTATTTTTTGTGTAGTGGCTTACCCGGCCGCCGCCGCCCTGGTCATCAATGAATTCCTGGCCGATCCCGAGGGCGCCGATGCCGGTGGCGAATTCGTCGAACTGCTGAACACGGGGCCTTCCACGGTGGACCTGCAGGGCGTGGCTCTGGAGTTCGCCAACGGGGCGGTGGGGCCGCAGTGGGAGACCCGCTGGCAGGAAACGGGAAGCCGTCTCCTGGCTGCCGGCGAGTTTTTCCTGATCGTGGACCGGAACTGGACCACCACCGCCGATTTTGACGCCCAGGTGGCTTTGGGGCTGCAGAACGGGCCGGACGCCATCCGCTTGGTCTGTGGAGGCATCGGGCTGGACATGGTGGGCTACGGGAACTTGACGGATCCTCTGATGCGCGAGGGGCAGGCGGTGCCCTTGCCCACGGGCCTGGGGCTGGGCCGCCACCCGGACGGCCACGATACCGACGACAACGCCGCGGATTTTCGGCCCGTGGCCATCACGCCGGGTTGGCGGAATTTTCCGGACCATGCCCTGGAGCTGGTCTCGGCGGCTTGGGACCCGCCTTGCGCTGCATACGCTGGACAAAACTTGTGTCTGGACCTGGCGGTGCGCAACGCCGGTCTGCTGGATTTACCCCCGACAACCTTGGAATTGGTCTGGGTGTCCGCGGAGGGAGAGCCGCTGTTGGCCCTGAACACGGCCTTTGCCGGTTGCCGGGCGGCGGAAACCTGGGCGGCGCGTCTGACCTGCCCGGCTCCCGGGGAGGGACGCCATGGGGTGCGCCTGGATCTTCTGCCCTCCCCGGGCGCGCCTGGGCTGTCTCTGGATCTGGGGAGCCTGCAGGTCGGGCCCGCGACGCTGATCTTGAACGAGGTCCTTCACCTGCCGTCCGCCGGCCAGGGGGAGTGGTTGGAATTGCTGGCCCGGCAGGATCTGAGCACCGCCGGGATGAACTGGCGGGATGAGGATGGGGAGTGGCGGCCTTTGCCCCTGGCTCAGCTGGCGGCCGGGGCCTACCTGGTGGTGGCCCAGGACAGCACCGCCTTGGGGGCCTGGGCGCGGCAGCTGGAGATTCTGGGTATTCCGGTGGAATGCGAGGGAGCGAGCTTGCTGCAAGGGCTGCGCTCGCCCGTGGGGGGATGGCCCAACCTGAACAACAGCCCACCGGCCGGCCGGCCGTTCGCTGAACGCCTTTTGCTGAGTGATGCCGACGGCGTGGTCGTCGACCAGATTGTCCTGCCTGCGGATGGGCAGGGCGGGCTGGATCGTGGGCGTTCCTGGGAGCGTTCCGGGCCGGAGGGAGACGCCCTTTGGCGGGCGTGCCTGGCGCCGGCGGGGGGAACCCCGGGGTGCGCCAACAGCGTGGCCGGCTTCGGTTCGAAGCCGATTCCGGCTCCAGGGCTGTTGGTGATCCGTCCTGCTGTGCTGGACAGGGCTTCGGCCTCCCCGCTGGTCCACTTGGTGTTCGCCCCGCCAATGCAGGCGGTAGCTTGGCATCTGGAGGTGTATGACCTTTGGGGAGAACGGGTGCGGGACCTGGGGGGCGGCGTGGTGAGCGGTTCTCTGGATGATCCGTCCTCGGGAAATCTGCACGCTGGTGATTGGCTTTGGGATGGTCGCGATGAGGCGGGGCAGGATGTCGCTTCCGGGGCCTACATCGTGGTGCTGCTGCTGGCCCGCGGCACCGGGGCGCTGCAGCCTGCCGACCGGGCCCTGGTGGTGGTCCGATGAGCTCCCGGCGCGATGGGTTGGTGATCATCTTGGCCTTCTTGGCATCAAGCCCCGCCCTGGGCGATGGACTGCGGGACGTGCAGGACAGCTGGTTGGTCGATGCCGTCGATATGGCTCGTCTGTTGCGCGGCCCGGGGGCGTCAGAGACCGGTGGCTGGTCGGTGGAGGCCATGCAGGGCCGTTTGTATGGTCTGGCGGAACTTCCCCAGCACGGGCTCAGAGGGCAGTGGCGCAGCCATGGGAAGGGCGGCTTGGCGGTGGGGCTGGCCCGGCAGCAGATGGGCACGGAACTGTTCCGCACCACGGGGCTGGAGGGCCGGGTGCGCTGGGGCACGAACCGGGGCGCGGGGCTGGTGTGCCGCGTGCGGCAGGCGGACAGCGTGGCGGGAGGCTGGCCCGCCTGGTGGCGGTTGTCCGCCAGTTTGCACGGGGTCTGGGCCTTGGGAGCAGGACGGGCGGAAGGGCAGGTCTTCTTGCCCTTGAGCGGTGTCCCGGCCGGTGCCATACCCGAGGGCCGGGAGGCCTTCTGTCGGGGGGCCTGGTGGTCGGGGCCGTGGGTCGTGGTCTGGCAGGTGGACCGTGACCCCCAGGGCCGTCCCTGTTGCGGATGGTCTCTGGATTTGGCCCTGGGGCAGGGAGCGGGTGTCGGGCTGCGGGCCGATGGCACCAGCGGGGTGTTCGGGATGGGGGTCATGCTGCTGCGCGGGGTGTTCCTGTTGCGCACCAGCCATCTGGCGCATCCGCGGCTGGGACTGACGCACCGCTTCAGCGTGGGGGTGGTCAGGCCGTGAGAGAGATTGGGAGGATGCTGGGGGGATTTCTTTTACTGCTGGGGATGGTCTGGGGAGTGGGGACTGCGGATGGCGGAGAGTTGCAGGATGGCGGAGAGTTGCAAGATACCGGAGGGTTACAAGAGAGCAGGGAAGATATTCAGGAGGTGTTGGCCGCCTTCGAGGAGGCGGGACAGGAGAGCTATCTAGTGAGTGGCGAAGCCGGGGACCAGATGGCGGACGTTGCCCGCTGGGCCGGAAAGATATCCTACTGGCATCGATATCAGGCGGGAAGAGATGTGTGGCAAGCCCGGGCCCGGTTGCGGGCTGGAGGGCTTTCCCTGCGGGTCAAGGCGCGTCTCAGGCCGCCGGAGACCGCTACCGGGGCTTCCGGGGCCGCAGGGGCTTCCTGGGCCGCAGGGGCTTGGACCTTGGGCTGGCAAAAGAACAGGGGGCAACTGCGGGCCGGTGGACTGGGGTTGGCGGTGGGATACGGTCTGATGCTTGCGGCCCCGGGGCGCGACGGCGGGTTGGGAGCGGGGACCGCATTCGCCACCCCGAGGGTGCGTTTGCGGGGATGGGGAGCCTGGCCGGCGGAACGGTCGGTGTTCGGTGGCGGGGCGCAGTTTGCGCGGGGCCGCTGGCGGCTGACGGCGGTGCAGGGGGCGCCCGAACGGAATCGGCCGGGAACCGGTTACGGGGCTTTGGTCCTCGAAAGCAGGCAAAAGACACGGAGCTGGGCCCTGGCCGGGGTGCGGGGGCAGGGTGGTCTGGGGGGCGTCAGTTTCAGTGGGTTGACCAGGGGGAGGGGCCATCGGCTGGGCTGGGAGGTCAGCGGACGCCAGGACTCTTATGGGTTGCCGTGGGCCTTGGCCTGGCTGATCTCCGGTCGCTGGGCTACGGCGGGTCGGCTGCGGCTGGAATTCCAGGTGGCCGGCAGCACCAGCGAAGAGGGGCCGTGGACAGGGCGGCGGCCGTCCGTCTTGAGGACCTGGAGCGGTCAGGGATGGGCCATCCGCGGGCAAGGCCCTCTGGGGCCGAACATGAGCGTGGCGCTGCTTTGGGCCCGCAGCGCGGGCAACCGTAGGGAAAGCCAGGGACGGCGTTACGCCCGGGACATGGGCGAGGCCCTCTTTCGGTTTCGGCCGGCCAGCGGTTGGAGCGTTGTGTTGCGGATGCGCGATCGGCGGGATCGGAAATGGGCCTGGTCCCGGGATCATCCCTGGCTACCGGCGGAACTGGTGACCGAGGCACCCCAGCGAGGTCTTTTGATCCAGGTCGAGCGCCACATCGGCAGAAACCGATGGCGCCTGGCCTGGCGCCGGTTGGAGCGGGGGCAGGGCGCGTCAAGGGTCGGCCGGTCCCTGCTGGAATGGAAGGGCCGCCGTCTTCTGGGCCGAGGGATAAAGTTCGGTTGGCATCAGATGTGGGCCTGGGGCCAGGATGTGGATCTGGTGACGGCCATCACTCCGGTGCCGGGCATGGTGCGGCCCAGGCACTGGGGGGGCTGGGCCGCCGAGACGGTGCTGAATCTGGTCTGGGAACGGGCAGGGGGCGGCCTGATCCTGGCCACGGGGCTTTCCCGACGCCTGGCCTGCGGTGACACCGGGGGGGGCGCGGAGTATGCCGCCTGGTGGCATGGCCGGATTTTTTGGTGATCCGGCGGGAAAAACCTTCAATTTGTCTGGCGGGGAGTCGATCCCCAGGATGGACCCCGGACTTGGAAAGGTGATTCTTGGTCACCCAGAAACATGCTCGTCTCATTCCCGGCCGTCTGATGCCGGATGCCCGTAGTCGCCCGGACCCACAAGTGGTCAAGGAGTGGTGCGTCCTGGCCGAGAGCAGCGCCGACACCCCGGACCTGAGCAGGAAGCTCTTCCTGCGTTTGCGGAAATGCGGGGATGGCGATTCGCTCACCGAGCATCTCTTGGCCATCCAGCACCTGGCTTTTGAAGGCGCGCCTGCGGGGGCGTCTCTGCTGGCCGCCTATCTGGATGTGACGACGGCGGGGGCGCGCCTGTTGCCCTACGTGCAGGCCTTCAGCAGTTCTCGCCGCTTGCGGCTTCTTCTTCTGTCCCACGCGGATAATCTGGATCAGACGGCCCAGAGCTGGTTGCAACGGGCTCGTTCCGTGCAAACGCGGTGCTCCAGTTTTCTGGTGGAGCAGGGGCATGGGCCCACGCAAGACTCCGCGGGGCTGGTGGCAGAGTTGCAGATTTCCCTGGAGTATCTGCTGGCCGGGGTGATGAACGGGGGCAAGATCTCGGTGGAGAACCGGCAGCTGCTGGTGGATTTGTTGAACCTGGAGACGGATGCGTGGCAGGAGCGGGTCAGCCGCCTGGCCGGGCTGGTGAATCCTTACCGGGCTTCGGCCGTGACCCGGGTTCTGCCCATTCTCAGCCTAGCCGATGCAGCCATCCGGGATCTGCAGCAACTCATCGGCTGGGTGCAGGCCGGACAGGACAGCCAGGCTTTCAGCCAAAACGGTTTCCGGGCTCTGGAAGTTCTGGAGAACAGCGAATTTCAGACCATCTACAAACGCCTGGGGGCCGACCCACGGCTCAAAGCCCTGCACGAGATGCACATGGGCGGCCGGGACAATCCCCTGAAGACCAGCTTGCTGGCCCATGCGGTGGCCCGTCTGCTGGCCTTGGACAGCCGGGTCCGCCGCCAGGGTTGGGAAGCTTCTCCGTTGAGCTTGGTCGCCGCCGTGGCGACCATCCAGCAGTTCACCCGCAACACCACCGTGACCATTCCTCTGGATAAGGAACAGGAAGCCGTGCTGGAAACGGTGCTGCGGGTGGAAGAGGATAGGGATGTGACTGAGGACGGTGAGCGGGCCGGTCCCGTCGCCTGGAGCCTGGAGGGCGTGGGGTTGGAGCAGGGGCAGCTGGTTATCCGGCTGGATCCGGAAAGGATCAGCCTGTCGGGTTGGCCGACGGGCCTGCCCACCATCGGTGACGTGGATCCCCTGGACGCTCGGGAGCAGATGGAGGCCCTGCGTACCACCGAGGATGAGGCCGCCGCAGAAGTGGATGTGGATAAGTCCAATGCCGCCATGAAGCAGCTGGTCATGTCCAACATCATGTCCACCAGCACCACCCTGGGCTTCCTGCGAAACCCCAAGATTGTGGCCATTCCCGGGCTGGTGGCGGATATCGCTCAGCGCACGCGCAACCCGCAGATCATCGAAACGATCGCCACGGATCGGACCCTGTACACGGGCTTCGCGAATCGGGACGTGCCCCTGGTCTGTCTGCGCAGCCCCTGCAACGTCTCTCCCAAGATCCTGCGGAAGTTCGTCCATGTGAAGTATGTCTCCAAGGTGGATCTGAAGCGCATGGCCAAGGACAAGGCGGGAATGCGCAAGGAAGTGGTGCGCGAGATCCAGCTGTATCTGGATAGCTTGGCCTGATGTTCCAAAATCACGACGGCGATAACGAGGGTTTCGCTTCTGTACGGGGTTTACCAGGTTGATTTTGGCCATTTGCCGTAGCTTCTTTGGGCATGATTCGGAGTAGCAGCGTCTGCGGGGTGGCTTCGGCGGAGCGGCCCGCAACGGGTTCGCTGGATTCGCGGCTCTGGGCCGCCAGGAGTTTGCATGGAGAAACGCCGATTCGTCATTGCCCTGGGGGGCAATGCCATCCTTCCGGTGGGGCTGGAGGGGACCTTCCAGCAGCAGCTTGAGATCACTCGCCAGACCATGGACACGGTGGCCAAACTGGCCGCCGAGGGGCATGAGATCGTCATGACTCATGGCAACGGGCCCGTGGTGGGGAACATCGTCCTGCGCGGGGACGCGGGGCAGGCTCTGCACGGGATCCCGGCCATGCCCATGTTCGTCTGTGGTGCCGACAGCCAAGGGGGGCTGGGGTTCATGCTGCAGCAATCGCTGCAGAACGCGTTGCAGGCCGCGGGACTGGACCAGGCCGTGGCCGCGGTGGTCACGCAGGTCCGGGTGGATCCCCAGGACCCGGCTTTCGCGAAACCCACCAAACCCATCGGCCCCTTCTATGATGAGGATCAGGCCCGTGAGGTCAGCGCCGAGACGGGGTGGACCGTCGTCAAGGACGCGGGCCGGGGCTGGCGGCGTGTGGTGCCCAGCCCCATGCCCATCGAGGTGATGGAGTACAAGGCCATCCGGGCCATGGCGGATGCCGGGGTGCTGGTCATCGCGGTCGGCGGGGGCGGCGTCCCGGTGATTCGCAACGCGCAGGGTGAGTTGGAGGGCGTGGACGCGGTCATCGATAAGGACCGGGCCAGCGATCTGCTGGGACGGCTGATCGGGGCCGACGTGTTGGTGATCATCACCCAGGTGGACAAGGTCTACGCCAACTTCGGGGAGCCGAATCAAGAAGCCCTGGATGTCCTGCCGGCCGCGCGGGCGGCGACCATGCTGGCGGAGGGGCAATTCCCCGCCGGGAGCATGGGACCGAAAATCGACGCGGCCCTGACCTTCCTCGAAGGCGGGGGGCGGGAAGTGATCATCACCTCGCCCGAGAAGTTCCTGGATGCGGTCGAGGGGCGCGCGGGAACTCGGGTGGTGCCTTCCTGAGGTCGGACCGACGAAATATGAGCCGGCAAAAACCGTTGTCCCCTTCCTGGGGATGATCTACATTCCCATTAAGACGAAATTTAATCCATCCGGGGGCGTGCGGACGCCCCCGGACGGTCCCCGGAACCCCTCCAGGAGGAGTCCCCATGTCCCGCAAAGTCCTTGTGGTCGGCGGTGGTGGTCGTGAACACGCCATCGTGCGCCAGTTGGCCGCGTCCGAGCGGCAACCCACTCTTTTCTGCGCGCCCGGCAACCCCGGCACCGCCCAGCAGGCCACCAATGTGGACCTGGATATCCACGACGATGCGAGCGTGACGGCTTTTTGCCGGCGGGAAGAGATTGAATTGGTGATCATCGGGCCGGAAGAGCCGCTCATCGCGGGGCTGGCCGACGCGTTGCACAAGGAGGGGATCGCCGTCTTCGGACCGGGAGCGCTGGGGGCGCGTCTGGAGGGGGATAAGGAATTCAGCAAGCAGGTGTTGGCCAGCGCGGGGGTGCCCACCGCCCATTACCAGGCTTTCAGCAGCAGTCGGGAAGCCCTCAAGCATCTTGATACGGTTGAGATGCCCGTGGTCATCAAGGCCTGCGGCGCGGCTGCGGGCAAGGGGGTGGCCGTGTGCGACAACCGGGAGGAGGCGGAGGTCTTTATCCGCTCCTGCCTGGATGACCAGCGCTTCGGACAGTCGGGTCTGCGCATCCTGATGGAGGAATGCCTGTTCGGGCGCGAATTGAGCGTGCTGATTGTCACCGACGGCCAGGATTACTGCCTGCTGGCACCAAGCCGGGACCACAAGCGGGTGGGTGAGGGGGCCACCGGCCCCAACACCGGGGGCATGGGGGCCTTTGCGCCGGTGAAGCTGCCCGCCAAGCTGTACAGCGAGATCGATACCCGTATCGTGTTGCCCACCTTGGCGGAGTTGCGGCGGCGGGATATTCCCTATCGGGGGGTGCTTTACGCGGGGCTGATGCTGACCGAAAGCGGCCCCCAGGTTCTGGAATTCAACTGCCGTTTCGGCGATCCGGAGACCCAGGTGGTGCTGCCCCTGCTGCGGGTGGATTTCCTGGAGCTTTGTTACAGCACGGCCACGGGTGCTCTGGGAGACTTCCTGCAAGGCGTGCACGAGGTGGAGGACGTGGTGCCGAGCGATTGGCCCGGAGCAGGTGCCAGCAGCTGGTTGCGCCAGTGCGTGGTGGTGGTGGGGGCCAGTGACGGGTACCCGGGCAGTTATATCAAGGGCCGACCCATGGAATTGCCCACCGACATGCCGGATGATCGCTGGATCATCCACGCGGGAACCCGCCGGGATGAGGCCGGGCAGTTGGTCACCGACGGGGGCCGTGTGCTGGGTGCGGTGGGCACGGGGCTGACCCTGGATCTGGCCCGGGACGCGGCCTATGGTCTGCTGGCGGAAACCCACTTCGAGGGGCTCGTGTATCGCCGGGATATCGGTGTGAATGGAGACAAATGATATGGCAGAGCAAAAAACGACGGTGAAGAAGGCGCCTCGGGTGATCATCCTGCTGGGCAGCAAGAGCGATCTGCCCGTCATCGAGGGGATGTACCCCTTGCTGGACCGCTTCGGCCTGAGCTACGGGGTGGAGGTGGCCTCGGCCCACCGCCAGCCGGAGAAGCTGAAGCGCATCATCAAGGCGGGTGAGAAGGGCGGGACGGAAGTCTTCATCGCCTGTGCCGGCATGGCTGCCCATCTGCCGGGTGTGGTGGCCAGCATGACCGGCAAACCGGTTATCGGCGTGCCCGTGGCCGCCGGCCCCATGCAGGGCTTCGATGCCCTGTTGAGCATCGTGCAGATGCCCCCCGGCGTGCCCGTGGCCACGGTGGCCGTGGGCAGCGCCGGAGCCCGGAACGCGGCCTGTTTGGCGGCCCGCATGCTGGCCCTGAAGGACAGCAAGGTGGCCGAGGCGGTGGAGAAATACCGTAAGGAACTGGCCCGGGGCGGGAAATAACGTGGCGTCGGGGTACCTGGGTTTCGAGGAGGCCGTCTCTATTCTGGATAGGGGCGGCGTTCTTCTGCTGCCCACGGACACCCTGCCGGGATTGCACTGTCGGGCGGATCGGCAGGCCGGGGTGGAGCGTGTGGCCGGACTCAAGGGGCGCGATGACGGCAAGCCGCTGCTGGTGCTGGCGGGTTCCTGGGAGCAGACGCAGGGGGGGGTGTGCGCCCCGCTGACGGCCCTGCAGGAGCGGATCTGCCGGGCTTGCTGGCCCGGACCTTTCAGCTTGATCCTGCCGGCGGGGACCTTGTTGGCCCGGCGGGTTACGGCGGGTGGGGCCACCGTGGCGGTGCGTGTGCCGCGCCATCCTCAGCTCCAGCGACTGATCTTGGCCGCGGGATTCCCTCTGGTATCGACCAGCGCCAATCTTCAGGGGCAGCCCCCCTGCACGGGGCTGGAGGAGGCCATGGCCCTCTTCGGACCCGGGGTGGATGGTTGTTGGCAGCCGGCGCGCGGCCCGGCCGCCGGGACCCGGCCCAGCGCCTTGGTGGACCTGGGCGGCCCTGTGCCGCGGGTGCTGCGCCCCGGGCCTTTGCCCTTACCGGATCAGAGCTGATCCGGGCCCACATGCCGACACACCTTCCCTTGACCCTCAACCACCGGTCGTCTAGTTTTGCCCATGAATTGGAAAGTCCTTGTTTGGCGGGAGAAAGCCTTGCCGCCGGCCCTAGGCCGGGCCCTCTCTGACGGCCTACTTGGGCAGGGCTTGAAAACGAAACGGAGTGAGGGCATGGCCCGGATCATCGCCATCGGATCGGATCACCGCGGGGTGCAGCACAAGGCCCGCATCAAGGCCTACCTGGAAGCCGAGGGCTACGAGGTCCGGGACTTCGGCTGCCACGGCACCGACAGCGCCGACTACCCGGACGCGGCCTTGCCCGCCGCGCAGATGGTGGGGCAAGGGGCGGCGGAGGCCGGGGTGCTGATCTGCGGCTCGGGTATCGGCATGAGCATCGCCGCCAACAAAGTGCTGGGCGTGCGCGCCAGCCTGGTCTTTACGGAGCACCAGGCCACCACCACCCGCCAGCATAACGACAGCAACGTGCTGTGCCTCAGCGGCGACGGCGTGAGCGCCGACACGGCCGTGTCTCTGACCCGCGCCTGGCTGAGCAGTTCGTTCGAAGGCGGGCGGCATGCCCGTCGCGTGGACAAGATTATTGCCTGGGAACAGGCTCACCGGAAACAGGAGTAGCCCATGTACGACTTTGTGCGCAAGACGGATCCCGAAATCGCGGCGGTTCTGGAAAATGAGTTGGCCAGGCAGCGCGGCCAGCTGGAAATGATCGCCAGCGAGAATTTCACCAGCCGGGCGGTCATGGAGACCATGGGCTCCAGCCTGACCAACAAGTACGCCGAGGGATATCCCAAGAAGCGCTACTACGGCGGCTGCGTGCACGTGGATCAGGCCGAGACCCTGGCCAAGAAACGGGCCATGGCCCTTTTCGGGGCCGAGCGGGCCAACGTGCAGCCCCACAGCGGCAGCACGGCCAACATGACGGCCTATCTGGCTTTCCTGAAGCCGGGGGACAAGATCCTGGGCCTGAGCCTCAGCCACGGCGGACACCTGACCCACGGGCATCCCGTGAACTTCAGCGGCCTGCTCTTCGAGGCCTTGCACTACGAGGTCAGCCCCGAAGACGAGATGATCGACTACGACAAGCTGCGCGACCAGGCCAAGGCCGAGCGCCCGAAGATGATCGTGGGCGGCGCCAGCGCCTACCCCCGCTTCTGGGATTTCGAGAAGCTGCGCAGCATTGCCGATGAGATCGACGCCATCCTGCTCTTCGACATGGCCCACATCGCCGGTCTGGTGGCCGGGGGCGTGCACCCCAGCCCGGTGCCCCATTGCGATGTGGTGACCAGCACCACCCACAAGACCCTGCGCGGTCCCCGGGGCGGCCTGATCCTGAGCACCAAGGACCGCTTCAGCCCCATCAACAAGATGAACTTCCCCGGTGTCCAGGGTGGCCCTTTGATGCATGTGATCGCCGCCAAAGCTGTTTGTTTCCATGAGTGTATGCAGGATGGCTTCAAGGAATACGCGAAGAATATGGTGACCAACGCGGCCGCCTTGGGGGAAGCCCTCAAGGAGCGCGGTTTCCACCTTGTCAGCGGCGGCACGGACAACCACCTGCTGCTGGTGAACGTGTCGGGCAAGGGGCTGACGGGTAAGGACGCGGAGGCTCTGCTGGAGCACGTGGGCATCACCTGCAACAAGAACACGGTGCCCTTCGACAAGGAAAGTCCCTTCGTGACCAGCGGCATCCGCCTGGGCACGCCCGCTTTGACGACGCGGGGCATGGGCCGCGAGGAAATGGTCAAGATCGCCCACATCATCGACAGTGCCGTGCAGAACAAGGACAATCAGGACGCCCTGGACGGGTTGCGCGCCGAGGCCGAGGATCTGTGCCGCGCGTTCCCCCTGTATCCGGGTCTGGAGTAGGAGACGGTCCGGTGAAGTGCCCACGCTGTGGCAGGGAAGATGACAAGGTTGTCGATTCGCGCGCCGTCCGGGATGGCCGGGCGGTGCGCCGTCGGCGCGAATGTCTGGGCTGCGGGGAGCGTTACACCACCTACGAGGCGGTGGAGACGAAACCCTTCATCGTCGTCAAGCGCAGCGGTGACCGGGTGCAGTATCATCGTTCCAAGGTGATCGTGGGGGTGACCAAGGCCTGCGAGAAACGGCCGGTCAGCTTCGAGGAGATCGAGATCATCGTCGACAAGGTGGAACAGCGCCTGACCGCCGAGGGCCGCCGTGAGGTGCCCAGCGAGCAGATCGGCCTGCTGGTCCTGGACGAGCTGAAAGAAGTGGACGAGGTGGCCTACATCCGCTTCGCCTCGGTTTATCGGCATTTCCAGAGCGTGGATGAGTTCTTCGCCCTGCTGGATGACCTGCAGAACCGGAAGGATACCGACGCGTGAGGGACCAACCCCGGGAAATGCTGGAGGCCGGGGACGCGCAGGAGCAGAGCTTCCTGGATCATCTGGAGGAACTGCGCGGCACGCTGATCCAGTCCCTGATCGCGGCTCTGGCGGCCACCATCCTCTGCTGGTTCGTTTCCTCGGACATGCTGGATCTGCTGGTGCGGCCCATCAAGGACCAGGGCGTGTACTTCACCGCTCCCAACGAGGCCTTCATGGTGCGTCTGAAGCTGTCCGCGGCCATGGGGCTGTTCGTGGTGGCACCTTTCATTTTTTTCCGTATCTACATGTTCATTCTGCCAGGGTTGTACGCCAAGGAAAAGAAGGTGGTCACGCCCCTGCTGATCATCACCACGCTGCTTTTCTACGCGGGGGTCAGTTTCGGCTTCCTGGTGGTCATCCCGCAGGTGATGGTCTTCTTGATGAGCTTCGGGACGGCGTATCTGTCCCCGCTGATCGGGATCGGGGCCTACTTCGCCTTTGTGAGCAAGCTGTGCCTGGCCTTCGGGCTGGTTTTTCAGCTGCCGCTGCTGGTGCTGTTCCTGTCGGTGATCGGCATTCTGGACCCGCGCACCCTGCTCAGGACGTGGCGCTACGCCATCGTCCTGATCTTCGCCATGAGCGCCCTGCTGACGCCGCCGGATGTCATCAGCCAAGTGATGATGGCCGGCCCGGTGCTTGTGCTATACTGGTCCAGTGTGGTGGTGGCGTTCATCGTGACACGCAGACGCCGTAAAGAGGATTGACACGGACCGGAAAATGAGAATATTTGTCCTCTGGCGGCAGTTATCATGGCCCAGAGGCCGCAGGTATCCCTATTCTTGAAATAGGCCCTGCGTTTTTCCCGGCATTCGACCCGAGAGATGGTATTCATGTCCCTGATGGACCACGAACGCATCAAGCTGATCACGCTGCAGAAGAAAATTGGTCCCGCCCTGCAGAAGGTGGACGCGGAATTCCGGCGTATCACCGACGGGGACAGCCCCATGACCCGGGCCATCTGTGAACACATTCTGCGAGGCACCAGCAAGAAGTTTCGCCCGACGCTGCTGTTGCTGGCGGCCCAGTATGAGCAGGACGGCCGGTTGCTGATCGCCGACGAGGCCCTGGGGGCGGCCGCCTGCGTGGAACTGGTGCACACCGCCACCCTGATCCATGATGACTTCATCGATGAGGCCCTGACCCGCCGTGGCCTGCCCTCGGTGAACGAAAAATTCGGTTCCAGCGCGGCCCTGATCATGGGGGACTACCTGTACAGCAAGGCCCTGCACACCCTGTGCGCCCAGGGGCAGGCCCACGCCGTGGAACTGCTGGCCCGCACCACCGTGCTGATGAGCGAGGCGGAGATGCTGCAGTTGGAGCATCGTTTCGATCTGGGCATCAGTGAAGAACGGTACATGCAGATCATCTACCAGAAGACCGCCAGCCTGATCGAGAACAGTTGCCGCATCGGGGCCGGCATGAACCCCGTGCTGGCTTCCGCGGAGAAGGATTTCGGCACCTTTGGCGCCCGCACGGGTATGGTCTTCCAGATCACCGACGACATCTTCGATTATCTGGGCGACGCGCGCCGCCTGGGCAAGCCCACCGGACAGGACTGGGAAGAAGGGCGCATCACCCTGCCGTTGATCGCGGCCTGGCGCAACGCGGACGAGCAGAGCCGCGCCCGCATAAGCCGACTGGCCGAGGAGCGGGACACCCGCCGCCGGGCCGAATCCTGGCCGGAGGTGAAGGCCTTCGTCACCGAATGCGGGGGCATCGACTACAGCTTCGCCAAGGCCCGCGAATTTGGCGAGGAAGCCAAGGCCGCCCTGGGGCCGGTGGTCAGCGGTCCCCAGAAGGATCTGCTGGCGGTGGCTGTGGAATACGTCATCAACCGCCTCAACTGAGCCTGCGAGGAAGCATGAGCGACATCCAGAATCCCTCCGAAAACGGACCCTCCATTCCCGACGATTCCGCCGCCTGGGCACTGGCGGAGCGTATCTGTTGGCATCTGATGGAGAAGAAGGCCGAGGACATCGTCGTGCTGGACCTGCGTGGTCGCAGCGACGTGTGCGATTTCTTCGTCGTGGCCAGCGGCCACACCACCACCCAGGTGCAGGCCCTGGCGCGCCACATCCACAACCAGTTGGCGGGCACCGGCCAGAAGCCCAAGGGGATCGAAGGCCAGGACGAGGGCCGCTGGGCCCTGCTGGACTATTTCGATGTGGTGGTGCACATCTTCGTGGAAAAAGCCCGCGAGTACTTCCAGTTGGAGCGCCTCTGGGCGGACAGCGCGCGCCTGGACGTGGAGCCGGAGTGGTTCCGGGACGCGGAGGTGCGTGCCCGCCATCCCCAACTCAATTTCACGACCGCTGCCGATCTGGGTCCCGATGGAAACGGGCCCGTAACGACTGGATGAAAAGCGATGATACTGGAGAATATCCTGAAATCGGCCCTGCTGGCCACCGTGGAGAAGTACGGGGTTTTCGAAGAAGACATCAGCGTGGAGTTGGAAAAGCCCCGGGATCGCAGTCACGGGGATCTGAGCACCAACCTGGCCCTGATGCTGGGCAGTCGCCTGAAGAAGAACCCGCGGGAATTGGCCGGGAGCATTGCCGCGGATATTGACCTGCCCAAGGAAATGGTTGAATCGGTGGAGATCGCCGGCCCCGGTTTCATCAACTTCCGGCTGGCCCCGGAGTACGGTATCCAGCTGTTGCTGGATATCTGGAATCCCGCGGGGGCCCTGGAAGAGATCAAGACCGGCGCGGACAAGCGCATCAATGTGGAATTCATCAGCGCCAACCCCACCGGCCCGTTGAATGTGGTCTCTGCCCGCGCGGGGGCCTTTGGGATGTGCCTGGTGCGGTTGCTGGAGGCCATCGGCTACGACAGCCATGCCGAATACTACGTGAACGACGCCGGCCGCCAGGTGGGGCTGCTGGGCCGCAGCCTGCGCGTGCGCTACCTGAGCCTCAAGGGCGAAGACGCGGAATTCCCTGAGGGGGGCTACCAGGGCGATTATCTGGAGATCATGGCCGCGGAGTTGCTGGAGCAGGATAACGATTCCATACAGCGGGCGGCCAAAGCCTTCGATGACGAGAGCTTCCAGCGTGTGACGGCCCCCGAGGGCAACGCCGAGGACTGGCTGGGGTTGCCGGAAGATGAGTCGGTGCGCCGCTTCAGCAAATACGCCCTGATGAAGATTCTCAGTTGGCAGCGTGAAACCTGCCGACGCTTCGGCTTGCGTTTCGACACCTGGTACTTCGAGAGCGAGTTGCACGAGACCAAGCGCATCGAACGGACCCTGGAAAGGCTCAAGAAGCTGGGGCACACCTATGAAGAGGATGGTGCCACCTGGTTCCGCAGCACCGAATTCGGAGACGAGAAGGACCGTGTCCTGGTGCGGGCGGACGGCATGCCCACCTACTTCCTGGCGGATATCGCCTACCACTACCACAAGTTCCAGCGCGGCTTCGAGCGGGCCATCGATTTCTGGGGGCCGGACCACCACGGGTATATCCCGCGCATGCAGGGGGCCATGCAGGCCATGGACATCAGCCAGGGCTGGCTGGAGGTGCAGATCCTGCAGCAGGTCACCTTCCTGGAGGATGGCCACCCCATCAACATGTCCAAGCGCAAGGGGCAGTTCGTGACCATGGACGCCCTGATGGAAGAGGTGGGCGCGGATGTGGCCAAATACATCTTTTTGACACGCAAGCCCAACAGCCACTTGGATTTCGATTTGGATCTGGCCAAGGAACAATCCAACGAGAACCCCGTGTACTACGTCAAGTATGCTCACGCCCGCATCTGCTCTCTGTTGAAGAAGGCCGAAGAAGCGGGGCTGGTGGCGCAGGAGCCTTCGGCGAAGGCGCTGAGCCTGCTGAAGGAAGAGGCCGAGTGGAATCTGGTTCGGGAGCTGATCCGGCTGCCTCTGGTCATCGTCTCGGCGGCCCGTGCGCGCGAACCCCACCGGCTGACGGCTTACCTGGCGGAGGTGGCCGAACTGTTCCATAAGTTCTACCACAACTGCCCCGTGGTGAAGATCTTGGCCGATGAGCCGGAGCTGGCCCAAAGCCGTGTGCAGCTCAGTCTGATCACCCGCCACGTGTTGCGGGTGGTCATGGATATCATCGGGGTCGAGGCTCCGGAAATCATGGAAGAGAAGGTCGGAAAATGAGCATCCTCGTGGTCGGATCCGTGGCCTACGACACCGTCGAGACCCCCCGGGAGAAGCGCGAGCGCCAGCTTGGCGGCAGTGCCAGCTACTTCGCCATAGCCAATCTGGGCCGTTATCCGGTGCGCTGCGTGGGTGTGGTGGGGGATGATTTCCTGGCCTCGGACCTGGATCTGCTGCGGGAGCGTGGCGCGGACATCGCCGGTATTCAGCAGGTGCCCGGCAAAAGCTTCCACTGGTCCGGCCGCTACCACCAGGACATGATCGAGCGCGACACCCTGGCCACTGAACTGGGCGTCTTTGCTGATTTCCAGCCCCGGATCCCCGCCCAATGGCAGGATTCGGA
>PDQT01000013.1 GCA_002747875.1 bacterium DOLZORAL124_64_63
GGGAAAGTCCGGTTCCGCAGGAACCTTGTCCAGCCGTTTCGACCGGAGAGGCCATGCCCGACATCATCAAAGCTCGGATCATGTCCGTGATGCGTAACCTGCCTCCGTTGCCCCAGGTGACGACACAGCTGCTGGCGGTCATCAATGACAACGACTCCTCGGCTGATGACGTGACCAAGGTGCTTTCGGCGGACGGTCTGCTGGCCGGCAAGGTGCTCAAGCTGGTCAACAGCTCCTTTTACGGGGTGACCCATGAGGTGACCACCGTCAGCCGGGCCGTGGTCCTGCTGGGGTTCACGGGCATCCGCAATCTGGCGCTGGGGTTCGGCACCGTCGATGCCCTCAAGAAGCTGAAGTGCGATCTGGACATGACCCGCTTCTGGGCTCACAGCATTGCCGTGGCCAGCGCGGCGCAGGCGGTGGCGCCTTACGTGACGCGCCGCACGGATCCGGAAGAGGCCTTCGTGGCCGGGCTGATGCACGACATCGGCGCCTACATCCTGGCTTCGGCCGTGCCGGAAGCTTATCTGGAAATCCTGGAGGGGGCGCCGGCGAATCGCCTGCTTCTGGAGCAGGAAAAATTCGGCATGGACCACACGGTGGCGGGCCAAGCGCTGCTCAAATTCTGGAAATTGCCCGACAGCCTCAGCGAAGCCTGCCGCTACCATCACGACATGTCCGTGGCCTGCACCACCGAGCACGGCCTGACCACCTTGACGGCCATCGCCGATATCCTGGCCTGCGTCAACCGGGGCGATTTCGACACCTACACCTCGGAGAACGATCTGACGCGTCTGTTGAACCATTCCGGCCTGACCACCACGGACATGATCCGCGCCCTGGATCAGATGAACGACAAGGTCGATGAAATGTCCGACTTCATGAAGATCACCGGGGCCGGTTCCACGGGCATGACGATGCCGCGGGGGCCCGCGCGCACCTGCGTGGTGATCACCACGGACGAGCAGCGCCGCGACCTGGTCCAGGCCCTGTTGACGCACCAGGGGCACACGCTTTTCCCCATGGAGGATTTCTTCCACCGCGAGCCCGGTTGCCACGACGTGGACACGGCGCTGGTGGATCCTGAAACCCTGACCCGTGACCAGCTGGACCGTTTGGCCAAGTACCTGGATGATCTGGGCCTGCACCGCGCCGTGCTGGTCGAGGAGGGCACCACCGTGCCGGCATCCATGCAGGCCTGGCCCACGCTGGGTTTCCTGTTCAGCGGCCGTCAGCTGGCGGGGGTGCGGGCCATGACCGGGAACTGATTCTTAACCTTCTGCCGGCGCTTCTCGCCATCGGCCCTTGCCGCCGGGCGGCTCTTTTGCCATGCTGTGGTCCAACTTCAGCGCAAGGAGCACGTCTTTCATGGACTATTTGTTGATCGGATTTCTGGGCGGCCTGCTGGTGGCCCTGGTGGGCTGGGGTGTGGGGAAATTCTCCCGACGAGGCCGGGGTGGCGGCAAGGAGGCCTCCGTGGTCAGCCGCGAAAGCTTCATCACCAGCATGAAGGCCATGGGTGAGCTGAACGCCTTCCGCATCATGACCAAAGAGGTGATCACCGCCAGCGACCACTGGCTGGGCCAGTTCGGCCAGAAGTATCTCAAGTGGCTTCTGTCGGAACAGCGCATCACCCTGGTCATCGAATTCGATGTGGATTTCCGCTACGATCTGAACGATCCCCAGTTCAACATCCAGCGGCGCGATGAAGGCGACTTCCTGGTCACCATGCCGCCCTGCCGGCATGAGGTCCGCATCCGCGACATGCACATCCACAGCGAAGACCAGACGGAGTTGATGCCCTGGCTGATGCCCGAAGTCATCGGCCGCGTCTTCACCGGCGGCTTCAGCGTGGAGGCCAAGAACAAGCTGATCTCCGAGACCAAGAGCCAGGCCAGCGTCCTGGCCGGCGAACTGGTGGCGCGGACCGAGGGCGAGGCCGAGCGCTCCGCCGCCGCCACCCTCAGCCGTCTGGCCCAGGGCCTGGGCGCGGCGCGGGTGGACTTCAAATTTATTTCCGCGGGCAAATTCAGCCCCGAACTGGACACCACCAACCTGGAGAACAAACTCATGGATCCGGACGCGTTCCGGCAGGAAGGATTTTAGATGCGCAAGACCATCGTGGGTGTCATGGGCGGCAGCGTGGCCGACGACACCACCCTCGCGAACGCCCGCCAACTGGGCGCGGAAATTGCCCGTCACGGCTGGGTGCTGCTCAGCGGCGGTCGTCCCACCGGGGTCATGCAGGCGTCGGTCTCGGGGGCCAAGGAGGCGGGCGGCCTGACGGTGGGCGTGCTCTTTGATGACGACCACGGCCAGGCGGCCAAGGGGCTGGACATCGTCATCCCCACGGGCATGGGCGCGGCCCGCAACGTCATCAACATCCTCAGCAGCGATGTGGTGGTGGCCTGCCGCGGTTCGGGCGGCACCCTCAGCGAGATCGCCATGGCCCTGCGCTTCGAGCGCCCGCTGGTGCTGCTGGATTTCCAGCCGGGCGAGGACTTCCTGCAGGCCGCGGGCAAGAACCCGCGCTACAGCCACGCCGCCAACGCCGCCGAAGCCGCCGAGCAGATCGCCGGCTTCCTCAAGGAGCGGGGCCGTGGCTGAGCCCCGCTACGATTTCCACACCCCTGCCGCCCGGGAGGTGACCGGCGGCCTCAAGTGGGGGCGTTACGCGGGTCACGACATCCTGCCCATGTGGGTGGCGGATATGGATTTTTTCTGTCCGCCCATGGTGCTGGCAGCCCTGCGCGGACGTGTGGACGAGGGAGTTTTCGGTTATGGCTCGGCCACCGGCAACCAGGTGGACGCGGTGCTGGCAGCCCTGTGGCGTGAATTCGCCTGGGAGGTGCAACCGGAGTGGCTGGTGTGGTTGCCTGGTTTGGTGACGGGCATCACCCAGGCCTGCCGCGCCTTTGGTGAAGCGGGGGACGAGGTGCTGGTCAACACGCCAGTCTATCCGCCCTTCCTGAAGGCGCCGGGCTGGGTGGGGCGCCAATGCGTGGCCGCCCCGCTGGCGGGGGACAACACCGAGGGGTGGCGGTTGGACGCCGAGGCCATGGGCGCGGCCATCACCGACCGCACGGCCCTGTATTTGCTCTGTCATCCGCACAACCCCGTCGGGCGTATGTGGACGGAAGATGAATTGCGCGCGGCGGCGGCCGTGTGCCTGGAAAACGATGTGGTGATCTGCAGCGACGAGATCCACAACCAGCTGATCCTGACGACGGATCGCCGGCATCGCCCCCTGGCCACGTTGTCGCCCGAGATCGCGGCCCGCAGCATTTCTCTGCTCGCGCCCAGCAAGACCTTCAACATCCCGGGGCTGGGGTGCTCTCTGGCCATCATCCCGGACCGCGATTTGCGGCGGCGTTTCGAGGGGGCGGGCCAGGGCCTCGTGCCCCATGTCAACGTGCTGGGGCCGGTGGCGGCGGCCGCCGCCTGGCGCGAGGCGGGCGATTGGCTGATCGAACTGCGGGGCGTGCTGCGGGGCAATCGGGAATATCTACGGCAACGCGTGGCCGGTTGGCCCGGGGTGACCATGCCGGACGTGGAGGCCACTTATCTGGCCTGGCTGGATGTGCGGGAGCTGGGTGTTGAGGATCCGGTGGGTTTCTTCGAGCAGCACGGCGTGGGCCTGAGTCCGGGCGCGGATTTCGGCGGCCCCGGGTATGTGCGGCTGAATTTCGGATGCCCGCGGGCGCTGTTGGTCCAGGCTTGTGATCGGATGGAACAGGCGCTGGCGTAACCCCACCCGGCAGGGCGGGATTGCCGCCAGCGCCAATCAGTTTTCGGCGCGATCCTGATCCGAATCGCGCTCGCTATCGCTATCAGCTCAGCAGCTTGTTGACGGCCTGCACATAGGCGCCGGCATCCGGCAGAGGCGAACCCTCGGCCAGCAGGGCCTGGCCCAGCAGGACCACGGGCCAGTCGCCCAGATCTTCGCCGTCGGCCACGCGCTTGTGCAGACCCTTGAGGATCTTGTGATCCGGGTTGATCTCCAGGATGCGTTTGCTCTGCGGGGCGGTCTCGGGATTGAGCTGTTGCATGAGGCGTTCCATGTGGGCGCTCATGGCGTCGTCCTTGTTGACCAGGACGCAGGGGCTGTCCTGCAGGCGGCTGGTGACGCGCACCGTTTCCACGGTCTCGGCCAGGGCTTCTTGCAGCTTGGCGCACAGGTCCTTGTAGCTTTCCTGCTGCTTCTCCTCGGCCTTCTTCTCTTCTTCGGTTTTCTCCAGGCCGGCGTCGCCGCGGCTGATGTCCTTGAACGTCTTGCCGTCGAACTCGGTCAGGCCGCTGAGCATGAACTCGTCCACGTGGTCGGCCAGGAAGAGGACCTCCAGGCCGCGGGCGCGGTAGCTTTCCAGCAGAGGGCTGGTGGCCAGGGTGCGCAGGTTCTCGCCGGTGACGTAGTAGATGTTCTCCTGATCCTCACGCATGCCCGCGACGTAGTCCTTGAGGCTGATCAGATCGTCCAGGCCACTGCTGGTGGAGTGGAAGCGCAGCAGGTTCTTGAGCTCGTCCTGCCACTCGTAGTTCATGTAGAACCCTTCCTTGAGGACCATGCCCATTTCCTTCCAGAACTTGGCGTAATCCTCGGGCCGGTCGTCGGCCATCTTCTGCAGGGTCTCCAGCACCTTCTTGACCACGTGCTTGCGGATGGAGGCCATGGTGCGGTTGTTCTGCAGGATTTCGCGGCTGACGTTCAGGGGCAGATCCTCGCTGTCCACGACACCGCACACGAAGCGCAACCAGCCGGGCAGCAGGTCCTCGCAGTTGTCCATGATGAACACCCGCTTGACGTACAGCTTCAGACCGTGCTTGCGGTCCTGGTGGTACAGACCCATGGGCGCTTTGGTGGGGATGTAGAGCAGGGCCCAGAACTCCTGCATACCCTCCAGATGGGTGTGGGAGTGGGCCAGAGGATCGCCCATGAAGTCGTGGCTGACCTGCTGGTAGAACTCCTTGTGGTTCTCCTCGGTCACGTCCTTGGGATTGCGGCGCCAGATGGCCGTCCTCTCGTTCAGGCGTTGGGGGCCCTTGGGGGTTTGGGGCTCCTGGGACTCCTCGCCTTCCTTGGGCTCGGCGGGTTTCTCGTTCACCGTCAGCCAGATGGGGTGGACGATGAACTCGCTGTATTTGGTGACGATCTCGCGCACCTTCCACTCGCTGGCGAAGGCGGTGACATCCGGATCGTCCTTCAGGTGGATGGTGATGCTGGTGCCGTGGCCGGTCTTGGGGGCCTCGGCGAGGGTGAATTCGCCCTCACCTTCGCTTTTCCAGAGATAACCCTGGCGTTCGCCCGCC
Organism: bacterium DOLZORAL124_64_63; assembly: GCA_002747875.1. GTDB lineage: Bacteria > Krumholzibacteriota > Krumholzibacteriia > LZORAL124-64-63 > LZORAL124-64-63 > LZORAL124-64-63. The sequence continues at coordinate 5,308 of PDQT01000013.1, forward strand.
TTGCGGGTCAGCACCTCCACCTCGCGCGCCACCATGAACACGGAATAGAAGCCCACGCCGAACTGGCCGATCAGGTTCATGTCCGTGGCCTGGTCGCCCGTCAGGTTCTTCATGAAGTTGCGCGTGCCGCTGCTGGCGATGGTGCCCAGGTTGTCCAGCAGATCCTGTTCGTTCATGCCGATGCCGTTGTCTTCGACGACGATGGTCCGCGCTTCGGGGTCCACCTTCAGATCGATGCGCAGGTCGCTGTCGCCCTCCAGCAATTCAGGTTCGGTGATGCCGGCAAAGCGCACCTTGTCCAGGGCGTCGGCGCTGTTGCTGATCAGCTCGCGCAGGAAGATCTCGGGTTTGGAATACAGGGAGTGGATCATCAGGTGCAGCAGCTCGCGCACCTCGGTCTGGAATTCATGCTTGCGGGGGGCGGCATCCTGGCTCACGGCGTTTCCTCCATGGTTCTGGAATTCTGGTCGGTCTTTCGCGCGGGGAAAAATAGCAAGGCCCTCGCCGGGCGGCAAGGGCCTTGCTTAACGGTGCCTTGCTTAACGGTGTCTTGCTTTGACGGTGTTCCTGCTTGGTCAGTCTTCCTTACCAAGCAAGTACTTCTCGAACCACGCCAGATCCCAGGTGATCTTCGCCAGCCTGTTCTCATGGGTCGTCAGCCCGTGGGGCTCGCCGGGATAGACGATCAGTTCGCAATCCACCCCCAAGTAGTGCTTCAACCCTCGGTACAGGGCCCGGCTGTGGGCGGGCGGCACCCGCGGATCGCGGCCTCCGACGTGGATCAGCGTCGGCGTCTTGACGCGGTCCAGGTGGTACAGGGGAGAGGACTTCTGGTAGTGTTCGGCCTGCTGCCAGGGCAAACCCTGCACGTAGTTGATGACGTGGCCGGGCGTGTCCTCGGTGGCCCACTGGATGGCCATGTCCAGCACGCCGGCGCCGCTGCTGGCGGCGGCGAACAGGTCCGGCTCGGCCACGATCATGCAGTTCGTCAGGTAGCCGCCGTTGCTCCAGCCCATCACGCCGATGCGCTCGGGATCGGCAATGCCCTGCTCGATCAGCCACCGCGTGCCGGCGGTGATGTCCGTGACCTCGATCTCGTTTTCACGGCCGATCAGCTTCTCCAGGAAGGTGTCGCCGTAGCCGGTGCTGCCGTGGTAGTTGGGGCTGAGCAGGGCGTAGCCGTTGCTGGCCATCAGCGCGCGGCCGTAGATCCACAGGCGCAGACGGTACTTGGTGCTGCTGGTGGGGCCGCCGTGCAGTTCGATGATGGTGGGCAAGGGACCGTCCCCGACCTGGTAGTCGTGGGGCAGCTCCAGAATGCCGTAGCACTTGTCCCCGTCCGCGCCCGTCCAGCTGACGTGCTGGATCCGGGGCAGGATCCAGGTATCCACCTGGGGGTTCAGGTGCGTCAGGCGCTGCCGCTTGGTCTGGTCCTCGATCAGGTACAGATCGTTGGCCGTGGTGGGGGTCTCCAGGCCGGCCAGCAGCTTCCTGCCGCGGGCGTCGAACGCGAAGCCGCCGACGACCACGTCGCCGCCCACCAAGAGGCGGCTCTTGCCCTGGCGGCCGTTCCGCACGTCCCGGATGCCGTACACGCCGACGCGGGCCAGGCTTTCTCCCTTGAAGCAGAGGGTGCGCTCCCGGCCTCGCCAGCGCAGGCCGCCGCTGTAGGTGACCATGTCCGGGCGCTGCACACGATCCAAAGACCAAGCGGCATCGTGCCGCTCCGTCACCCAGATGTCGGACGCGTAGCCGTCGTAGGCGATGGCGAAGGCCAAGGCCCGGCTGTCCGCGCTCCAGGCCAGATCTTCCAGCCAGCCGTAGGGGCTTTTGTGGCCGTCACGCCACTGCTGGCTGGTGATGGTGGTCACGGCGCTGCTCTCCAGATCCAGGATCTCGACGTCGCTCCAGCCCTCCTTGAAGATGAGCTCGTTGTCCTCGGTGGTGATCATGGCCATGGCCTTGCCGTCGGGGGCCAGGCTCATCTCCCAGATCACCCGGTCCGCGGGAAAGATTTCCTGGTCCCGCCACGTCTGTAGGTCCAGGCGGCGCAGGGCATGCAGGGTGCGCACGCCGTGGCCGAATTCCAGGTCGCTGTTCTTCTTCTTCAGCTCGGCCCAGGGACCGTCGGTGACCTCGTCGTCAACCTTGTAATAGAGATAGCGGCCGGCGGGATCCAGCTGGAAATCGCTCACGCCGCCGTCGTGCCGGGTGACGGCCACCAGACCGTGGGTCTGGTCCACGCGCCAGACCTGGGTGCTGCCGTCGTAGGGGGGCTTTTCGGCCCCATCATCGCGGTGGCCCAGGAAGTAGATGGTGTCGCTCCGGGGATTCCACTGAGGATGCCCGGCGCCGAAGCCGTCGAAGGTCAGACGACGCATGTCCCGGCCGTCGGTCCGCAGGGCCCACAGATCGGTGCTGCGGCCTTCTTTACCCTGGCCCCAGCGGCTTTCCGAGTAGGCCACCCACTGGCCGTCCGGGCTGACGGCGATGTTGCCCAGGATCGTCAGATCGAAATAATCCTCGGCCGTGATCTGGTGGTCCCGAATCGGGGTGTCGGCCACGGCCAGACCGGCTATCAGGAGCAGCGCCAACGGCAGCGCCGCGGGCCTCAGCCCTTTACAAAAGTTCATTGTGGAGTGGAAACGCACGGAACAACCTCCGGTTGGGGTCCCCAATAAAGAACTGACAGAATTTGCCGATCAAATGTATCATGCTCTCCAGAGGGGGAAACCCCGTTTTTGTGTTGGTCCCTGGAAATGAGGAGACGCGGAACCCATGTGCGGAATCTGTGGCGTGGTGGCCCTGGACGGTCCCCTGGATCTGCCCCGGCAGTCCCCCGAGCGAATGATCGGCATCATGCGCCACCGTGGCCCTGACGAGTTCGGCGCCTGGCGCGACCGCAGCGTCTTTCTGGGCCACGCCCGCCTGAGCATCATCGACGTGGCCCAGGGCCAGCAGCCCATGACCACGGCCCAGGGTCGGTACTGGATCACCTTCAACGGCGAGATCTTCAACTACCCGGAGCTGCGTGCCGAACTGCAGGGCCTGGGGCACGCCTTCCGCACCAACAGCGACACCGAAGTCATCCTGGCCGCCTACATCCAGTGGGGCCCCGCCTGCGTGGAACGCTTCAACGGGCAGTTCGCCTTTGCCGTCTACGACCGGAACCAGCGGCATCTTTTCCTGGCTCGGGACCGCTTCGGCATCCGGCCGCTTTTCCTGACCATGCACCAGGGGCAGCTGCTTTTCGCTTCGGAGATCAAGAGCCTGCGCGCCTTCCCCGGCCTGAATCTGGAACTGGAACCGGCCGCCCTGGCGGAAATCTTCCGCCACTGGACGCCCATCGGCGCGGGCACGGCCTTTCGGGGCGTGGCCCAGCTGCCGCCCGGGCACGTGGCCATGGTGGGGGACGACAGCTTCGGCGCCCCGGCGCCGGCGCCTTTGCCGGCCTGCTTGCGCGTGCGGCGTTACTGGCATCCCACCTTCCTGCCGGCCGACGAGGACCATCGTTTCGTGCCGGCGGATGAGCGGGACAGGTTGGCCCGGGAGGTGCGCCGGGCCCTGGTGGACGCGGCCACCATCCGCCTGCGCGCCGATGTGCCCGTGGGGGCGTACCTTTCCGGCGGTCTGGACAGCAGCGCCACCGCAGCCATCATCCGCAGGTACACGGACCACCAGCTGAATACCTTCAGCGTGGGTTTCGAGGATGCCGCCTACGATGAGGCCCGATGGCAGCATCGGATGGCCGCGCACCTCGGCACCCGGCACCAGAGCACCACCATCGGAGCCGAGGATATTGCCGGCCGCCTGCGGGAAGTCACTTGGCTGGCCGAAACACCTTTGTTGCGCACCGCCCCGGCCCCCCTGCACGCCCTGAGCGGCCTGGCCCGGCATGAGCATTTCAAGGTGGTTCTGACGGGAGAAGGGGCGGATGAGGTCTTTGTGGGCTACAATATCTTCCGTGAGGCCAAGGTGCGGTACTTCTGGAGTCGGGACCCGGCAAGCCGCTGCCGCAGCGTCCTGCTGACGCGCCTGTACCCGTACCTGGCCCAATCGCCGGAGCCGTTCCTGCGCAAGTTCTACGGGACCGGGTTGGACAGTCCGGACGATCCTTTGTTTTCCCACGGGCCCCGCTGGAGCAACACCGCCAGTCTGCCGGGTTTCCTGGGAGAGGCGGCTCAGGGGGCTCATCCGGCGGGGCCGGCGCGGGAGCGTCTGCTGGCCTCCCTGCCCGCTGATTTCGGCGGCTGGGGTCCCGTGGCTCGGGCCCAGTACCTGGAAATGACCACCTTCATGGCCAACTATCTGCTGTCCAGCCAAGGGGATCGCATGCTCATGGGCCATTCGGTGGAGGGACGCTTCCCGTTTCTGGACCACCATGTGGCGGAGCTGGCCGGGCGCATTCCGGCTTCGATTAAGCTACAGTCCCTGGTGGAAAAGTCGATTTTGAAACTCGGGGTTGCCGATTTGCTGCCCGATCATATTCTTGAGAGGGCGAAGCAGCCGTATCGGGCTCCTGATAGCAGCAGCCTCCAGAGCCCTGCGGGGCAGGCTCTGGTGCGCCGGTTCCTGGATGCGGAGGGGACGCCGGGATGGGGGATCTGGCAACCCGATCGCATTGCCGCCCTTGTCCGCAAGTGGCGGGCGGGCAAGCTGACCAGCGTGCGGGACAACATGTCCTTGATCGCGGTTTTGACCGGCCGCATGCTGCAACACGATTTTGGGCCCGGATTTGAAAACCGCATGGCTTCGAATATATTGCCGGAGCAGGCTTTGGCCTGGCGGCAGGGGTGACCACTTCAAATTACTCGGATCAGGGGGGGGAGCAATTCCATGAAAATCAGACAGAGCGTGCGTAAATATATCATCGAGAATTTTCTTTTTGGGGACGAGGCGCCCTTGGAGAACGATGCCATGTCCCTGCTGGATGGCGGTATCATCGACTCGGTGGGGGTGATGGAATTGGTGGCCTTCCTGGAACAGGATTTCGGTCTGACTCTGGCCGATGAGGACCTGGTGCC
>PDQT01000014.1 GCA_002747875.1 bacterium DOLZORAL124_64_63
TGAGGTGAAATTTCTTCCTCCCGGTTGCAACCTGAATTGAGCGATTCCCTTCCGGAAAGCCCGATGCCTTCGATTTTCAAGGTCCCCCTTGTTCAGGGCTCATTCAGGCCATTGGCAGGATTCTCCATCAATCCTCCTGCACGGTGGTCGGGACATCGAAACGCGGCACCAGGCCTTCGCTGACCGCCTTCAGCCCGGCGGCGGTTTCGCGGGAGGCCCAGCACTGTTGTTGCCCTTCCCAATCGAAAGAAAGCATGGCCGTGGCGTCCAGGACGCCGGCTTGCTGCACGCCCAGCT
>PDQT01000015.1 GCA_002747875.1 bacterium DOLZORAL124_64_63
TGAAGGCGTCGATGACCTCTTCGAAATGCTCCGGCGGGATCACGCGGTCGATCAGCCCCAGGCGGGCCGCCTCGGCGGCGTTCAGGGTGCGGCCGCTCCACAGCAATTCCAGGGCGCGGCTGCCCCCGATCAGGCGGGGCAGGGTGTGGGTCAGACCCCAGCCGGGCAGCAGGCCGCCGGCTAGGTCCGGGGTGGTGAAGGTGGCTTCGGTGGTGGCCAGGCGCACGTCCGCGGCCAGGAAGAAACCGAAGCCCATGTTGCGGATATCGCCGCGGGTGGCGGCCACCACGGGCTTGGGCAGTTCGGCGATGAGGGTGACGATACGGCGGGCTATTTCCTCGTCCGCGCTGAGCACCTCGAAGCCTTCGGCCTGGCCCACGCTCTGGGCCAGGCTGTCCAGATTGTGGTGGAAATCGAAGGCGTGGTCCCCGTCGGCGATGAGGATCAGGCGGACGGCGTTGTCCTCCTGCAGGCGTAGCATCAGGTCGGTGAACTCATCGCACAGGTGGCCCATCTCCGGGCAGCCGGGGCCGATCAGGGTGACGCGGGCGCAGCCCTCCGCCACTTCGACGTCAAAATTCTGGTATTCCATACGGCCCTCCCGGGGTGGATGCTGGGGCCTCCCCTGGGGGAGGGGCCCGATTTTCCCGAAAGGTACTCAATCCTGGCGGGAGAGCAACTTCCGCCATCTCGGAAACACACCCCAGACCAGCACGCCGGGTCAGCGGCACAGCCAGGTCGGCAACACTTTACAGCCCCCGGGGCTGTGATTATTCTGGGGCGTCCAGCAAAGCCGGCCGATGGCAGAAACATGGGAGTTGATCTTGAAGGTATTCATCACGGGGGGAACGGGTCTTGTGGGGCGCCATCTGGCGCGCCGTTTGTTGGAACGGGGCGATGAAGTGACGATCCTGACCCGCAGCCGCGGAAGCGCCGCCGACAAACTGCCCGCGGCGGTGGACATCGTGGAAGGCAACCCCGTGGTACCCGGCGACTGGCAGGCCCTGCCTCGCCGGCACGACGCCGTGGTGAACCTGGCGGGCGCTCCGGTCTTCGAGAGCTGGTGGACCAAGGGCCGCAAGCGCGTGATCCGCCGCAGCCGCCTGAGCACCACCTTCAACGTGATCGAGAGCCTGGAGAAGGTCGATCACCCCATCACTCTGGTCAGCG
>PDQT01000112.1 GCA_002747875.1 bacterium DOLZORAL124_64_63
TCCCAGGCCGACAGCGTCAGGTTCTGGGTTTCGGGGCTGAGAACGCGCTTGGGCTTCTGGGGGGGCTGGGCCGCCGCCGGCGCGGGCCGACCGGCACCTGCCGGCTTGCGGGGCACAGCATTGCGAGATGACGCATTACGGGAAGTGGCATGCCCGGACATGGGGTCGCGAGAAGAACCTCCACGTACCTGACCTCCACGTACCTGGCCGCGCCGGGTATCCCCGCCACCGCGACGCCCGCTTCCGCCGACGCGGGGACGGCGGCTGCGGCCACCCCCTTCGGACGCGCTGTGCCGGCTGCTGGGACGAGGGCGCTGGCCGCGTCCCCGGCTACCTTTGTCGTTTCCGCTCAAGAATCTGCCTCTTCCGCCCCCGTCGGCCCCGCCCGCATGGTGTCCGCCGGCGTGGCCACGATGATATCCGGCCATCGATCCTGATCCAGGTTGCCCAGGATCCGGTGGTCTTCATATTTGCCTGAAAGGGTGAATACCGTGGTCATACCCAACCGCTTGGCGGTCGCCAGATCGGCCACGGGATCATCCGAAATAAATAGGGCCTGGAAGGGCTCTACGCCAACCCTTTTCAGGGCCTCTCGGTATATGGGCTCCTCCGGTTTGCCCATCACCGCCACCCGGCCGGAGATCACCGCGGGCTCCAGAGCCGCCGCCCAAGCGCCGGGTCCCAAACGCCGACGCCCCTCCGCATCCAAGAAGAAATGGTTGCGATGCAGGCACACCAGGTCCGCCCCATGCTCCCACAAGGCAACCAGGGCCGCGTCCAACCGCGCCACCGAAAGTTCGGGATTGGCTCCCAGAACCACCGCCTCGCAAGGACCGTCCTCCACCAGCATGAAGCCCTTTTCTCGCCAGTAATCCGCCAGCCGGGGATGCCCCAGCCACATCAGGCGCTGCCGGCGACGTCCCAGCAACCAGCCGGAGGCCAGCCCCAGGGCGCCCACCAAGTTTTCCGGTCGCACGGGAAATCCCGCCCCCGCCAGCTTGGCCACCAACTCCTGCGGCGTGTCGGTGGTGTTATTGCTGACCAGACACCAGGGCCGGCCGCTGTCCGCAATGGCCCGCAGCCAGGCCACCGAGCCCTCCACCGGAGCGTAACGCTTGTCCCTGACCAGTACACCCTCGATATCGATGAGCCAGGCGGCGGGATCTCGGTTGGGTTTCATGCTTTTCTTTTTCCTTCCGGTCATTCAGCCCGGATCCGGTTCCCGGCCCGGGCCCTATCCCTGCGGCCCGCCGGAAACAACCCGATCCACCAAGGCATCGAAGCGGGGCGCCAAGCGCTCCCAACAGAATTCATCCACATCGCGGTCCAAGCTACAAACGTGGCCACAGGTTCCGCCGGTGATCAGATCCCGTAGCAGGGCCGTCAATTCCCGGGGCGTGTCGTACAGATGCCGTCCCTTGCAACGCGCCCCGTACAGGGAAGGATAGACCTGATCCCGCGGCAACACCGGATAGCAGCCGGCGTGCACCGCCTCGGCCACCGAGATGCCGAAGTACTCCTGGGCCGCGCAACTGACGACAATATCGGCCCGTTCCAGCAAGGCGTCATACTGCGCCCGCGAAGGCAGGAACCCGCACGCCACGCAGCGCGCTCCCAGCCGCTTGGCCAGAGGATGGAAAACGCCTTCCTGATTGCGGCTTTCCCCCAACAGGGCCACCGCGAAATCATGCCCTTCGTCCAGCAACGTCTCCACCGCGGCGATGAACCACTCGGGGCGCTTGTCGAACTCCCAGCGATGATTCCAGACAATCAACGGCCTTTCCGCGCGCGGCCAAGTCGGTCCCGCATCCGCGGCGCAGGGACCGCCCCGGTAGCGTGGATAATACTCCGCGGGCAGGGGCCGGCGTTCCAGGCCCACGCCCAGGACCTCGCTCTTGGCCTCCAGGCGGGCGGGCACCTGCCGGGGCACCCCCTCCGGCATCTTGCCCAGAAAAGCGGGGATGGCGTCCAGGAAAAGGCGCCGCTGGTATTCGCTGTTGAAAACCACCCGCTGCGCCGCCAGGGCGCTGATGATGTTGGTAAAACCGAAGTGAAAGTCGAACTCCTCCTCCGGCGACAGCGGATACGTCAGCTGGTTTTCATGCAGGTAAAGCACGATGGGCACCCGATCCAGGGGCGGCCGCAGCAGGCCCCGCAGGTCCGCCACGTTCAGAAAACCCGTGGCGAAGATCAGATCCGGGGTCGGGTCGGCCGGGTTGTCCCGATTGTTCCGGCGGTTCAGTTCATCGGCAAACACCGCGGCCGAACCCCGCATGCGCCATTTCCAGAACCGGGCCGGCTGGGTCAGGCACCGGAAGCGGTGCCGGGATCGGTCCACCCACCCCTCCCGAAAGGCGCGATGGCTCCCCCCATCGTAGGGTTCCAGAAAGACCAGATCCATTATCTTCAAACTGGACAACTCCTTAGGACTTGGGGCCCTCAGTTCGCGGAATGTGCCGCTTCCTGCGGAAAAATCAACCGCATTGATGGAAGGCACCCAATCCTTTATAATTCATGAGAACCCATGTTCGCATTGTTTTTCGTCCGGGGCCTGCCATCAAGGCCTCAGGAACTGCATACCGACCCCTCGGTTCGCCCCCTGGATTCGGTCGGGTCAGTCACCTCATCACCTTGGGAGAGGATCCAGGATAATGAAAAAAATCACACTAGCCATTCTGTTGGCGACGCTACTCTGCGCCGCCTTCGCCACCGCGCAACCCTATGAGAACAGCTCCGTGGTCGGTCAGGTTCAGGACCGTGTCGTCATCACCGTCAAATCCGGTGTGAAGATGAACCTGGACAAATCCGGCGATGGCGTCCTGGTGGGCGTTCCCGGCCTGGACGCCCTCAGCAAGCGGTTCTCCGTACGGGATATGGAACAGCTTTATGCCGGCATGACCGACAACCTCAAGTCCAAGTCCATCGCCGACAAGGCCCTGCGTGTCTGGGCCGTGGACTTCCCCCAGGAAATGGGATTGAAGAACGTGCAGGCCGCCTACCAGGCCTTGGATGAGGTGGAGGAAGTGCGTCTGGTGGACATCTGCAAGATGTACGACGCCTACCTGCCCAACGATATCCACAACAGCCAGTGGTACCTGCGCAACAGCCAGGTTGCCGGCGGGGATATCCGGGCCGTGGGTGGCTGGAACAACGCCATGGGAGACAGCAATATCATCGTGGCCGTGATCGACTCCGGCGTGGACTGGAACCACCCCGACCTGGGCGGCACCCACCCGGACAAGGTCAACGGCGCCATCTGGACCAACTGGGACGAGTACTACGGCACCCCCGGCGTGGATGATGACGGCAACGGCAAGATCGACGACATTCGCGGCTGGGACTTCGTGAACCTGCCTGCCAGCCAGGGCTGGCCGGACGAAGATGTCACCACCCAGGACAACGACCCCTCCGACTACGAAAGCCACGGCACCGCCTGTGCCGGTTGTGTGGCCGCCCTGACCAACAACGGCCTGGGTATCGCCGGCACCGCGCCCGGCTGCAAGATCATGGCCTTGCGCGTGGGATGGCTGCCCAACGGAAGCACCCAGGGCGTGGTCCGCATGGACTTCGCCGCCCAAGGCATCCTGTACGCCGCCAACAATGGCGCCAGCATCATCAATGCCAGCTGGGGCTCCAGTTCCTACCTGAGCTTTTCCGTTTCCAGCGCCATCGCCGAGGGTATTCTCATCTGCACCGCCGCCGGCAACGACAACTCCAGCGAAGATCCCTCTTACCTGAGCACGTACCCGGGCGTCCTGGCCGTGGCCGCCACCGCGTCCAACGACGGCAAGTCCAGCTTCTCCAACTACGGCTCCTGGGTGGAGATTTCCGCCCCCGGCACGAATATCTACACCACCTATTGGAACCAGTCCACCATGAGCCACACCTACACCTTCATCGACGGCACCAGCTTCGCCTCCCCCATCACCGCCGGAGCCGCAGCCCTCATCTGGTCCGCCAACCCCGGCTTGGGCTACCTCCAGATCAGCAGAATCCTGACGGACAATGCTGACAACATCGATGACATCAACCCCAACTACGCCGGCCAACTGGGTACGGGACGGGTCAATCTGCTGCGCGCCCTGGGGGACACGGAAAACCGTTATCCCGAGGAATTCCCCACGGTCTTCGATGCCCTGAATTGCGCCACCGACGGCTTCACCGTGGCCCTGGAAGGCGGCGTGTCCGTGGACGGCCCCGTCGTCATCCCCAACCGGGAAATTCAGGTTCTGGGTGGTTACAGCAGCGACTACGGTTCCCGGGATCCCGAGGGGAACCCCACACTGATCACGGCCTCGAACAACAACACCGGCCTGAAATTCCAGAGCGGGACCAGCAGCAGCACCGTGGTGGACGGCTTCCGCATCAGCGGCGGCGGCGGGCTCCAGTACTCCGGCATCCCCTACGACGGTTATTACGGTGGCGGCGTGCAGTTGAACAACGTTTCTCCCACCCTGCGTCATCTGGATATCACCGGTAACAGCGTCGGCAGCACCAGCAGCCTGGGCTGCGGTGGCGGCATGATGCTGAACGGTTCCAACGCCGTGCTGGAGAACATCCACATCCACGGCAACACCGGCATCTACGGCGGCGGCATGATCATCTACAACAGCGACATCACCATGACCGACTGCGTGGTCGAGAACAACACCCTGCAGACCGGCAACCTGAGCTTCGCCCCCCAGGGTGGCGGCATCCATGTGGCGGCCTCCACCCTCACGCTGAACAATTGCGTCATCGACGGCCACAGCGACTGTGACCTCGGCGGCGGACTGTTCGCCACCGACGGCTCGGTCATCACCAGCAACGGCGGCAGCATCACCAACAACAGCGCCAAGACCGGTGGCGCGGGTGTCCACATGACCGGTGGCAGCCTGGCGCTGAACCGCACGGAAATCCGTGACAACACCAAGCTGGCCACCAGCACCTTCATGAACGGTGGCGGTCTTTACATCAGTGGCGCCGACGTGGTTGCCGACAGCATCACGGTTTCCGACAACACCGCCGACCTGGGTGGCGGCGCGGTCTTCAAAGACTGCCCCGACGTGGCCGTCAGCAATTCCGTCTTCCAGGGCAACACCGGCACCTTCTTCGCCGGAGCCATGATTTTCGACAACGTGACCAACGGTTCGATAACCGGCAACACCGTCGTCGAGAACGAGGGTACCTTGAGTGGCGGTGGCGGCCTGCAGGTCAACGGTCCCGTGCCCGAGATCAGCAACAACATCTTCGCCTTCAACTCCGGCACCGGTTCCATGGCCAACGGCGTGAACGTGCCCGCGGAACCCGCCGTGTTCACCTGCAACGATGTCTACTCCAACGGCACCGACTTCGGCGGCATGGCCGACCCCACCGGCACCAACGGCAACATCAGTGCCGACCCGCTGTTCTGCGACCTGGCCGGAGGGGATCTGGGTATCAGCGATGACAGCCCCTGCGCCCCCGCCCACCTGGACGACTGCGAATTGATCGGCGCTATGGCGGCCGGTTGCGGCGGCGCCAGCCCCGTCCCTGACGAGGAGAGCGGCATCCCCGTGGCCTTCCGCGTGGAGCAGAACTACCCCAACCCCTTCAACCCATCCACCAAGATCCGCTTCGCCCTGCCCGCCCAGGGCATGACCGAGGTGGCCATCTACAACGTGGCCGGCCAGCGGGTCAAGACCCTGGTCAAGGAAGTTCTGCCCGCCCAGATCCACGAGGTGGTCTGGACCGGTCGGGATGACGCCGAACGTTCGGTGGCGGCCGGTGTGTACTTCTACCGGGTGACCAGCGGGAGCAACACCTCCGTTGGCCGCATGGCGTTGATCAAGTAGTTCCCGCGGGCGAGGTCACTCCCCGCTGGTCGATACGGAAAACCCCCTGGATGTCCTTGGCCCGCGGCTCATGGATTTCCAGGGGGTTTCCAGAGATTTTCCCGAAAATTTCAAGGAGAAACAGAATGGCGACACAGCCCAGCAAGGAACTGGACGTTTTCGACAACCCGAATCCTGAGCGGGATTACGAGATCGAGTTCGACTGCCCGGAATTCACCTGCCTGTGCCCGTTGACGGGCCAGCCGGATTTCGCCCACTTCAGAATTTCCTACGTGCCCAACGAGAAGTGCGTGGAGCTCAAGAGCCTGAAGCTTTACCTGTGGTCCTATCGCAACGAGGGGGCCTTCCACGAGAAGGTGACCAACAAGATCCTGGACGATCTGGTCGATGCCGTGCAACCGCGCATGATGGAAGTCAAGGGCGAGTGGTTTGTCCGGGGCGGAATCACCACCTGGGTGACGGCCTCCCATGTGGACGAGAACTGGGGCTCTCCCGCGTAGGCAAGGCCCCGCAGACGATGGGCAAAGGATGGTCGCAGCGGTGGCAGCGGCCATCTTTTTTCAACTTCACCACGGCCCGGAAACCGCTGCGCCGGACAACCCGTTCCCCGCAGCCGGGGCACCAGGTATCCCGCCCGAATTCCGAGGGGCTGTTGCCCAGATAAACCCAGGGTAGCCGGGCGCTGGCCCGGTTGAAGGCCCGCTCCAGGGTGGCGCGCGGCGTGGGCGGGGCATCCATCTTCCAGGCCGGGAAGTAGCCCGTCAGGTGCAGGGGGATGGCGGGATCCAGCTGCTCGATGTACGCGATCAGACGATCCCCATGTTCGTCCGTGTCGTTGTGGCCGGGGATCAGCAGATTGGTCAGCTCCAGATGCACGCCCGCGGCGTGGAAGCTTTCGATGGACCGCAGCACCGGTTGCAGGCTGCCACCGCAGATGCGGCGGTAGAAATCCTCGTCCATGGCTTTCAGGTCCACGTTGGCCGCATCGATAAACGGCAACAACTCCGCCAGAGGTTCGCTGTTGAGGAATCCATTGGTCACCAGCACATTCTTCAGCCCCGCGGCGCGGGCCAGCCGGGCCGTGTCGCGCACGAACTCGAACCAGACCAGGGGCTCGCTGTAGGTGAAGGCCAGCCCCACGCTGCCGGCCTCCAACGCCTCCTGCACCACTTCTTTCGGCGCCGCGCTGGTGGTCACCAGACCGGTGTTCTGGCTGATGGTGTGGTTCTGGCAAAAACGGCAGTGCAGGTTGCAGCCCGGAGCGGCCACGGAAAGAATTTTTCGGCCGGGATGGAAATGGTAGAGGGGCTTCTTTTCGATGGGGTCGAGGCCCGCGCTCACCAGTTCCCCGTAGTGCAGAGGGCGCATCTGTCCCTCGTCGTTCATGCGCGTGCCGCAGGGGCCGGTAGTTCCCGGCGCCAGCGTGCAGCCCATCGGGCAAAGCTCGCACGCCACCTTCTCATCGGACAGGGGCCGCCACCAAGCCGCCGGCATCATGTCGGGTCCGCCCCCTTTCGCAGATTGCTGCGCACACGCGCGGCGTTGCGCCGGATTCCCTCCGGATGGCAGCGCCAGATGGGCGTTCTGCGGAAGCGCCGCCTGAATTCATCATCGGATAGGTCCACCAGATCCGCAAGGGTCAATTCCCGATGCTCTTCCAGCGGGGCGTAATCCGCTACGGGATCCGGCAACCCTTCCGCCTTACGGTCAGCCTTGCGATTCCAGGGACAAACCGCTTGGCAGATGTCGCACCCGAAAAGGATGCCCCCCTGTTCATGCTCCCGCCCCTGCGGGGCGCGTCCCCGCCACTCGATGGTCCAGCTGCTCAGGCAGAGATGGGCATCCAATCCATGGACGAGATCCAAAGCTCCGGTGGGGCAGGCGTCGAGGCAGCGGGAGCAGTTGCCGCAACGATCCCAAGGGGCCGTGGTGATGGGGCGCCGCTGCCGCGCGGCCAGGGCAAAGAGAGGCTCCGGAGCCGGTGCGCCTCCTGGCGGCAAGCCCGCAATCTCCAGGTTGGTCAGGGCCACCCCCAGGAACAGACCCGAGCCCAGAGTCTCATGGATCAGGCAACGGTTGTGGCCCAGGAAGCCCAACCCCGCCAACCAGGCGTACTCCCTTTCCAGATAAGGGCCCGTGTCGGTGCTGGCGTGGGCCGCCAGATCGGGCCATTCCTGTTTCAGGCCCTGCAGCACGCGGCGCATGGCCTTCAGCAGCACCACATGGTAATCCCGGCCTCGCGCGTAGCGGGAGACACGCCCCAACCAAGAAGCCTCCTCCGGCGCCCAGCCTCCGGCCGCCGGTTCGGATCTGTCCTTGGGCCAACCCGCCGTGTAACGGTGGGCCATGATGAGCAGGGAGCGGGCGTCCAGATTGCGCCGGGTCGGGTCGGCCCGCTGCTCCGGATCGCGGCGCAGGTATTCCAGGTTGCCGTCGCGCCCCTCGGCCACCCAGCGCAGCCAGCGATCCTTGTGCGGCAAAGGGCACGGCAAGGCCACCGCCCCCGCCAGTTCAATACCCGCCGGCGGGCATTCCCGCGCCAGAAGCCGGGCCAGATCCTCGGCGGTGACGGGAACAGGCGCGGCCATCATGCTCCGCTCAGGCGGCGGCAGGCCGCGCTGTACTCTTCCAGCAGCCGGGTCATCAGTTCGGCCACGCCGGGCACATCGTCGATCAGGCCCGCAACCTGGCCGATTTCCAACTCGCCTTCTTCCAGATCCCCGTCCAGCATGCCCCGCCGGGCGCGGCCCGTGCCCAGCAAGGCGGCCAGCTCTTCGCGGTCGGCACCGCGCGCCTCCAACTCCAGGACCTTTTCCCGGAAGGCGTTGCGCAGCAACCGCACCGGGATATGCTTTTTCATGACCAGCAGGGTGTCCGCCGCCCCGGCCTCCACCACGGCCCGTTTGAAAAGGGCGTGGCCGCTGCTCTCCCGCGTGATGGCGAAACGCGACCCGATCTGCACCCCCGCCGCCCCCAGAGCAAAGGCCGCGGCCATCTGCCCACCGCTGGCGATGCCCCCCGCGGCGATCACGGGAATATCCACCGCCGCCACGCATTCGGGCACCAGCACCATGGTGGTGATCTCTTCGCGCCCGTTGTGGCCCCCGGCCTCGAAACCCTCCACCACCACCGCGTCGCAGCCGGCATCCTGGCACTTGCGCGCCAGCTCCGGGCTGGCGGCCACATGAACCACCGTGCAGCCGGCCGCCTTCAAAGGGCCCATGGCCCGACGCGGCGAACCGGCGGAGGTGAAGAAGATGCGCACGCCCTCTTCCAGGGCGATGTCCAGACAGTCGCGGCTATGGCCGTAAAGCAGGGGCAGATTCACGCCGAAAGGTTTGGCGGTCAGAGTGCGGGCCTTGCGGATCTGCGCGCGGAAAAGATCGGGGCGCATGCTGCCGGCGCCGATCAGGCCCAGGCCACCGGCCTCGCTGACGGCCGCCGCCAAATGGGCGCCGCTGTTATAGACCATGCCGCCCTGGATGATGGGATGCCGGATGCCCAGCAGGGAAGCGATGTTGTCGGCGGGCCAGGCGGTGGGCATGTCGGTTTCCTTCCGTTGAGATGGACCCGGGCGGCTGCCAACCCGGATCATGCGCTTCAGCGCGCTCAAATCATCATATCCGTATAGTGCACCCTGAGCCAGTCCTCCGTTTCCCGGTAATCCGGCAGGAAGCTCTCCAGCAAGGCGTAGAAACGGTCGCTGTGGTCCATGTGCCGCAGGTGGCAAAGCTCGTGGACGACGATGGCGTCGGCCACCGCCGTCGGGGCCATGACCAGACGATAGCACAGACTGAGGGTGCCCCTGGAGGAACAGCTGCCCCAGCGGGTGCGGCGCTCGCCCACCACCACCTTGGCCGGGTGAAGATCCGTGATATCCTCCCAATGGGCCACCCGCCGGCGCAGGAAACGTCCGCCTTCGGCTTTGAGGAGCCGGATCAGCGGCTCCCGGGGGCTCAGCAGTTCTTGCGGCGTAAGTTCCAGACGCAGGATGCCCTCTTCCTGCAACATGCGCGACCGGCGCCGGCCCGCGGGCAGTAGCGTCAACTCCAAGGTGCGCGGCTGTCCGTGAAGCAGGATCCGGCTACCCGTGGTGAAGGAGCGCACCACCGGCCCGTCCCACACGCCGGCCTTCTCCGCCCTTTCCTCCACCCATGCGGAGCATTTCTGCAGCATCTCCTGCGCCACGGTCAGACGATCGCTCCGCAGCAAGGTCACCACCACCCCCGCCTCTCGGCTGACCCGCACCACGCGACGGCGGGCCCGAGGGTGGCGCCGCACCCGATAGCGCAACGGGCGGCCGTTGATCAGTGTCCTTCCAGAGGTCATGGTACGCGAAAATCCTTCGGTCAATCTTCAGTTATTCGTCAACTTCCAGGCCCCGATGCCGAAGAGCCAGCCCAACAGGAGGTTTTGATTTGCGTTTCGACAATGACTATCCCCTGGTGACCTTGGTCATCGCCAAGGGCCAGTATGCCATCAGTTCCCAGTTCGTGAGCACCATGGTGGCCGAGCCGAAAACTCGCCCCGTGCCCCACGCGCCCCCCTATGTCCGGGGCATCATCAATCTGCGCAGCAAGGTTATGCCCCTGATCGATCTGCGCCTGCGGATGGGCTACCCCTCGGCCCGGAAAGAGCAGGAGGAGTTCCGCCGGCTGATGGAGCAGGGTGAGCAGGACCACGTCAACTGGCTGAACGAACTGGAGGCCAGCGTTGAGGAGGGGCGGGAGTTCTCCCTCACCACCGACCCCGCCCAGTGCGATTTCGGCAAATGGTACGCCAGTTTCCGAACCGGGAACAACACCTTGAGGAGCTTCCTCAAAAAATTCAACCAACCTCACCGCAAAATCCATGCCCTGGCCCACAAGGTGAAAGCGCTCAGCCAGGCCGGCCGGCACGAAGAAGCCCGCCGCCTCATCGCCATCGCCCGCCACAACGAGCTCAAAACCATGGTTCAGCTCTTCCAGAAGACCAGCAAGATCATCGCGGAGACACACCGGGAGATCGCCATGATCATCGAGACGCCGACCTTCGATTACGGGGTGGCCATCGACCAGATCCTGGCGGTGGAATTTCTTGGGCAGGGCACCATCGAGGATCTGCCCCCCGGGTTGGAGATGCAGACCAGCAACAACATCGTGGGCCTTATCGGGCGCCGCCAGACGGACAACAGCACCGTCCAGATCCTGGATCCCATGCGGATTTGCGATCCCGACGACGTCAAGGGTCTGATCCTGAATCCCGAACAGGCCCGGGAACCGGAACCCGCCAAGACGCTGACGCCCGCCTGATCAACGGGTATCCGGCTAGCGGGTACCCGTGCCGTAATTGGGCGCTTCCTTGGTTATCTGGATGTCGTGAGGATGGCTCTCGGCCATGCCCGCGCCCGTGCTGCGCACCAGCTGCGCCCGCTCCTGGAAAGTCGGAATATCCGGGCAGCCGCAGTAGCCCATCCCGCTGCGCAAACCGCCAACCATCTGGTACAGAACATCCCGCGCCCGTCCCTTGTAGGGGACACGCCCCTCGATACCCTCGGGCACCAGCTTCTCGGTTTCGGCGATATCGCCCTGGAAATAGCGGTCCTTGGACCCCTGCTGCATGGCGCCCAGGCTACCCATGCCGCGGTAACTCTTGTAGACCCGGCCCTCGAAAAGGATTTTCTCTCCGGGAGACTCATCCGTGCCGGCCAACAGCGAGCCGGCCATGACCACGTCCGCACCCACGGCGATGGCCTTGGCCACATCTCCGCTGTAGCGGATGCCGCCATCGGCCACCACGGGGATGCCGTGCTTACCCGCCACCTCCACCACGTCCATGATGGCGGTGATCTGAGGCACGCCCACCCCCGCCACCACGCGGGTGGTGCAGATGCTGCCGGGCCCGATGCCCACCTTGACCGCGTCCGCCCCCGCCTCGATGAGCGCCTCCGCGGCCCCGGCCGTGGCGATATTGCCGGCCAGGATCTGAGCCTGGGGATATTTCCGTTTGATGGCGCCAACCATGTCCAGCACGTTGCGGCTATGCCCGTGGGCGGTATCCACCACCAGCAGGTCCACTCCCGCGTCCATCAGCAGGTCCACGCGCACCATGGTGTCCGGCCCCACGCCCACGGCGGCGGCCACGCGCAGACGCCCCGCCTCATCCTTGCAGGCGTGCGGGTAATCCAGCTTCTTCTGGATATCCTTGACGGTGAGCAGACCGCGCAACTCCCCTTCATCGTTGACCACCAGCAGCTTCTCGATGCGGTGTTTGTGCAGGATGTGCGCGGCTTCTTCCAGGGTGGTGCCTTCGGGCACGGTGACCAGGTTCCGGCTGGTCATGACATCGCGCACCTTCTGGTGGGTGTCCTTGACGAAGCGCAGATCCCGGTTGGTCAGGATACCCACCAGCTTGGTCCCCTCGGTGATGGGCACGCCGCTGATGCGATAGTGGCTCATCATGGCCAGGGCCTCGTCAATGCTCCTGTCCGGCTCCATGGTGATGGGCTTGGTGATCATACCGGATTCGCTGCGCTTGACCCGTTCCACCTCACTGGCCTGCTGGGCCGGAGACATGTTCTTGTGCACCACCCCCATGCCCCCTTCACGAGCCACGGCAATGGCCATGTCCGCTTCGGTGACCGTGTCCATGGCCGCGGACAGGAAGGGGATCCGCAACTCGATGGAGGACGTCACCCGCGTGGCGGTGGAAATTTTGGTGGGAATGATTTCCGAATAATCGGGCACCAGCAGAACATCGTCGAAGGTCAGGGCTTCGCGGAATACCTTGGCCACGTGTCTCTCCTCACAATGGGCCGTTGCTAGGCCCGCATGATGCCGATGAACGGCAAGTTCCGGTACTTCTCATCGTAATCCAGGCCGTAGCCCAGGACGAACTCGTTGGGGATCTCGAAACCGATGTAATCCAGGGGCACATCCTTCTTGCGGGCCATCTTCTTGTCCAGCAGGGCGGCCACCCGGATGCTGCGCGGGCTGCGCGTCCACAACAGATCCATCAGGTTGTCGATGGTCAGGCCCGAGTCGATGATATCCTCCACCAGGATCACGTCCCGGTTGGTGATGTTGCTCTTGAGGTCCTTCTCGATCTTGACCACCCCGCTGCTCTGGGTGCCCCCGTCATAACTGCTGACGGCCAGAAAATCCACCTCATGATCCACCGGCACGCAACGCGTCAGGTCGGCCAGGAAGGGATAGGCCCCCTTCAGGACGCACACGAAGATGGGCGTGCTGTCCCGATAGTCGTTACCGATCTCGTTGCCCATTTCCCGAACCCGGCGCTGGATCTCCTCCGATGAGATGAGGATCCGCTCGATGAACGGGTAGCGATTCAGGTATTTCTGGTCGTCGAAAGTCACGTTCGTCCTCCGGTGGGGATGCCGCCCTACTGGGCTTTCTTATTTTCCGATTTCAACTTCTGGATTTCAATATCGAGGGCCCGCAACCTGTCCCGCTCACGGATGATGTCACTGATCTTGGTGGCGATCAGGTCGATGGCCACCAGATTGTGCCCGCCTTCGGGAATGATCAGATGGGCGTAGCGCTTGCTGGGCCACACGAACTGCAGGTGCATGGGCCGGACAACTTGCAGATACTGCTCGATGACCGAATCCATGGTGCGGCCGCGCTCGTTGATGTCGCGTTTCATGCGCCGCAGGACCCGCTCGTCCGCGTCCACATCCACAAAGAGGCGAATGTCCATCATACGGCGCAGGATCTTCGCCTCCAGAACCAGGATGCCCTCCACGAAGATGATATCCGCCGGCTGGCAGGTCACCGTCTCGGTCCTGCGGCTGTGGGTGCTGTAATCGTATTGGGGAATTTCCACCGGACGCCCCGCGCGCAGCTCCCTGAGGTGCTCCACCAGAAGTTCGGTCTCAAAGGCTTTGGGATGGTCGTAATTGATCTGAGCGCGCTGCTCAAGTGTCAGATGGGAATTATCGTGATAGTAGGCGTCATGATGGATGATCTGGATGGTTTTGTCCGGGCAAGCTTCACGCACACGGAAAGCCACCGTCGTCTTGCCGGAGCCGGACCCGCCGGCAATGCCGATGATCACCGGGGCCAGAGGATTTTTTTGCGCGTCATCCATGGCCGTAACATACCCGGCCACATGGGGGCTGTCAATCTTACGGAATCTTACGGAATCTTACGGAAATTTCCGGAAGTTGCGGCCGGAGGTTGCGGCCGGCAGCGGGCCGATCAGAGATTTTCACCCCCGTCCAGGCGCAAGGTCTGCCCGGTCAGGGAGGCGTTGGCCAGCAGGTGCAGCATGGCCGCGGCCACCTCTTCCGGTCGCGGAAAACGGTCCAGGGGAATGTTCTCGCGCGGGGTGTGCTGGTAGTCGCCCGTGCCGGGATCCGGGGGCATGACCGAGCCAAGAGCCAGCTCGTTCACCCGGATGTTGGGTGCCAGGGCCATGGCCAGATTCCTTGTCAGGCCGTGCAGGGACCACTTGCTCATGGTGTAGGCAAAGTGGTCGGCCCGCGGGTGCAGGGCCGCCGCATCGTTGAGGTTGATCACATCCCCGCTGCCCGTCGGGCCCAGGGTCTCGGCCATGGTGCGGGCCAGTAGCCAGGGAGCGCGCAGGTTCACGTTCTGGAATTCCGTCCAGGAGCGCACGCTGGTATCTCGGGCCGTGCCCGGACAATAGATCGCCGCGTTGTTGACCAGGATATCCACGGGACGGCCCATGCTGTCGATGGCGCGATGGATCAGGTCCTCAGCCTGAAAAGGGTCGCCCAGATGGGCCGCCAGCAACGCCACACGCACCCCGTGGCCACGCAGTTCCTCGGCGGTCTCGGACGCCTCGCGCGCGGACCTGTTGTGGTGCAGGACGATATCCGCGCCCTGCTCCGCCAGGGCCTGAGCCAACTGTCGGCCGATGCGGCGCGCGCCCCCCGTGACCAGCGCCAGCCGGCCGTTGAGAAACCCGCGCTCGGGCAGGATGCGACGAGGCATTTCAACGATACGATCCACGACCATGGCGAACTTCCCTCGCTTCAGTTGAGACAGACCACGATGGCCCCGGCGCCCCCCCAGTAGGCGGGGGCCTCACGCCAGCTGGCCACCAGAGCGGGGTGCTCATCGCACCA
>PDQT01000111.1 GCA_002747875.1 bacterium DOLZORAL124_64_63
AATACCGAACTGGCCGGCTACGCCTCCACGGAACAGGCCCTCACGGAGCAGGGCTACGACGTGCGCCCCCTGGTCCTGAGCGAAACCGGCGGCGTGCCCCGGGATTGCGATCTGGTCATCCTGGCGGGGCCGCGCACCGATCCCCTGACCCCGGAGACGGTGGCCCTGGATCGCTTCCTGGCTCGGGGCGGCTCCGTGCTGGCGCTGTGCGATCCGCCCACCCCCAGCGGCTGGGTGCGCTGGCTGGCCGGTTACCGGGTGGCGCTGACGGGCGATGTGATCATCACCGCGTCCAGCCGCACCACCATCTCGCGCCTGACCGAGGTGGTGGATAGCTACGGCGGTCACGAAATCGTCAAGCCCTTGCTGGGGGTGCGCACGCTCTTCCCCTTCGCCCAGCCCATCGGCATTCTGGAGGGGAAGGACACCAGCATCGAGGGGGCCGTGCTGCTGGGCAGCAGCGAGGTGAGCTGGGCCGAGCGGGATCCCGGGACGCGCTTCAGCGGTCGGGCCGGCTTCGACCCGGGCGAGGACGTGCAGGGTCCTTTGCCCATGGCCGTGCTCCTGGAGAAGAAATCCGACATGAGCGGCCCGCCCGGCCGCATGGTGGTGGTGGGCAACAGCGAGTGGTTGAACAATTCCATGGCCAACCGGGACGGCAACCGGGATCTGCTGCTGAACATGGTGGGCTGGCTGGCCCGGGAAGAAGACCTGATCGAATTGCGGGGGCGCGATCCCTTCAGCCAGCCCGTGGTCCTGACGGGGCGCCAGAAGACGCTGCTGCAGGTGGGCGCCATGCTGGTCTGGCCCTTGCTGGTGGTGTGCGTGGCCTCGGGGGTCATGTTCCGTCACCGCCGCCGCAGCGGGAGGAAAAGCTGATGGCCGTTGCCGGTGTCCCGCGTTCCGCGTTGATCCTGCTGGCTGTCCTGGTGCTGGCCGGCGCGGCCCTGCTGGTGGTGCGGGGGCGGCACGAGGACAGCCCCGTCCTGGGGGGAGCCCTCTTTCCCGCCGACCTGACGGTCGACCAGGTGGAAGGTTTTCTGGTGACGCGAGGCCGGGCCCAGTACCGTTTCACGCGGGGAGACGATGGCCTCTGGCGCCTGGGCGGCGCCCTGACGGATTTCGTGGACGGCGAGCAGGTGGCGCTTCTGCTGACTGAGCTGTTGCGGGCCGAGGGCGGCCCCCTTCTGCCGGGCACCGAACCGGAGGACCGGCGCTACGCCTTCAACGGTCCCGAGAGCATCCGCCTGACCCTGCTGGGGCCCGGCGACCGGCGCCATTCTCTGGCCCTGGGCGACGACAATCCCGTGACCGGCACCTACTACGCCAGCGGCCTGGAGCGGCCCGGCTGCTTCCCCGTTTCGGAGGTCCTGCGGCAGCGCCTGGCCGGCTTGCCTGATCAGCTACGCCTGCGCCGCATGCTGCCCTTCTTCCGGCGCGAGGCCATCACGCGGCTGGAGGTGGCTTACGGCCCGGAAAGCCTTCTTCTGGAAAAGGAGAACGGCCGCTGGTGGCTGCGCGAGCCCGCCGACGGGCTGACCCTGTCGGGCCATCTCAAAGACTACGACGCGACGTACACGGATCGCCGCCGGACGCGCCATGGCCGCGTCTGGCGCCTGGCCGGCAAGGACATCATCGAACGGCTCATCTACGAGGTGGCCGAACTGCAGGTCCAGCATTTTTACGGTTTGGCGGAGAGCCCGGTCGGCTGGGATGGGAAGGACGCTTGGCGGCGGGTGGTTTTTTCCGGGCGGGCCATCAATCCCGATAGCCTGGAAGCGGATCCTGATCGGCTGGAGATCACCTTCGGCTATCCGCTGGAGAATGGGGAACTGCCCGCTCGGCGGCGCGGCCAGGCCCTGTTGGCTTCGGCAGAGGCCGGCCAGGTGCTGGGCGGAGCGGTCCAGGATCTGCTGGAGGGCACGGCCTTCACGTTCCGGGTGGCGGCCCAGGACAGCCTGCGCATGGGGCGCGATGACCAGGTGCTGCTGGCCGGTCATCGGGGCCCGACCGTGGCGGTGGGGGCGGGATCCCAGGCCCGCCCCCTGAGCGAATCCTGGCGCACGGATATCCCCACGGCGCGGCAGCGCCCCGACATACGGGCCAAGAGCCTGGCTTTGCTGGCGCCTCACATGGTCACCGACCTGGATCGTCTGGAAATTTTGCGGGTGCTGCCGACCACGCGCAACGCGGCGGTTCTGCAGGATAGGGAACAGGTTTTCCTGGAGACCGAGGGGGCCGCCGGGTCCCGCCGTTTCGTGGTGGGCTATCTGGTGCCGGCGGAACTGCCGGCCGGCAGCCCGCCGCTGGCCGCGGAACCGGAAGGGGATCTGCCGCCGGTGGGGCTGTGGGAACCCGCCACGGGGCGGCTGCTCCAGGTGCCGGGTTACTTGATCGTGACGTTCCGGAATATGCTGTCGGCGCTCTAGCCTCTTCGCGCAGAACTAATTGACGGCACCAACTAGTTGACCGCGCGAATACCCTCGGGCAACGGACCGGCGGTCATGACCGGGCCCTGCCATTGGCCGATGCCGGCCACGTTCACCGGAGGCAGCTCCACCGGGGCGCCGTCCATCTCCAGGTCGGCCAGCAGGCCCTGGTAGATCCGGGCCTGGCCCTGGAAGTCGGCCATCTGCTCCTGGGCCACGGGCTGGGCCGCGGGCAGCTTCAGGCTGCGCGGGTTGACGAACTTGCCGTTGCGCTTGACCCGGTAATCCAGGTGCGGGCCGGTGGCGTAACCGGTGGCCCCCACGTAGCCGATGACATCGCCTTGGGTGACCTTGCGGCCCACCTTCATGCCCTTGGCGTAACGGCTGAGGTGCAGGTAGTAGGTCTCGTATTCGGCGTTGGTGTGGCGGATCTGGATGTAGCGGCCGTTGCCCTTCTTGGAGGTGCAGGCCACGATGACGCCGTCCCCGCCGGCCTTGACGGGGGTGCCCAGGGGCGCGGCGTAATCCACACCCAGGTGGGGCATGTAGCGCTTCAGCACGGGATGGAAGCGGCGGTAGCTGAACTTGCTGCTGATGCGGCTGTAGTTCAGCGGGGCGCGCAGAAGCTGCTTCTGCAGGTTGCGGCCTTCGGCGTCGTAATAGTGGGTGCGCTGGTCCGGGGTGGTGAACTGGAAGGCCTGGTGGGCCTTGCCCCGGTTGACGATCTCCACGCCCAGGATGTTGCCGGTGCGGATGCGTTTGCCTTCCTTGAACACCTCTTCGTAGAGGATGCGGAAGGTGTCGCCTTGGCGCAGGTCGCGGTTGAAGTCCAGATCCCAGCCCAGGATGTCGTTCATCTTGGGGGCCAGGGCCAGGGGGGCGTCCAGCTTCTGCAGGCTGGCGTACAGGCTGTTCTGGATGGTTCCGCCGATGGCTTTCAGCCGATGCTCCACGGGATAGGCGCCGTCGATGCGTTCGTAGATGTCGCCCTTGCGGACGAAGGTCACGAAGCTCTCCTCGTCCAGGTCGAACGCCAGGCTCTCAAGTCCGCCATCGTTCGTGACGATGATCTGGAAGACCTCGCCCGCGCGCACCTTCTTCAGGTTGCGGAACCCTTGGCAGGCCTGCACCAGGGCCATGATGTCCTCATGGGCCACCTTGTGGGCGGCCAGGGCCTCATAGAAGGTTTGTCCGGGGGCGATGACCATCTCCACGGGCTGATCTTCGGGCCGGTAGACGGGGCCCTTTTGCTCCACCGGCAAGAGAGAGCAACCGAGGGAGGAGGAGCAGAGGCCCAGCAGTGGGCTGGTGGTCGGGTCCGAGACGACCGAGCTCAGGGGAGGTTCGACCGGGCCGCCCATGCCGTTCTCCGGTGCGATGATGCCGTCACTGCCGGATAGACCGCCCACGCCCCAGACCATCAGGATGGCCCCCGTCAGGGCTACCGCGGTCAGGGTGAAGTTTTTCCAGATGATTCGGCGTGGCATGTGTTGTGCGACCTTTCCGCCCCACGAAAATGTGGGACCCTTTTTGGCGAATGTCGTGCTAAGATAAGCTCATGGATGGGCATTTTGCACGACTCAATTTTCCCGGTTTTGCGCCTGGCCTTTTAACTTATTGCCAACAGGCTACTTACATGATCCAAAGGAGCGCTTCCGATGTTTTCCGCCCTCAAGGCTACCCGACGAGCCCTTTCAAGCAACTGGCGTGCCGTTTGTTCCCTTTTAGGGCTGATGGTGGCCCTGGGAGGGGCTTCCGGGGCGTTTGCGGACGTTCTGCACCTGGCTGACGGGGTGCAGGGAACGGCGGGGCAGGAATTCGGCGCGGCCTTGGCCGGCCTGGAAGACATGGATGGCGATGGCCTGAGCGAATGGCTGGTGGGAGCCCCGGGCATGGATCATGGCGGGCAGGACACGGGCGCGGCCTTCCTCTGGCTGGGCAACACGGCCGTGACCGAAGAACCCCACGCCGCCTGGTACGGTTTGGCCAACGAGAACTTCGGGTTCAGCGTGGCGGCCATCGGTGACGTGAACGGTGACGGGGTGCCCGACTTTGCCGTGGGGGCCCCGCGCAACGACACCGGCGGGACGGACAAGGGCCGGGTCTGCGTCTTTTACGGCGGCAACAATATCAGCGGCACCCCGGATCGGGAAATTCTGGGCGAGGCGGCCAATGACCAGTTCGGCTACGCCATCGCGGCGGCCGGGGATTTCGACGGCGACGGCCGGGACGATTTCATCGTCGGCGCTCCTTATAACGACACCACCGGCGGCGATGCCGGCGCGGCCTACATCATCTACGGGGCGGCGGGTGGCCCCAGCACCGATCTGGCCGACGCCCTCAAGTTGACCGGCCAGGTGGGTGGGGACCACTTCGGCTGGTCCGTCTGCGGAGCGGGCAATTTCCTGGGCGGCAACGAGGACGCCGTGGCCGTGGGGGCCCCGCATTGCGATTCCTTCGGGCTGGATGCCGGTGCCGTCTTCGTCTTCGAGGGCGCCGATCCACCGGCCAATCCCAACGCCGTGGTCGACCACGTGGTCCACACGGGGGGCAGCCCCGCCGGCGGCCTTTTCGGCTGGGCGGTGTGTTGGGCGGGCCGCTGGGATAACGACGGCTACGACGACCTGGCCGTGGGCGCCCCCGGCGCCGGCGGAGCCACCGGCCGTGTGGAGATATTCTTCGGGGACCGCAACCCCGCGGATGAGGGCAACCGTTACGCCACCGGCGAGGACGGCGACGACCAGCTGGGCTACAGCCTGGCCGGAGGCCTGGACTGGACGGACAACGGGCGGGCGGATGTGCTGATCGGCGCGCCCACCCAGAGCGCCGACGGGGCCGATGCCGGCCGGGCCTACATCTATGAAGGCGGCTCCGGATCGGGCGGCTCCTCTGTCCTGGAACCTATCGCGGTGGACCCCATGGTGGCGGGCAACGCGCCCGGCGATCTCTTCGGCTTCGCCGTGGCCGCCTGTGCCGATTTCGACGGTGACGGCCGGGCTGACCACGGCATCGGCGCGCCCGGCGGCAACATCTCTTTCAACGGCACCACCGCGGGCTACTGCCGCTTCCTGGCCACCGATCCCCAGACCGTGGGCACCGCCCCGGAAAGCTTCAGCTACGCCTGGCGGCAGGACGGCAGCGTCCTGGTGGCGGTGCCGCGCGACGAGCCCTGGAACGAGGTGGCGGACCTCAGCATCATCCGCACCGAACAGGGCACCGACGGGCGGATCATGGACCGCGCCCTGGTCCATGACGGGCCCGTGCCCGGGGGCACCGGCGCCCTCTTCGAGCTGGTGGACTCCGGTCCCTTCGACTCCCTGGGCACCGAGACGGTGACCTATCACGCCGAGATACGCCTGACCGATGGCCGCACCCTGCCGTTGGTCAGCAACCGGACGTTGTTTTTCGCGGACCGCCCGCTGCCCCGTGTGCAGGCCGGCGCCGCCTGGCCCAACCCGGCCAACCCCCGGACCAGCCTGGAATTCCGGGTGCCCGCGGGCCAGGCCTATCTGGTGACGGTGCACGATGTGCGCGGTCACGAGGTGGCTCTCGTCCGCCAGGGCAACGGCACCGGTCTGGCCGAAACCGCCACCTGGGACGGGCGGGACGCCGCCGGCCGCCCGCTGCCCTCGGGCACCTATTTCTTCCGCCTGCTGGCGGGCCAGGTAACGGAGGTGCGCAAGGTGGTCCTGGCCCGATGAGCGCGGGTCCGGCGCGCCTGGAACTGCACACCCATCTGGAAGGCTCGGTCACGCCGCGGCGTCTTATCCAGCTGGGGGAAAGGCACGGCGAATCCGCCCGGGTGGCCCGTTGTCTGAACGCCGCCGGCGACGCCTATGTCTTTGACGGCTTCGCGGGTTTTCTGAATCTGTACAAGGATGTGACTCTCCTGCTGAAGACCCCGCGGGATTTCCACGCCGTGGCCCTGGATCTGGGCGAGGCCCTGGAACGCGATCGCGTGGGCTACGCCGAGGTGAGCCTGTCCTACGGCGTGATGCGGCACTGGGGTCTGGATCCCTATCCCATCCAGCAGGCTCTGCACGAAGCCGCCTGCCGGGTGGAGGCCGAGCGCGGGGTGCGCCTGCGCTGGATCCCCGATGCCACCCGCCAATGGGGTCTGGACGCGGGGTACCGCGCCTTCGAGGTGGCGGCCAAGGCCGGCCGTGCTCTGGGGGTCGTGGGCTTCGGGCTGGGGGGAGACGAGGGCCGCGGCCCGGCCCGGGATTTCGCCCCGCTTTTCGCGGACGCGCGCCGCGAGGGTCTGGGGGTGACCATCCACGCGGGCGAGGTGCCGGCCATGGGCCCGCAAGCCGCGGCCGACAGCGTGCGCCAAGCTGTGGAGGATTGCGGCGCCACCCGCATCGGGCACGGGCTGGCCGTGGCCGACGATGCGCTGGTCATGGCCCTGCTGGCGGCCCGGGGCGTCTACGTGGAACTGTGCCCGGGGTCCAACCTGCGGACCGGGGCCATCGACAGCCTGGCCCAGCATCCCTTGCAAGCATTCCTGCAAGCGGGCATCCCGTGCGGGCTGAATCCTGACGACCGCACCCTTTTCGGGCTGGACATGTCCGGAGAGCTGGAGGCGGCGCGCCGTGAACTGGGCCTGACCCGGGAACAGGAGCGCTGGATGCGCGAGCGAACCTGCGAGGCGGCCTTCGCGGATCCGGCCTGATCAGTCCTCCAGCATCGCCCGCAGCTTGTCGATCTCCTCTTGGATGGCCTCTTCTTCCAGGCGCGGGAAAAGAATTTCGGATTCGCCCAGGGGCCGGCCGCCGGGGATATCCCGCGTGCCCTCGTCCCAGCCGCCCTGCCACAGATCGCTTTCCATGCCCAACCAGGACCACAGCTTCTCCATGGCGAAGGGGGTCACCGGAGCCAGCATCAGGCAGATCTGGCGCAACAGCTGGACGCTGACGCCCAGGCTGTGGCCGCAACGCTCCATGTCGGTCTTGCGGGTCTTGAAGGGGGCGGATTCATCGAAGTACCGATTGCCCACCTGTCCGGCGTGGAAGGCCGTTTCCATGGCGCTCTTGAATTCGAACTTCTCCATGTGGGCGGCCCATTTCTGCAGATCCGCGGACACCTCGGCCAGGGCCTGGCGGTCCAGGTCCGTCATGGCCTCCCGGGACCACTGGGGCACGCGGCCGTCGAAATACTTGCCGGTGAACTTGAAGACGCGGTTGATGAGGTTGCCGAAGTTGTTGCCCAACTCGTTGTTGTTGCGGGCCAGGAAGCCTTCCCAGGTGAAATTCATGTCCCGGGTCTCGGGCAGGTTGCGGGCCAGGGTGTAGCGCAGGGGATCGGCTGAGAATTTTTCCAGGTAGTCGGGCAGCCAGACGGCAAAACCGCGGCTGGTGGACAGCTTCTGGCCCTCCAGATTCAGGAATTCGTTGGCCGGCACGTTGTCCGGCAGCACGTAGTCCTCGCTGTGGCTTTGCAGCATGGCCGGGAACATGAGGGCGTGGAAGAAGATGTTGTCCTTGCCGATGAAGTGCACCAGACGGGTGCCCTGATCCTGCCACCAGAGACGCCAGGCGTCCTCGTCCAGACCCTCCCGGCGGGCCCATTCGCGGGTGGCGCTGATGTAGCCGATGGGCGCGTCGAACCACACGTAGAACACCTTGCCGTCGTGGTCGGGCAAGGGGACGGGCACGCCCCAGTTCAGGTCGCGGGTGACGGCGCGGTCGCCCAGGCCGTCCTCGAACCAGCCCTTGCAGTACTGCAAGACGTTGGGCTTCCAGTCGGGATGCGCGTCGATGAAGGCTTCCAGCTGCGGTTGCAACTCGCCCAGGGGCAGGAACCAGTGGGTGGTGTCGCGCAGTTCCAGGGGGCTGTTGTCCAGGACGCTGCGGGGGTTCTCCAGCTCGGTGCTGTCGTAGGAGGCACCGCATTTTTCGCACTCGTCGCCTCGGGCGCCGTCCTCGTGGCAACGGGGGCAGGTGCCTTCGATGTAGCGGTCGGCCAGGAAACGGTTCTGCGCGGGGCTGAAGAATTGCTGGGTGGTCTTCCGCGCGAACAGGCCCTGGGCGTGCATGTCGCTGAAGAAGGCCTGGGCCGTTTCGGTGTGGATGTCGCGGCTGGTCTGGCTGAAGTTGTCGAAGCTCATGCCGAAGCCCTCGAAGCTTTTCTTGATGGACGCGTGGTTGCGGTCCACCAGCTCCTTGGGGCTGATGCCGGCCTTCTCCGCCGTCAGGGTGATGGGCACGCCGTACTCGTCGCTGCCGCAGATGTAGAGCACATCCTCGCCGCGCAGGCGCAGGTAGCGCACGTAGAGGTCGGCGGGCAGGTAGGCGCCCGCCAGGTGGCCCAGGTGGATCTCGCCGTTGGCGTAGGGCAGGGCGCTGGTCACGAGGGTACGCTGGAATTTGGCGGAACTCACGAAAGGGCCTCCGGACAGGGTTACGGGCATGGCTTGAACGCCCGGTGTGGCAAACGCGCCAAACTTAATCCAAGGCCGGGGACAATTCAATCAGATCAGGCGGCCAATCAGATCAGGCGGTCAACCGGAGGCAGGGCTTCCCGGCCGTAGACGAAGGCGTCCAGCCAGGGGCCACAATCCACGCCACAAACCGCCAGGACGGCCTCTTCCAGGGCCGCGCGGCTGAACCCCTCTTCGCTGCGGTTGTCGTACAGGTGACGCAGGACCTCGTCCATGGGGCGCAGCCTGCCGGTCTGGTCCTGCAGCCACTGGTCCAGGGCCATGCAGGCGGCCACCCCGCCGGCGTAGCTGAAGCGCACCAGGTCTGGATCGCCCATCACGTCGGCGGCGGCATCGGCGATGCTGATCTTGCCCCGCCGGTCGCTGGCCAGATAGTCCCGTTTCAGCCGGTCCACCAGCACCCGCCGGGCATGGTCCGGCGTCCAGACCCCTGCCGCGGTGAGCATGCGCGCGGCGTACCAGGTGGTGGCGCCCTCGGTGAACCAGAGGGTGTCGGGAGCCAACTGGGTGATGGCCTCGCCCAGCCAACCGTGGAACATCTCGTGGGCGATGACGCTGGCGGCCTGCTCCTCCAGCATGCCCCAGGTGGTCGCGGGGTCCAGCATGACCAGCACGGAGCTGCCCGTGTGCACGCCGTAGACATCGAAACCCTTTTGGTCCCACACCTCGTTGGCGGCCAGCAGGACGGTGATCTGCTCGGTGGGGGCGCTACCGAAGAAACCCATTTCCGTGCGGGCGATGCGCCGCACCAGGTCCATCACGTCCCGGTCGTCGAATTCCCAGCTTCGGTCCGTGGCGTACTGGATGACCGTCTCATAGGCCTGGGTGCTGAGGGTGCGCAGATGCCCGCACACCAGCAAGGCGTTGTTCAGATCGGCCAGATCCTTCGGGTGGTAGAACAGGTTCATGGGCACGGGGGCCTTGGCGCGCTGCCCGGCGGTGGCGGCATCGGCCGGATGGGGGGTGGGGATATGGGCCGCGGGCCGGTAGCCCTGTCCATAGCCCAGATGGGCGTCGGCCAAGGGGGCGTTGGCCAAAGGGGCATCGCTCAGGGGAGGGGCGCTTTTGTGGCCGCGATCCGATCCCCGCACCAAAGCGGGCCAGGGCGCCAACACCGGCAGTCCCCGGGGGTTGCGCACGGTGACGGTGATGGCCTCGACCGCCGCGTCCGCCGGTTCCAGGAAGACCTCGAAACCGGCAAAGCGCACGCCCCCGTTGACGGGGGTGGAGATGTGGTTGCGGATATCCAGATCCCGGCCGGAGGGCTGTTTCAGCTGCACATGGTAGATGAACCCGGCGCGCCGCTGGCCTCGGGTCCCCAGGGCGAAACCGCTGGAGGTGCGGTCCACCGTCAGGGGCTTGCCCATCAGGCCATCCTCATCCAGGGCGTGGGCGCTGGGGCGCATGATGCGCAGGCCGCGGGCAGAGTCGCCGAACACGCCCGGCGGCGATTCCAGGTCCAAGGACGCCGGTAGGTCTCCTTCCAGGACCAGGGTGATGGTCAGATCGCCGGTGTCGGCATGGCTCAGGTCGACTTCGTAGGTCAATTCCAAAGGAGCGCCGGGCAGGGATTGCCAGGTGCGCCAGCCATAGCAGCCGAGGGTGATGAACAACAACCCCAGCAGCAGGGGCAGCCGTCGGTCGGTGGGGCGGCGGTTGGAGGGACGGACAGGCTTGAGCACTTCGTCCGCGGGATCGATGGGGCCGGAGTTGGGCATGGCCCGGTAGCCTCGCCGGGCTTTGTAACGTTCCAGTGCGGTTTGCGATTTCTGGGCCAAGCTGAATCTTCCTTCGCACGGTCCGGGAGTGTTGGCGACTCCCTTTTGTTCCTCAAAGTTCCCTGGGATGGTCCGGGGTTCCTTCTCCCTCGAGAACATTGCAATGCCCGTGCCTGAGATCGGTGCGGCGCGCCGCATTTCAGGAGAAATCCGGATCAACGGCCTTTGGGGTTTGCGCCCGGCTGGTGGTTCTTTTCGCGGGTGGGCTTTGGCTTGTCGTGGGCCCGTTGGTGGCAGGCGCTGCAGAGGGTCGTGAGGTTTTCTTCGGCGTTGGGGCCGCCCTCGCTACGGGGCGTGATGTGGTGGATTTCCAGGAAGCGGGTGTGAGGGCAGCCCGGCGCTTGGCAGCGGTGTTGGTCGCGGGCCAATACCCGCCGGCGGGTACTGGGCGGGATGGCC
>PDQT01000130.1 GCA_002747875.1 bacterium DOLZORAL124_64_63
GGCCAGTTGGACTACGGCACCATGAAGCTGACGGCGGACCACATCAAGCTGGACACCACCGACCGGGAACTCTACGCCGAAGGCGAGCCCCTCATCCAGGACAGCGAGGACATCGCCGGTCACCAGATGGGTTACGATTTCCGCAACCGCACCGGAGCCGTGCGCCGGGGCGTGACCACCTTCGACGGCTACTACTATGTGGGCGAGGAGATCAGCCGCTTCCCCGACTCCACGCTCAAAATCTGCAATGCCAGGATGACGAGCTGCGATCTGGAAAATCCCCACTACCACTTCTGGGCCGACAAGATGAAGATGCGCATGGACGACAAGGTGGTGGGCAAACCCATCGCCCTGCACATCGGCCGGGTGCCTGTTTTCGCCTTGCCCTTCTACTTCAAGTCCCTCAAGTCCGGACGGCAGTCGGGCATCCTCTTTCCCAGTTTCGATTTCGGCTGGTCCAGTCGCGAGGGCCGTTACATCCGCGATTTCGGCTACTACTGGGCCACCAACGACTACATGGACTTCATCTTCGAGGGCGATTACAACGAGCGCCAGGATCTGTCCTACCAGATCAGCAACCGCTACGTGAAACGCTACGCCTTCAACGGCGGTGTGGATTTCACCCGGCGCATCAGCCTCAAATCCGACGAGACGCGCGAATGGCAGTTCCGCTGGAACCACAACCAGCCCACCCTTTTCGATGACTACAAGTTCCGCGTGGATGTGCGCATGGCCAGCAAGACCCTCAGCAGCAACGACCTGGACGGCAGCGGGAACCGTGACGTGGTCAGCGGCCAGCTCAGCAGTTCGGCCTACCTGAGCCGCAACTTCTCCTTCATGAGCAGCAGCCTGGACGCCTCGCGCAAGGAGTTCCCCAACGCCGCGGACGACGATCCCGCCACCAACGGCCAGACCAGCAGCATGACCCTGCCCTCGCTGAACCTGAACTTCCGGCAGTTCAGTCTGGCGCCGGCCCTGCGCGGCGGGCAGCAGGGCAGCCTGCTGGGGAACATCGGGCGCAACACCACCTTCAAGCAGGGCTACACGTTCCGGCTTTCCCAGAGCGACTACGAACTGAACCGGCGGCGCGATTACAACGCGGCCGGCAAGTGGTCCCTGGCCTACCGACCGCCGCGCGTGGGCATCTTCAACGGCAGCTTCAGTTCCAACGCTTCGCAGTCCTGGACTCGGAGCACCAACAGCGGCCGGTTTTATGTGGCGGATTCGGACAGCACCTACCACCTGGATGACCTGGACGAGGAGCAGGAGGACACCAACACCCGCCTGACCTTCAGCGCCGGCCTGGGCACCAAGCTGTACGGGCTGTTCCCCTTGCGGGTGGGCAAGTTGCGGGCCCTGCGGCACACGGTGGGCTTCAACTCCAGCTACAATCTGACGCCGGGCCTGGGTGGGGGCCGGCAGGCCCACGGCACCAGCATCGGCCTGACGCTGACCAACCGCCTGGACATGAAGTACATGTCCGGCGACAGCGACAGCACCGCCACCGAGAAGAAGCTGGACGGCTTGCTGGACTGGAGCCTGAGCACCTCCTACCACCCCACGAACGAGCCGGGCAACCGTTGGAACACCATCAACAGCAGCATGACCCTCAAGCCGGGGCAGAGCAAATTCCTGCGTTTGAAGGTGAGCAACACCATCGACCCCAAGACCCTGTCTCTGGAATCCACCCGCTTCAACTACGGCCTGAGTTTCCGCGGGAAGGCGGACCTGGGGCTGGTGGAGGCGCCGCCGGAGCGGGAGCGCAACGCCGGCCTGGATCGTCTGGGGGTGCTGGAGCAGTCCGCGGCCCAGGATAGTTTAGGTCAGGATGGTGTGGGCCAGGATGGTGTGGATCAGGATGGTCTGGATCAGCGGGGGGAAGTCCTGGATCAGGGTTACGAGGAGAACCCGGAAGAGTTTTTCGACGGCGAGGAGAGCGCCTTCTACGACATGTACAACCAGCAGGGGCGCCGGCCGGCGGAGGATTCCGAAGATCCCACCGGGGGGGGGCGTTACATCCCCTTCAACCTGAACACCAGCTTCAGCTACAGCTACAACAACAGATCCCATTCGCCGCGGGCTTCGGCCCAGCTTTCCCTGGACGCCACCCTTACGCGGACCTGGAAATTCAACTACAGCGGGGGTTTTGATCTGGTGGCGGGAGGGACCACGCGACAGCGGTTCGCGCTGAAGAAGGATCTGCACTGCTGGGCGCTGGAATTCAATCGTATCGTCAGCAGCAACAACTCGGAATTCG
Organism: bacterium DOLZORAL124_64_63; assembly: GCA_002747875.1. Classification (GTDB taxonomy): domain Bacteria; phylum Krumholzibacteriota; class Krumholzibacteriia; order LZORAL124-64-63; family LZORAL124-64-63; genus LZORAL124-64-63. The sequence goes on from PDQT01000130.1 coordinate 2,258, forward strand.
GATTCCGTATTTATTTGAAGAGCATTCCGGCTTTGAAATATTCTCGGGGGCGGGAAGATGGCATGGGCAACCTGGCTGACGGGCTGGGTGGGTTCTGACGGTGGGCTTGTGCCACGGAAATTGTCGGTCCTCCGGGACGGCGGGAAAAGTGCGACCAACAATTTCCGCGGCACCACCAAAAGGGTTGACAAATTTGGGATTTATGGGAAAAGTGGGCGCAAGAAAGGGGGTGAGTGTAAATGAACAAAACCGAACTCACCGAAAAACTGGCCACCAAAACAGGGCTGAGCAAGGCCGACGCCAAGCGGGCCATCGACGCCATCTTCTCCACCGCGCCGCGTGAAGGGATCATCGCCACGGCCGTGGCCAAGGGCGACAAGGTCCAAATCACGGGCTTCGGCACCTTCGAGCGCCGCAAGCGCGCGAAGAGAACCGGCCGCAACCCGCAGACGGGCGAGACCATCACCATTGCCGCGGCCAAGTACCCGGCTTTCGTGGCGGGCAAGAGCCTGAAGGATCGGGTGCAGAAGTAAGCTTCTGCCCGGCGAGGTAATGATCGAGGAGCGGCCGTCAGACCGCTCCTTTTTACCGATGGTGGTGAGGATGCCGGTCCTTCCTGTGTTCGCCCTTCCTTGACTTGCCGTTCCGCCGGAACGTAAAATGGCATCCTAAACTCATCCCCAGCATTCCCCTGATTCTCTGATCTGGAGGCGACCATGACCAGTGGACATCCCAGAGGTCTGTACGTGTGCTTCGGTGCCGAGATGTTTGAACGTCTCTGCTACTACGGCATGCGCGGGCTGCTTGTTCTGTACCTGACGAAGGCCCTGCTGCAGGGCGATGCCCAGGCCTACCTCACCTACGGTGCCTACACCTCCATGGTGTACGCCGCGCCTGTTTGGGGCGGCAAGCTGGCCGACACCGTGCTGGGTTACAAGCGGGCCATCATGTTCGGTGGCATCGTCATGGCCATCGGCGAATTCCTGATTCTGGGCGGCAACGAGTTCTGGCTGTTTCTGGGCATGAGCGCCATCATCATCGGCAACGGCTACTTCAAGGCCAACATCTCCACGGTGGTGGGCAAGCTGTACAAGGACGGCGACCCGAGACAGGATTCGGGTTTCACCATTTTCTACATGGGCATCAACCTGGGCGCGTTTCTGGCCACGCTGGTGGTTTCGCCTCTGGGTGAGAAGATCGGTTTCCAGTGGGGCTTCGGCCTGGCGGGCGTGGGCATGCTGGTGGGCGTGGCCATCTTCTTCTTCGGGCAGGGCAAGCTGGAAGGCCACGGCGAGCCGCCCAGCATGGAGATCTACAAGAAGTACGGCATGCTGGTGTACGCTGTCAGCCTGCTGGCCATCCCGGCCCTCTTCGCGCTGATCAAGTACGGGCCGGACATCATCTTCCTGGACCAGAACCTGCTGTTCTACATCCTGATCGGCCTGCTGTTTTTCGTGTGTTTCAACCTGCTGCGCGATGGTTTCAAAAGGGGGCCGGTGGCGCGGGATCGTATCCTGGTCCTGATGATCTTGATGACCTTCAACGTGGTTTTCTGGGCCCTCTTCGAGCAGGCGGGCAGCTCCCTGACTCTGTTCGCGGACCGCAACGTGGACCGCAGCGTCTTCGGGTGGTTCTCCATGACGGCCAGCCAGACCCAGGTCTTCAATCCCCTGTTCATCATCCTGTTCGGCAGCATCTTCTCGGTGATGTGGGTCAGCCTGGCGCGCATCGGCAAGAACCCCAACATCCCCATGAAGTTCGGGTTGGGTATCATCCAGCTGGGGCTGGGGTATCTGGTGCTGCTGTTGGGCATCAAGGTGGCCGGGACGGACGCCATGGTGCCGCTGGTTTTCCTGGGGCTGATGTACCTGCTGCACACCACGGGCGAGCTTTTCTTGTCGCCCATCGGCCTGTCCATGATCACCAAGCTTTCGCCCAAGCACATGACCGGCAGCGCCATGGGAGCGTGGTTCCTG
>PDQT01000297.1 GCA_002747875.1 bacterium DOLZORAL124_64_63
CGCCAGCGATCCTGCCGCGGATCGTAGCTGTAGATGTTGCTGTGCTGGGTGTCGGTGCAGCGCGCGTAGATCCGGCCGTCGGCGGGAGACCAATGGGTCCAGCCCACATCGGGCACGAAATCCACGCTCACCGGGCGGGGCTTGCGGTCGTCCAGGTCCAGCAGATAAAGCTGCCCGCCGTAGTCGTTGGGCTGCACGCCGTCGGGCAGGTTGCGGCCCAGGCCGCCGAAGGCGGAGGGCGATCCCGTCAGGCACAGGGTCCTGCCGTCGGGGCTGTAGACGGCGCCGCTGATCCAGGGATCGCTGAGGATTTCGCGCGGGCGCAGGGTCTTCAGGTCCAGTTCCCACAGCCGGGAGATGTGGAAGGGGCGGTGGGTCCAGTCGCCCTCGCTGGTCAGGAAGATGAGGCGCGTGCCGTCGGGAGCAATTTGCCAGCCCTCGGGATTCAACGGCCCGGCGGTCAGGCGGCGGGGCGGGCGGCCATCTAGATAAGCCTGCATCAGATGGGCCCGGCCGCGCCACCAGGGCTGACGGTCGGCGGGATGGGCCACATGCTTGACCCGGCGCGGGTCCGGGTCCGTGTCACGGCGGACCTCGTAGATCAGGCTGCGCCCGTCCGGCGTCCATTCCCAGCGGCCCAGGTCGGCCACATCCTCCAGCACGGGGCGGACCTCGCCACGCGCCAGGTTGAAAAGCCAGATGGTGGACTTTCCGTCGTGGTTGGTGGCCCAGGTCAGGGCCGTGTCCTGATCCCGACCCGGGGCCCAGGTCAGGGGGGCGGGGGCGCCATCGCCCCGGAAGTAGCGCACCAATTCCAGGTCGGCGGTCTTACGGATTTCCAGCCAGGTCTCACGGTTGGTGCCGTCGCGGTATTCGCCCAGGCTCAGGGCGGTGAAGCGGCCGTCCGGGCTGATGGCTACGTCGCTGACACGCGGCGCGTTCAGGATGGTCCGGATGCCGACGCTGTGGGCGCGTTCGGTGCCGGCGGTGACGGTGGCGCCCTCGGCGGGCTCCACGGCCAGCTCCAGAGCGGGCGCTCGTTCGCTGTCCGCCGCCAGCAGGACCTTGGCGGCCAGGCGACTCTTGCCCTGAGGCAGCTTCAGCTCGGCGGATTGCCAGCCGTCTTCCGCGCCGGCTTCCAGGCTCAGGGGCTGGTCGTCCAGGGTCAGGCTGATGTCCAGATCCGTTCTCACCTTGAGGGTGGCCTGTTGCCACTGATCGGCCGTCAGGTAGGAGACCAGGTAGCGGACGCGGGCCCCCTGGGCAGGCGCTTCGAAGCGGTACAGTCCGTCGGCCGCGGTCATGTTCCGCCACGGGCCGCCGGGGGTGGGCCACCGGGGGCCGGGGCAAACGGGCAACTCGGCGAAAAGGTCCTGGATTTCGATGCCGGCCTTGTCGGCGTCATGGAAGGCGGGCAGAAGCAGGGGGTGGTCCGCGGTGGTCAGGATTCGGGTCAGGGGCTCGGCCCAGGTGGTGCCGCAGCTCAGCAGCAGAAGGACGATGGCAAAACCAACACGTGAGGGCATGGCAACTCCCGGTTCTTTATCCGTGGGGGATCAACGGGTTGAACGATACGCCAGATCCGTCCGCAAAGAAAGTCGAGGATGTGGAAAGTCGAGGATGTGGAAAGTTGAAGATGCGGGAAGTTGCCGATGAGATATATTGATTTTCAGGGCCGCAGAAGGCATTCTTGGCCCGCCATGGACAATAAGCGCAAAGCCAGACGCGCGTGGCTCTTCCTGCTGCGCCTCTTTCGGGAAATGGGATACGACGACGCCATGGGCATGGCGGCGCAGATCGCCTTTTATGCCCTGCTCGGCCTGTTCCCCTTCATGATGTTCCTGCTCAGCTTCATCAGCAGCTTCACGGTGACCGAAGAATTGCGCGAGCCCCTGCTGGCCGCCCTCGAGAACCAGATGCCTGTCGAGGCGGCCGACTACGTCACCAATATCGTGCTGGAGATCCTGCCCCAGCACAACCAGGGGCTGCTCAGCTTCGGTCTGCTGGCTGGTCTGTGGGGTGCGTCCATGGCCATCGGGGCGCTGATCACCACCATCAACCGGGCCTACAACATCCGGCCCCGGCGGAACATCGTGCAGCAGAAAATTCTGGCCATCATCCTGACGGTGGGCCTGAGCGGGGTGTGGATCCTGGCGCTGTCCATCGTGCTGGCGGGTCCGAAGCTGACCCAGGATCTGTACGAGTGGCTAGGTATCGCCAGCCCCGACAACACATTTTGGACATCGATCCGCATACCCATGGCCTTCATGCTGAACTTCTTCGTGGTCTGTGTCCTGTATTACGTGGCGCCGGAAGCCAAGCAGAAATTCCGCTGGATTCTGCCCGGGGCCATCACCTCGACCATCCTCTGGTTCGGGGCGTCCTCGGCATTTCGCTACTTCCTGGGCAACTTCGGGAACTACAACAAGACCTACGGTTCCCTGGCCACCCTGGTGGTGCTGCTTATCTGGCTGTGGATTTCCGGGTTGCTCTTCCTGCTCGGCGCGGAAATCAACGCCCTGATGAAGAGGATGGAAGAGGATAATCCGCCGGAGCGTTTACGCCTTTTGCGATAGGGAGTCAGTCCGATGGAGATGCACAATTTCGTCGAGATGAAAGCCACCTGGGTCGACGGCCTGCGTTTCGCCTACCAGTCCGCCTCCGGCCACGGCTTGGTCACCGACGTTCCCGAGACCCACGGCGGTGGCGACACCGCGCCCACCCCCATGGAACTGGTCCTGCTGGGGCTGATCGGCTGCACCGGGGTAGATGTCACCAGCATCCTGCGCAAAATGAAACAGCCCCTGGAGGGCCTGACGGTCACTTGCCGGGCCGAAAGAGCCGACAAGCATCCCAAGGTCTACACCAAGATCCACCTGATCTACCATGTGCGGGGGGATGTGGACGAGAAACGCCTGCAACGGGCCATCCACCTAAGCGAATCCACCTATTGTTCCGTTTCGGCCATGCTCTCTTCGACGGCGGAAATCACCCACGAATACGTTCTCAACGCTGATTAAAAAAGCGTGAATTCATTGTTAAATGGTCTTTTTTGTGATACTATCATAGTCGTCAATCTTGTCTGGGCGTGGCCGGCTTGGCCACATCGGAGTTCTATCCGGTTTTGCCGGATGCCAGTTGTCACCCCCTGTATCCGCTCCAGGCCCAGGATGAAGAAGCCCTGGAAAATATGACCAGGATAATTATAGCCCAGGAGAAGTCCATGCGTAGCCGGTGCGTCCTCGCCCTGAGCCTTGCGCTCACCACATTTTCGATATTCACGGCCGTGCAGGCCGAAGCGGTCACGATTCATCCCGATTTGAAGGCGGCCATGGCCGAGAAGCACGAAGATCTGCTTCCGGTCCTGATGATCTACGCGAATCCCGTTGCGGCCGAAAATCTGGTCATGGATCTGGATCGTCTTTCGCCGCAGAAGCGACGCAGGAAGGTCTTGGAAGCTCTCAAAAAGAAGAGCCAAAAGATCCATCGCAACGCCGTCGCCATTCTGGATGATCCCGAGAACCGACCCGAAGTGGGGCAGGTGTACCAGCTGTACCTGGCCGGGGCTTTGGCCTTCGAGGCCAGCAGCAGCGTGGTGGAGCAGCTTGGGGGGCTGCCGGATAGTGCCATGCTCTGCTTGGACAAGAGCTACGATCTGACCGCGGCCACCCGTCGCGGCGCTCAGGGCCATCCCGCCAAAGCCGCCCGGGGGGACACGGTCTGGAGCGTGCAATACATCAACGCCGACAAGGTTTGGAATCAGCTAGGGCTGACGGGCGATGGCGTGGTGGTTGGCCACATCGACTCCGGTGTGGATGTGGACCACCCCGATCTTGTCAACCAACTCTGGATCAACGTGGACGAAATTCCTAACAACGGCGTCGACGACGACGGCAACGGCTTCATCGACGACTGGCGTGGCTGGGACTTTGGCGACAACGACAACAACCCCAACGATGACGGGGCCAGCCCCGGCCATGGCACGCACACCGCCGGCACCGTGGCGGGCGATGGCTCCCAGGGCACCCAGACGGGTGTGGCCCCCGGGGCCACGATTCTGCCCTGCAAGGCCTTCGCGGCCGACGGCAGCGGTACCTTGGGCATGGTCTGGGCCGCTCAGCAGTACTGCGTGGAGAACGGGGCTCGCATCATCACCATGTCTCTGGGTGTCGCCGGTTCCGTTCCAACCAGCTACATGCGCAACGAGCGTGTGAACTGCGCCAATATTCGCGATGCCGGCGTCGTCTTCTTCAACTCCGCCGGCAACGACCACTTCGCCTATGAACCGCCCATCGAACTGGGTCTCAGCGCCCGTGTGCCCGCGCCCTGGATCGCGGGTGCCGACTCGCCGGCCAACCTGGGCGGCACCATCACCGTGGGCGGTACCGGGTACCAGGACGACAGCGTCTACAGCGCATCTTCCCGCGGTCCGGCCAAGTGGGATGACGTGGATCCCTTCAACGACTGGCCCTACAACCCCGGCAACGGCTTGACCAAGCCCGATATGGCGGCGCCCGGCGTGTGGATCAACAGCACCACCGTCGGCGGTGGTTACAGCGGGGATTCCTGGAGCGGAACCTCCATGGCCTGCCCCCATGCCGCGGGTGTGGCGGCCCTGATGCTGGAAAAGAATCCCAGCCTGTCTCCCGCCGGTGTGGACTCTCTGATGGAGCTTCACGCCATCGATCTGGGACCGGCGGGCAAGGACAACATCTTCGGCTCCGGCCGCATTGACGCCCTGGCCATTCTGAACGCCACGCCCACCAGCCAGAGTGCCGACCTGGTGCAGTCCGGCCTGCTGCCGGATCCCGGTGGTGATACCGTCCTGGACCCGGGCGAAACCAGCGAATTGGCTTTCGAACTGACCAACGTGAGCTTCGTGATGGACGCCACGAACGTGACCGCCGGCCTGGCCGTGGTGAGCAATCCCTATGTGACGGTGACCACGGATAACGCCGTCTTTCCGGATGTGCCCATGGGCGGCGGCACCAGCACCAACCTCAGTCATCCCTTCAGCTTGAATATCAGCAGCGACGCGCCGCAGGGATATCCCTTCACCATGCTGTTGACCGTCAACAGCGGGGCTTGGTTCACGCGCACGTTCGCCATCGACTGGTACGTGGGGCTGCCCGAGTGGCGGACCCACAACATCGGCGACATTTTCCTGTCCGTGACGGACCAGGGTATCATCGGCTACATGGACCAGGAGCACACCGCGGGCCAGGGCATGGGCCTGGCCGACAGCGGGAGCGGCCTGTTCATCGGCAGTTTCTGGCTGGCCGAGAACTCCCTCTACGTCTGCAACCGTGATTTTACCAGCGGGGACACCGGCGAGTGGGTTGTCAACCAGGATCCCAATGGCCGCGTGGCTGATCTGGGCGAGGCTTCCAGCGACCAGACGTTCCGGGCCATCTTCAACGATGGCGGGCACGCTTCTCCGCGGGGTGTGGTGGTGGAACAGACCAGCTTCGCCTTCAGCGGCAGCGACCGGAATGACTTCGTCATCTTGGAGTACAAGGTCTCCAATACGGGCACCACGGATATGGCCTCGGTCCATAACGGCGTGTTCTGCGATTTCGATATCGGCGGCAATTCCGGCGCCAACTACGGTGGTAGCGATTCCGACCGGAATCTGACGTACATGTACGCCGACGATGGCCCGTACTTTGGCATCGCTTTGCTGGGAGCTCCCGGCGCGGCCAGCAACACCACCCTGATCAACAACCCGACCTACGTCTATCCCGAACTCCACATCGAGGATTCGAACAAGGTGAGGTTCCTGCGCGGCGGGTTCTCCGTGCCCTCCGCCACCACGGCCGATGACTGGTCCGCACTGACCAGCAGCGAGATCAGCCTGCTGGCCGGTGAGAGCGCCACCAGTGTCTACGCTCTGGTGGCGGGAGAGACGCTGGCGGAGATCCGGGACGCTGTGGACGCGGCCAACGCGGCCTACAATCCCACTTCTCCCGTTTCCCTGGACAACCCGGTCAAGATTTTCCGTCTGGCCCAGAACCACCCCAATCCCTTCAACCCGGTCACGAACATCAAGTTCTCCGTGGCCCAGGCGGGGCATGTGGAGTTGGGCGTGTACGATCTGAGCGGTCGTCTGGTGCGGACCTTGGTGAGCGAGAACCGGGCTGTCGGTGACCATGCCGTGATGTGGGACGGCACGGATCAGTCTGGTGGGGCCGTGCCCAGCGGCATGTATTTCTACAGGTTCACTTCCGGTGGGAAGACCACCGCGCGCAAGATGACCCTTGTGAAATAACCGCTCGGTCATGTCTGACGTAGACCCCGGCAACCCGCAAATACCCTGTGAATGGGGGTTTGCGGGTTGTCTTGTAGCATGAATCAATGTGAATGGAGGATAGAATGAAGTGGTTGGCCGGTTTTTTGGCGGGATGCCTGTTGTTGGGGGGCGGTGACGCGCTGGCGTGTGGCCCGCACGGACCGCATGGACCGCATGGACCTGGGGATTACCACGGGGTTTCCGCGCATCCGGATCTGATCAGAGATCTGGGCCGCGCGGAGGTGGCGCGGTTACAGCAGGAGCAAATGCCGTCCCGCATGGCCTTGGATATGCAAAAGGACTTTACCGTGCGCAGCGCGCGCGTCAGCGGGGTGGGGACGTGTCTGGTGATTCTCTTCCAGTTCCAGGACCACCCGGCGGATGAGGTGAATCACCCGGCAACGGCCTACGAGAGCCTGCTTTTCTCGGTGGACGAGTTCCCCACCGGGAGCATGAATGACTACTACCGCGAGGTGAGCCATGGGGCCTACTCCGTGACCGGTACGGTCAGCGATTGGCTGATGGCGCAGAACAGCTACGCTTCCTACGCCAACCCGGACGGAAGCCAGGACCCGAACACGGCGCGGGAAATGATCATCGACGCGGTGGCCCAGTTGGATCCGATTCTGGACTACAGCCTTTTCGACAACGACGGGCCGGACGGCATCCCCAACAGCGGGGATGACGACGGATACGTGGATGCCCTCTTCTTCCTGCACGCGGGACCGGGGCAGGAGCAGTCCGGTGACCCCAGTGATATCTGGAGCCACGCTTGGTCCTTCTGGAACGGCCTGCAGACCAACGACGGCGTGCAGATCCGGCGCTACAGCGTCGAACCGGAGATGTTCGCGGACGGCAGCCTGATGACCATGGGCGTCTTCGCCCACGAGTACGGGCACGTGCTGGGCCTGCCGGATCTGTACGACACGGATTACAGCAGCGTGGGCATCGGCCAGTGGGGTCTGATGAGCGGCGGCAGCTGGACCCATCGCGCCGGCGAGGCCCCCGGCAGCAGTCCTTCCCACATGACGGCCTGGTCCAAGATGAAGCTGGGCTGGGTGGCCCCGGTGGAGGTTCAGGCGGACATGCCGCAGACCAGCATCCCCCCGGCCGAAACCCACCCGGTGGCCTACCGCATCTTTCGTGAGGGCGAGGCCGGTGGCGATGAGTACTTCCTGGTGGAGAATCGCCGCCGGATCGGCTTTGACGAAGGGCTGCTGCAGCGGCAGATCGCTTTCGGTCTACCGGATCCCGCGGGTCTGATCATCTACCACGTGGATGACTCCCTGACCGCGAACAGCAACGACATGCACCGTCTGGTGGATGTGGTGGACGCCAGCCCCTGGCGCCTGGCGGACGGCAACTGGCGCGAGAATCTGGACGGCGTGCCGGACTATTCCCGTTTGCGCTACCTGGACGGTTTCAATCCGGGAGATAACGGCGACCTGTGGCCCGGTTTCAGTGCCTTCAACGCCGACAGCACCGATTGGGTGGGCCCGCGTGATCGGGACACCTTCAGCGACACCACCATCCCGTCGGCCTGGGATTGGGAATGCGAGAACACGGGCGTGGTCATCGGCAACATCAGCGACGACGGCGTGAACGTGACGGCCGACCTGCTGAACAGCGGCTCGGTGCCGCGCGCCGCCAACGCCGTGACCGCCGACGCGACCTGGGATTTCGAGGAAGATGCGGGCTCCATGCTCTTCTGCCACAGCTTCGCCCATGTGGATTTCACCCACGGCGACGGCTGCACCGGCGATGGTGGCCTCTGGTTCGGCCGGGATGTCTGGGCCTGCCCGGGCTACGGCAACGGCTGGAACGATTTCGCCTGGATCACGGTGGCGGTGCAGACCAGTGGCGCGCCCGCCCTCGGCCTGCGCCATAAATACGATCTGGAGACATCCTATGATTACGTTTATATCGAGGCGCGCCCCGCTGCGGATCAGGAATACGGCTGGGAGGAGATAGCCCAGTTCAGCGGTGTTTCCGGCTGTGTGGAGGAAAGCTACAGCCTGCCGCAGGACGTGCTGGATGCCGCGGACGAGAACGGGGTGGCCCTGGTGGACATCCGCTTCCGCCTGCAGAGTGACGACAGCGGTTCGGCCGAGGACGGGGGCTATTGCGGTCTTGGCTGGTGGATCGACCGGATCACCGTGACCCAGTTGGCGTCTTCCGCCGTGCCGGAATGGCCGGCGCGGGGCGATGTGGCGTATCTGAACGCGCCCAACCCCAACCCCTTCAACCCGGCAACCACCCTGAAGTACCACGTGCCCACCGGAGCCCGGCAGGTTGGCCTGGCCATCTTCGATCAGCGGGGGCGCCACGTGCGCGACCTGGATATTGAGATGGGGGCCGGCTGGCACGAGATCCTGTGGGATGGGCGCGACGGTGCCGGTGGCCAGGTGGCCAGCGGTCTGTATTTCGCGCGGCTGCAGGTGGATGGTGCGCGCTCCGTTCAGAAGTTGGCGCTCGTGAAGTAGTCCGTCTTTCTTTTCAGATAATGACCAACCGGTCGTCAAGCCCAAGGAGGTTTGGCGACCGGTTTTTTGGTCTATGATCTCGGTCGGAGTCGGGGTGTCGTTTTTGAAGTTGGGCATAGTGCCCGGAACTTAGGTTGGCACTCTCCCACTCCATAGCTGCGTCCAAGCCATTCCTGCCCTCCGCTTCAGCTCGACCTTTTCGATGGCCATGATGGACTACGTGCCGACGCACAGCTGGGCCGGCAATCAGTTCTCCATGCAGGCGTCGGTCATGGCGCACAACCTGACGCGTGAGCTGCAGATGATGGCGTTGCCGCGGAATCGAGACGACCGGCCGAAGCGGCCGGCGTGCTGAGTATTCATGAAGGGAGTTTTGGCAGAGATGGGGTAGTCATAACGCAGCTTGCCAAGAACCTCCAAGTTCTGAATGCTTAAACCATCCTCTTTCTATTCCTCAGGCGGATCGAGATTCAGCATCCTGCTGAATCCTGGAAGATAGCCCGAGCCGAACTGGGCTGAGAGTTCAGGAGCGCCCAGCGGGTACATCGTCGAATCAACCATGACCGAGTCGAAGCCGGCGTACATCTGAAATCGAACGCCATCATATGGCAGGTTGGGCCTAACCTCATTCAATTGAATCCGCCAAACCAACGTGGTTGGTTCACCTGCAACGTAAGTTACAGGGGCAGATACTGTCCCCACTTCTCCAGAAACAGGGGATAGCATTTCACCATCCGCCCCATTTTCAGGATTCTCTCCAATAAAGGTAAAATGACCAACCCCCGATTCACGGGGACGGACAGTTATTGCAATGTCGACAGGAGTCTCCGTGGTGAAATACGGCGGATCCGGCTCAATCACCCAAGAGAACTCGGTATCAAAAAGATGGTACCAGAAATCATCTCTTCCGCCCGGGCCGGAGCCATCGCATCCAGTAAGATAGAGGGCCACGACTAACACGGTCACCATTATTCCAAACGATGTTTTGAGTGACCGTGGGATCATTGGAATTCCGTTCTGCTTATCCCATGATTGCAAAAATCCGCCGACATGAAAGATGCTAAAACATTGAAAGACGCCTCCAGACATGGGACTATGCGGTTACTACGCCAGCAAAAACCCAGTCAGAGCAAGCCCTCTTTCATGAGATCCAGTAAAGCAAAGATTTTCAGCCGTGTCCACACCGCTCCTACCCTTCGTTTCACTGACCAGACATTGACCTCGGCCGGCGGCTTCTAGTTGCCTGAACTGTTCCTGACTTTTGTGATCCACATCATCCTTGGCTTCCGCGAACTGGACGACGTGAAGTTTTATCATGACGACCCTCTTGTTTTGCGTGTGCTGGGCCTGCGGCGTTTACCATCGACCGCGACTTTGAGCCGTCGCCGGGCCGGGCGACTCAACCTTCCGAACGGTGCATTGATCCTGACGCTGAGCAAAAACGAAGCGGTGCAAAAGGATTACGAGCGGATCATGCGAGAGCTCGAAAAGGCGGCTTGATCAGGTGATTTTTTACAAAATGGGGGTAGAGGGAGGCCGCTCCAGACGGGCAGTATCTTGTGCGCTAACCAATGCGCGGATATCAGTCTGATCGACCGTCGACCTTGCCTCTTCCCCCCGATAAAACAAGAAGAGCCCCGGCAAGGCCGGGGCTCCAGGACGGTAACGTCTTTAGTTGACTAGCCGTTCCATATCACTTCACCAGCACCATACGCCCCGCCTGCCTGCTGCCGTCGGCGGCATCCAGCCGGAAGAAATAGGTGCCCGAGGCCACGGACCGACCCGCGTCGTCCCGTCCCGTCCAGACCGCCTCGTGGGAGCCGGCCGCCAGGGATTCGGAAACCAGGGTACGGACCAGGCGCCCGTCCAGCGTGAAGATCTCCAGCCGCGTGGGGCCGCTTTCCGCCAGGGTGAAGCTGATGGTGGTGCTGGGGTTGAAGGGGTTGGGGTGAGCCCGGCCCAGGGCCGTGCGTCGGGGCAGGATGTCCTCCACCGCGCTGAGGGAGTTGCCGCCCTGGGTCACCTGCAGAAGCTGGTCGACACCCAGGTTCTCCAGGGTCTGGACCTCACCGTCGGGCCAGGAGATGACCAGGCTTTCGATCATGGTGCTCTGGCCCAGCCCGAAGTGCATCCGCCGCGCCTGCATGGCCTGGTAGCCGCCACCGGCCTGCACGCGCCGGATCTGGGTGACACCGTTGGCGGTCAGGCTGACGGTGGCGCCGATGGCGTCGGTCCGGCCCTCGGAACCGGTCAGGTCCAGGTTCAGGAAATGCCCATCAGCGATATCATTACGCAGGATCAGATTGCTCTGGTCCTGACGGGTGACGAAGAGGTCCAGGTCGCCGTCCCCGTCCAGGTCGCCGCTGACGACGGCGTTGCCGGCACCACGGGCTTCGGCATAGCCAAGGGGTAGGTCGGTGAAGTTGCCGGTGCCGTCGCCCAGCATGCAGAGGTCGAATTCATCGTGGCGCACCAGATAGATATCCAGCAGGGTGTCCTGGTTGAAATCGCCCCAGACCACGCCGCGGCCTTCGCCCATGTTGCCCACCATGTCGCCGTAGACCTGGTTGAAGATCTGATTGCCGCTGTTCTCGAAAAGGCGATCGGCCATGCCTCCGTTAGCGAGGTACAGATCCATGTCACCGTCGTTGTCGTAGTCGCCCCAGGAAGAACCGATGCCGTTGGTTACATCACCCAGGCCGGAGGTGCCCGTGATATCTGCAAAACCGATATCCAGGTTCAACAGCAACCGGTTGGAATTGAATTGGTTGACAACGTACAAATCGAGGCGCCGGTCCCCGTCCAGGTCAATCCAGTCAGCGCCGCTGCTGTTGGCGCTGGGGACGCCATCGTTGGCGGCGGTGAAGAGGAACAGCCCGCCGCCAAGGTCCCCGTAGTTGCGGAGGAGTTGGTTGGTCGCACCCGCGCGCGCGATGTAGATGTCCAGGTTGCCGTCCACGTCGTAGTCCACAAACGAGACACTGGTGGCGGGACCGGAATCGTCTGCGCCCAGGGTGTTGGCGGGAGTGAACCCGCCGTTGCCGTCGCCCAGCAGGAAGAGGTTGGACTCGTTTTCGCGGCCGATGTACACGTCCAGATGGCCATCCTGATTGAAATCCGCCCAGGCGCTGCTGCGGCCGGCGCCGGTGTCGGCGATCAGGCCGCTGGCCACGTCGGTGAAGACCATATTGCCGTCGTTGCGCAGCAGCTGGTCGGCCGTGCCGTTGTTCAGCACATGAATATCCAGATCACCGTCGCCATCGAAATCCACCAGGGAGGCGCCCTCGGCTTGGCCCATATCGGCGATGGGGCCATCCTGCAACAGGGCAAAGGGCCCGTCGGTGTAGGTACCGCTGAAATTGATGGTGTCGCCATCGTTCAGGGTCAAGGTGCTGGTGGCGGGTTCGGGCAGGGCCCAGCCGTTGATGTCCTCGAAAGTCAGCGTGTAGTCGCCGGTGTAGAAGACGTTGATGGAGCGGTCGCCGTTGCCGTCAATGTTCAAATTATCCGGCCCCTGTAGACGCCACGGCGCGTTGAGACCATCGGGTTCGGCATCCACCACGATGGTGCCCGCGTAGTCGGCGGAGGCCAAGGTGGCCTGATGGATGGTGTGGGAAATGGAGTCCTGCACCAGGATGACGATACGCAGGTCGTCCAGGTTGTAGGAAGAGTCCAGGGTGAAGTCACGCGAGACGATGGTGCTTTGGCCAGGGGTGGTCAGGGTGAAGGGCTCACTGGGAAGCACATCGATCACCATGTTGGACTGGTTGTGCAGCCCCTCCTGGCAGATCAGGAAATGCACCTGATTGTCGCCGCCGAGAGCCTGATCCACCTGGATGGTGGCGCTGACGCTGATCTCCTGGCCTGTCGCGACGTAGGCGGCGTTGATGATCAGCGGGCTGCTGACGGCCAGACGCTGCTCCACATAGGGCTGGAAGATGGTGAACATGGACCCACCGGACTGGCCGCCCGAGTGGTTGATGGTGCCGTCGAAAGTGAGGTTGGGGGTCCCGCTGAAACCGTACATGGCGGCACGGGCCAAGCCGCCCGGCACCGCGTAGGGGTTGCTGACGTACATCGTCAAGGGGATGAACTGATCGGCACTGTAGACTTCTTCGAGATCATTGAAACCTGCGACCGCAGGGGGGCAATAAGGTCAGCCATCGGCGGAGAAAAGCTCCCCGACGACGGTGCGATCAGCGGCGTAGACGAAGCCCGAGGTGCCGAGCATCCCCAGGCTGAGGATAAAGAGCAGAAGGCCGGTGAAGACAGACCGGCAGGGGGTGGAGAACTGCATACGTTCGACTCCTGTGGATGATGATGGGGGTTATCTTTACATATTATAGCACAAAAAAACGATTCAGCATACCGTTGGTTGTGCCTCGGAAATTGTTGGTACCCGGGAAAGATGGGCGGCTTAGCTTTGGAGGACTAGACCAGCGTCCTGGAGTTGGGTGATAAAACGCTCCAGATCATCCCGCGCCCTCGTCTCCTGAACATCATATTCCGCCAGCACAGCCGCCAGCACGGCCTCCAGATCCTTTTTCCCATCCAGTTGGTTCCAGATGAAAAGGCCCAGATCCTCGAGGGCATGGGTCGTCTCTCCGGCCGGGGCCATGATGACCAGGCCGCCGCCGATTTCACGCACCGGGCATTGGGGGTTCTGCTTGTAAATGGTCTGGAAATTCATGATCGCAAGACTCGCTTTCTGGTTAGCGGAAAAGGTCCAGTTGGAAGTGTTCGTCGATGGCGCGCCAGAACCCGGGGTCGGGCAGGCACTCCAGCCGGTAGACGGGCACCTGGTCCACCAGGTTGGCGGCCAGGTCCACCATGGCCGGCACCGTGGTCTTGTCCGGCACCGCATCCAGGCCCACGGGGGGGACCACTTCGGCGGCCAGGAAGCTGACGGCTTCGGCCGGGCTCACGGGCAGGATGCGGTGCTGCGCGGCCTTCTCCAGGAGGAAGACGGCGCGCAGCGGGGCCCGTCCGGGCCGTTTCTGCTTGAAGGTGCCGTTGAACGGAGTGCCTTCGATGAGGGTGCCCGCGGGGTTGGTCAGCACCAGGGTCATCTCATCGCCCAGAATGTGGAAGCGGGTGCTGTTGTTGGCGGCGGTGGTCTTGCCGGCCTCGCTGGGCCCCACGAACAGGAAGCCCGAATCCTGGGCGATGACCGCCGAGCTGTGCAGCAGGAAGCTGCCGGTACCCGCGGCCTGGGCGGCGGAATAGAAAGCCTGGTAGAAGATCTGCTCCATGACGCGCATCAGCAGGCCCCGGGTCAGGGCGCCTTTGGCAAAGATGGCGCCCTGGCCAGAGGTGGGGTCGAAGTGGCCGCGGATCAGGCTGTTGGCGATGTCGAAATGGCCGTCGGGTGTTCGCGTCTTGGTGCGCAGGAGGCTGTTGGGCAGTTCCAGGGTGTCGGCGTGGGGGACCAGCTCGAAGTGGAGCCGGATATGGGGCTCCGCGGGGCTTGAAGGGCGGCCGAACCAAGTGGCCAGCCCGGAGGCCAGGGCCGGGGGATGGCAATCCAGGGCCATGACGGCGCCGGCCAGATCCAGTCGGAATTCCGCGGTGGCTTTTGCTTCCAAGATCAGACCTTGACTCTCTTCTCAGCCCTGAGCAGGGCGTAAAAGCTTGCGCAGCCGGCGTGGCGCGCGCAGCAGGAATTCCCGCAAAACGGCAACACGTTCCGTCTGAACGCGTTCCTTGTCTCGGGAAAGTTCTTGACGCTCCAGGTCGACGTGGAAAGCTGTGACCAAGCCACAGATCCGCGCGCCGCGAATCCAGCTACCACGTTTGTTGGTGTCGCCCTTTTCGAAAAATAGTCGCCGGCCGCCCAGACTGATTCGCCAGATGATGCGGTGGGCCACCAATTTGTCGCCCGCCCGGTATACCACGATATCGCCGGGGCGGCAATGTTCTCCTGTGGCCGGCTCCACTTCCAGGAAGGCCCCGACGGGAATGGCCGGCAGCATGCTGCCGCTGAGCATGGGCAGGCGCACGGGGGCCTGGGGCGCGATGGCGTGGCCCGTCAGTGCCAACCAGGCGTCCAGGCGTTCCTCTCTGTCGGGGTTGCCGGGCAAAACAGGCTCCAGGTTCAAGACATCCAGGTTCAAGGAATCAGACTTGGCAATCCTTCGGCCAATGTTACCATATCTGAAGCCGTAACCCATGGTCTGCATCGGAAAATGGACATTAACCCCTGATGTGACGAGGCCGATAATCCACCCATGAAGAACGTCTCTCAGCAATACGTCAAGACCCTGTTGGCGGCTTGGTCCCGGAATCCGGAAGGCCTGGCCCCCTCAACCATTCCCTTGCCCGACGGCGTGGATGCCGCCGAGGTCTGTGAGCTGTTGTTGGCGCACCACCTGCAAGTGCTGGCCGATCCCTATCTACCCGAACAGGCCAAGACCCTGGATTTCCGGGAAGGGCTGGCGTCTTCCCGCGAGCGCACCGGATTCCTGCTGATGGAATTGGAGCGCATTCTGCCGGCCGTGACCTGGGCCGATTGCCGCCCGGTGGTGCTCAAGGGCGGAGCCCTGGCCCAAGGCCATTATGCCCGGCCGGACCAGCGCTGGTTCCTGGATCTGGACATCCTGGTGCCTCGGGGGCAGGTGGATGAGGTGTGCCGCCGGCTGGAGACCCTGGGCTATCGCCATTTCAGCGGCAATCGGGATCCCCTTTATTACGCGCGCCACCATTTGCACCGGATCATGCTGGGGCCCCAGGGCAGCACCGTGGAGGTGCACTGGGATCTGACGCTGCCCTCGTCTTTTTATGATTTCGATGTGCCGGGGGTGTTTAATCGGGCTCGCGAAATCCATCTGGGCCGGCAGACGATGCAGGCCGCCTCTCCGGTGGACCAGGTGCTGCACGGGGTCTATCAGCAAATTGCTGATGGGTTCGTGGATCTGAAGCGTGTCTGCGATCTGGTTGTGCTGCTCAAGGGGCTCACGGAAGAGGAGAAGCTTTATCTGGTGAAGGAGGCCGGGCGCACCAACATGGGGACGGCTCTGTGGCTTTCTCTGCACATGGTGAAGCAGATTGCCGGTCTGCAGGTGCCCTGGCCGGAGGTTGAGGAACTGGCTCCCGGCTGGTGGACCACCCGCACTCTCCGCGGTCTGGATGTGGAGGAGGGCCTGTTCCAGCGCCGGGCCGCAACCGTGGATGGCTATTCCTCTCTTCTACACTTGCTGATGCTGCATCGGCCTAGTGAGAGACTGTGGGATTCCGGGCGTTTCGTATGGCCGGACGAGGCCCGGTTGATGGATCTCGGGTACCAGGCGAAAAAAATGCCCGGCCTGGGGAGGCGGCTGCGTCTGAGCGCCTTCTTCTTCAAGACCTTCTTGGGCCTGGGCGGGCGCGCCACGCGGGCTCTGTTGCGGGGTTGAACTTTTCTCTCACGGGCCCTTGTTCCATATTATAGAGTGCGGGTTCCGACCATATCACCGGTCTGTTAGGGCAGATCCAACCAGAAAGCCATGCCATGAAAATCGCCATCGGTGCTGATCACCGGGGATTCGAGTTGAAGGAGATGTTGATCAAGCATCTCCAGGATCAGGGACACCAGGTTCAGGACATGGGCACCGATTCCACCATGGCGGTGGATTATCCTCAGTTTGCCCGGTTGGTGGCCCAGGCCATCGCGGCGGGCCGGTCCGAGCGGGGGGTGATGATCGACGGCACCGGCACCGGCTCCTGCATGGTGGCCAACAAGGTGCCCGGTGCGCGCGCGGTCATGGCCTACGATCTGAGCAGCGCCCGCAACGGGCGTGAACACAACGACGCCAATCTGCTGACCCTGGGCGCCGGCCTGATCGAGGGGAATCTGGCGGCGCAGATCGTGGATGTGTTCCTGACCACCGAATGCACCGAGTCGCGGCACCAGCGTCGCGTGGCCACGGCCACCGGCGGCGCGCCCGAAGATCTGGCCCGCTACATCGACCATACCATCCTCAAGCCCGACGCCACCCGGGCCATGATCGACAAGGTGGTGGCCGAGGCGCGGGAATATCGATTCCGGTCGGTTTGCGTGAACCCCTGCTGGGTGCGGACCGTGGCCGAAGGCCTGCGCGGCAGCGATGTGCTGACGTGTTCGGTGGTGGGGTTTCCTCTAGGCGCCAACACGCCGGAGATGAAGGGCCTGGAGGCGCGCCAGGCCATTGCCGATGGCGCTCAGGAAATTGACATGGTCATCAACGTGGGGCGGCTCAAGGATGGCGATGACGATTACATCCTGCGCGATATCCGAGCCGTGACCGATGTCTGCCGTGAGGGCGGCGCCGTCAGCAAGGTGATCATCGAGACGGCCCTGCTGACGGATGAGGAGAAGGTGCGCGCCTGCGAACTGAGTCGGTGTGCCCACGCCGATTTCGTCAAGACCAGCACCGGGTTCAGCAGCGGGGGGGCCACGGCGGAGGACATCGCTCTGATGGCCTCGGTGGTGCACCCGGCAGGCATGGAGGTGAAGGCTTCGGGGGGAATCCGCAGCTTCATCGACGCCAAGCGCATGATCGACGCGGGGGCCACCCGCATCGGGGCCAGCGCCGGCATCACCATCGTTCAGGAAGCCCGTTCAGCCTCCGCGCAATAAGGGGAACGGACGCGGAGCTTGCCACATCTGGTGTGTCATGACGGCGCGGGAGAAATGGTGATCATCTTGGACGGGGGCTCGCCGGGCATGCCCGTGCGGTCCGTTATCGTGGGAGTTGTATCATGTCGGTTGAAGGTGTGCGCGTGACGATGGTTCATCCGGTCGATGAATGGCCCGTGGACTGGATTCAACTCTTGCGCGTGGAATGTGGCGGGGCCCCGCCCAGGATGGTTTCCGCCGCTGAAGCCAGCGCCGAGACCATCTTGGAGAACGACCCGCATCGTGTCCTGTTGCTGGCGCCGGTGGATCCCGAGATCATTCCGCAACTGCTGGAAAAGGCGCCCATCCTGGTCGATGGCGCGGGCCTGGGCAGCCTGCTGGCGGCCTATGGTGGGCAGTGTCCGGTCGTCTCGACGACCGCGCCTTCCGAGGAACACTATCTCATGCACGACAACGTGGGCCTGTGGACGGGCTTCATGGAACCGCTGGAGGTGGCGAGTTATCCCGCCACGTCGCCGGACAAGAACGCCCTGCCCAGCCAGCTGATGGTCACGGCCTGGAATGACGACGGCCTGGTGCTGGC
Organism: bacterium DOLZORAL124_64_63; assembly: GCA_002747875.1. Taxonomy (GTDB): domain Bacteria; phylum Krumholzibacteriota; class Krumholzibacteriia; order LZORAL124-64-63; family LZORAL124-64-63; genus LZORAL124-64-63. The sequence goes on from PDQT01000297.1 coordinate 17,949, forward strand.
CGTGCGGGACCGGGTGTTGCCGGTGGTGGGGTGGAATTTTCATCCGCTGGATCTGCCCGCAGGGGTTGGCCGGGAGATGCTGCTGGCTTTCCTGGAGGGACACTACCTGGGCAGCCTACCGTCGGGGCCCCCGGAGGTTTAAAGTTGTGCCCCTGAAATTGTTGATCGATCAACTTCCGTTGACAGCCGTCCGGCCTCGTGGGCTGAAATAGATCGTCTAGACCGCGCCCAGGCTCCGCAGAGAGCCTGGGTGGACGGTGATAGGACCGATTTCAGCCTGATCTAGGCACACTAACCCCTTGTTCTTATTGTTTTAGCGGAAATCAGAAGGCAAATCTCAAATCATGCCGCCGATTGATTGGTAAAGCCACCGTCTCAACCTCGCGCCTGTAGTACTGCCGCCAGCGCGGCGGCAGATCCACGTCATCGGGGAACAATCGCTCCCCAAACATCTCCTCTATACTCAATCGATGGTCCGTCAGCCCAAGCATCATCGCCGGCGAGGGACTCCGGCTGTCCTTCTCCGATACCCCCTTGTGATA
>PDQT01000362.1 GCA_002747875.1 bacterium DOLZORAL124_64_63
GGCCGGCAGCGAGGTCACCCCCGAGCATCTGCGCTTCGACTTCCTCCACGACAAGGCCGTCACGCCCGAGGAACTGGCCCGCATCGAGGCCATCGTGCAGCAGAAGGTGCTGATCAACGAGGCGGTGCGGAGCCATGAAGACGTGCCTTTGGAGAAGGCCCGCAGCATGGGGGCCATGGCCCTTTTCGGCGAGAAGTACGGCGACAAGGTGCGCGTCATCGAGATCCCGGGCGCGGCCCGGCTGGGTGGTGGCACCGAATTGGGCGGCAGCATCGAACTGTGCGGCGGCACCCATTGCGCCGCCACGGGAGAGATCGGACCCTTCCGCATCCTGAGCGAGAGCAGCGTCTCGGCGGGCGTGCGCCGCATCGAGGCCGTGGCCGGCCAGGCCGCCCTGGCGGCGGAACGTCGGGACCGCGCCGCCCTGCGCGACCTGGGCACGGTGCTGCGCCCCGATGGCGGCCCTTACGCCCAGCAGGTGCAGCTCCTGATCCAGGAGAGCAAGTCCCTGCGCAAGGAACTGGCCGCCCTGAAGCAGGAGGAGGCCCGCGCCCATCTGCAGGACGTGCTGGAGACCCCGCGCGAGGTGGCCGGTTTCCAGGTGGTCAGCGCCCGGGTGTCGGCTGCGGACAAGGGCGCTTTCATGCAGCTGGGTGACCACGTGCGGGACAAGCTGGGCAGCAAGGGCGTTGTCGTGCTGGGCGCGGAACTGGACGGCAAGGTGAGCCTGCTGGTGACCTTGACACCGGACCTGGTGGAGGCCAAGCGGCTGCATGCCGGCAATCTGGTCAAGGAATTGGCCACGGCGGTGGGCGGGCGCGGGGGCGGCCGGCCCAACATGGCCCAAGCCGGTCTGCCGGACGCGGCGGCTCTGGAAAAGGCGCTGGGGCTGGTGGATCAGGTGCTGGAACAGGTCTGATCCCGGCGGCAAACGTCGGTTGGCAAGGGAGGGGCGCTCTGCCTCTCCCTTGGCTTTTTCCGGTGGGTTTTTCCTCGCGCTTGTTCCGAGGGCGATGTCAGGGCTGTTCCGGGATCAGCATCTGGCCGGCCAGTTCCTCGCGCGTTTCTCTGCCGCACAGGAAATCCACGATTTCCAGGGAAAATTCCAGGGCCGTCCCCGGCCCCCGGCTGGTGATGAGATTGGCCATGCGCACCACCCGTTCACCACTGCGCGAAGCCGCCGGCAGCCGGTCCATGAAGCCGGGGTAGCAGGTGGCCCGGAGGTCCCCGATGAGGCCGTGGTGGGCCAATACCACCACGGGCGAAGCGCAGATGGCGGCCACCAGCCGCCCATGGGCGCGCTGCTCCTTCAGCATTTCCGTGAGCACGGCGTCATCCCGCAGGTGTTCCGCCCCCGGCATGCCCCCCGGCAGAACGATGGCGTCGAATTCCTGATCCCGGCACCGATCCATGGTTGTTTCCGCTTGCAGGATCACGCCGCGGGAGGCTGTGACCTGTAGCTTCTGGGGCTGTTGTTCCTGGGGGTATTTTCCCTGGGGTTGCTCTTCCGTGCCCGGCGTGTCACCGGCCCGGGCCACCGTCACCTCAATGTCGGCCCGGCGCAGGGTGTCGATGATGCAGACGGCTTCGATTTCTTCAGAACCATCCGCGATGGGGACCAGAGCACGAATTCTCATGGGCGGGTTTCCTTGGCCGGAGGTTGGTGTTTGCTGATGGCTTTTCGGTGATGGTACCAGGAATAGGGGATGGCCGATAGGACAATTCCGTTGTTCCGGACCGCCGCCGGACAACTCCGCGCCTCTCCTTGTTACCCGCGGTCTCTCTCTCAAGCCCCTACCGGAAATCGTCCGCTCGGCCCCGCATTACGGCACCCGATCAATCCTGCGCGAATTGCTGCGAAACCTGCACCCCCACCAACCGGGCCACCACCACCGCCGTGAAAAACTGCCCGATAATGGCCTCCAACTGGCAGAGCCCGGCCGCCTGCTGCGTGGCGGGCAGAATATCGCCGTACCCCAGAGAGGTGAGGGTGACGTAGCTGAAGTACTGGAAGAAGGACAGCGTGTTCCCCGTGAGCTGGCTGTCCGCGATCAGATGGCCCTGGAACGAGCCGGGGATGAAAGCCTCCAGGAGGGCGTAGGCCGTGCCCCAGGCCAACCCTAGCAACAGGTAAAGGCACAGGGTGGCGCTGATCAGGTTGCCATCAACCCGACGCGCGGAGAAGACATAAGCGAAAAAGGAATAGATGAGGGAAGTCAGGAAAACCAGCAAGAGAATCCGCGCGGGTTTGGGCCCCAGTTCCAGCCATCCGAAAGAGTTGAGCCAGAGCACCGACATGGTGATGATCAGCAGGGCGCGGGTGCCCGGCAGAAGCCGCCGCCGGGTGTCGATGGCATGGGCCGCCAGCACCAGGATACCCGTCACGCAGATATCCATGAAGTACTTGGCGAAGGCGGTGTCTTCCAGGAAAGGGCCCACCAGCAGGAAGACAAGGAAAACCATCAGCAGATACTGGAATCCATGCCTCTTGAAGGCCAAGGCGCGCGGGCTGAAGGCGGGGGTGTCTTGGCTCATGGAGATCTCCTGTTCAATGAGCATTGTGGCTGTTGAGGGCCGTTGGGGCGGGCCGCGCGCGGATCTAGCGCAGGATAGGCCGTCTTCCGGCCCCATGTTAACTCATTCTTCCATTCCCCAAACAGAGAAGATCCGATAAGCTCCATTGCGAAGCGTTTCCTGGTTCTTCGCCGATGCCGGACGCGTGGCCGCAAAGGTTCATCACCAAGGAGAGACCAGATTTCATGATCCGATCGCTTTTGAGCCTTCCCAAATCGGCTGTTACCGGTTGCCTCCCGCGCCGGGGGGGGCCTTCGGGGCGGCAACAGCGAAGGCCGGCACGGTCGCCCAGGTCGACATTTCCGTCGATGCTGATGCTGCCCCTCTTACCGCTGCTCCTGCTGACCGATTGCGCGGCGGGCCCTGACTACGTGTCTCCGGATCCCCGGGTCCCGGATGCCTGGCGCAACGCGGCCATCGCGGATCTGAATACTCCGGACACCCCGGACTCCCCGCTGGAATCCTGGTGGACGGCTTTCAACGACACCCTCCTGGTCCGCTATATCCAGCGCGCCCGGGTCGCCAATCGGGATCTGGCCATGGCCGTGGCTCGCATCGAAGAAGCCCGGGCGCTGCACCGCGTCGCCGGTGGAACCTACTTCCCGCAAGTCCAGGCTTCCGCCCGGATGTCCCGCGCCGAGCTGGCACCCAACGGCCCCGGCGGCGCGGCCGTGGCCGCCGGGGCGGCCAACCCTTCCACCAACTGGGAGGTGGGCGGCGTCGCCAGTTGGGAGCTCGATCTCTTCGGCAAGGTGCGCCGCACGCGGGAAGCCACGGGCGCCCGGCTGGAAGCCTCGGTGGAAGATTATCGAGATGTCATGGTCAGCCTCTTTGCCCAGGTGGCGACCACCTACATCGATGTGCGCACACTGCAGAGCCGGCTGGCTTTCGCGCGGCGGAATGTGGCCAGCCAGCAGGAGACGATGGGCATCGTCATGGCCCGTGAGGACGCGGGTCTGGTGCCCCTGCTGGATGTTTCGCGCGCCCGCTCCAACCTGGCCAACACCGAGGCCGTCATACCCCAGTTGGAGGCCGCCCTGGAGCAGGCCCGCAACGGTCTGGCCGTGCTGCTGGGGCAGTGGCCGGGCAGTCTGGATGCGGAACTGGCCGTCGTGCCGGAACGCAACAACCCGGAAACCGGCGTCCTGCTGGACCTGCCGGTGGATCTGCTCCGCCGCCGGCCGGATGTGCGCGCCAGCGAGCGCGATCTGGCCGTCCAGACCGCCCGCATCGGGGTGGCCGCGGCGGATCTGTATCCCTCCTTCAGCCTGACCGGCGCGCTGACCCTGCAGGCCGGTCGCTTCGGTGATCTGGGCGAGAGCGACAGCATGGGCTGGTCCCTGGCTCCCGGCGTCCGCTGGAATCTGTTCAGCGGCGGCAAGATCCGCGGCCTCATCGCCGTGGAAGAGGCGCGGGCCCGGCAGGCTTTGGCGGCCTATGAGAAAAACGTCCTGACGGCTCTGGCCGAGGTGGAGAGCGCCCTGGTGGCCCTGCGCAATGAGGAGGAGCGGCGGGATCTGCTGGTCATGGCCGTGGAGGCGGCCCAGCAATCGGTGGATCTGGTGCATACCCAGTACCTGGAAGGGCTGACGGATTTTCAGAGCTATCTGGATGCCCAGCGCGTGCTCTTCAACCAGCAGGATCAACTGGCCACCTCGCGGGGGCAGGTGCTGACCCATTTCGTGAATCTGAATCGGGCTCTGGGTGGTGGCTGGTCTTTGGACGAACCCGTGCCCGGCCGCGATGCCGCAGACAAGGAAGAGGTCAATCGATGAAGGTCCATTCCCGGAACAATCGTGCCCGCCGGCTATCGACCGCCATGACTCTGCTGGTTTTGCCGGCCCTGCTTGGCCTGACCGGCTGCGGCGACAAGGCCCAGAAGTCCGCCGCACCCAAGGCCCCACCGGTGACGGTCGCCAGCCCGGAGGTCCGCGACATCAGGGACTTCATGGTCTTCACCGGGACCAGCCAGGCGGCCGAATCGGCCGAGGTCATGGCCCGCGTGACGGGCACCCTGAAGTCCGTGGAATTCCGGCCCAGCACCCCGGTGAAGGCCGGCGATCTCCTCTTCACCATCGAGGACACCCGCTACCGGGCTCTGCGCGATGCGGCGCGGGCCGCCTTGGCCTCGGCCCAGGCGAACCTGGAACGGTCCGAGTTGGAACTCAAGCGGGTGCAGAAGGCCGGCCGCAGCAATGCCGTCAGCGACATGGACGTGGACCGGGCCAAGGCGGATCGGGATATGGCCCGCGCCTCGGTGAGCAGTGCCCAAGCGGCCCTGGATGAGGTGGAACTGAACCTGGGGTACACGCGGGTCAAGTCGCCCATCGACGGGGTCGTCAGCCGCAGCTTGGTGGACCGAGGCAACCTGGTGGGGCAGGCGGGCCCCACGCCTCTGACAAGGGTCAACGCCCTGCAGCCCATCTACGTGTACTTCCATGCGCCGGAATCCGCTTTGCTCAGCTATCTGGCCCAAGGCAAACGGATGGGGCAGAAGAGCGAAGGGCCCGCGCGCCGCATCCCCGCCTACGTGGAACTGGCCAACGAGACAGGCTTCCCGCGGGAAGGTGTTGTCGACTACATCGACAACGAGGTGGACGCGCGCACCGGTACCATCGAACTGCGGGCGCGGCTGGAGAACGAGGACGGGGCCGTCTTTCCGGGCCTGTTCGTGCGGGTCAAGGTCGAGGGCGCGGAGATTCCCGACGCGGTGCTGGTGCCGGAGACGGCCGTGGGGTCGGACCTGGGCGGCAAGTACGTGTTGACCGTGGGTGAGGGCAATATCGTCCAGCGGATCTACGTGCGGTTGGGGGCGGCCCAGGGGGACGGTACCGTGCACGTCCGGCAGGGCTTGCGGGGGGATGAGACGATCATCATCAACGGCCAGGTGTTTGCCCGGCCGGGAGCTCCGGTCATGCCCCTGACGGCAGAACAGATGCGGGCCATGCGGGCCACGCGGGATTGATCGGCGGCAGGAAACGCCAAGGCCGCGCGCGCCCGCTGGCATGACGCGCGCAAGCCGCAAGGGAGAACCACAGGATGTTCAGCCGGATATTCATCGAACGGCCCAAGTTGGCGCTGGTCATCTCCATTCTCATCCTGATCGTGGGGCTCATCGCGGTGACCCTGCTGCCGGTGGAATCCATGCCGGACGTCACGCCGCCGACCATCGCCGTGAGCGCTTCCTATCCGGGAGCCGACGCCAACACCGTGCTGGAGTCCGTGGCCGGCCCCATCGAGGACCAGATCAACGGTGTGGAGAACATGATCTACATGGACTCCAAGAGCGATTCGGAGGGCAACTACAATCTGACCGTCAGCTTCGATATCGGGTCCGATGGGGACATGGCCCAGGTCATGACTAAGAACCGGGTGGCGGTGGCCGAGCCCCTGCTGCCGGACGAGGTCAAGCGTCAGGGCGTGCGGGTGAACAAGAAGAGCACGGCCATCGTGGAGGTGGTTAGCCTGCGCTCGCCCGGCGGCACCTACGATGCTCTGTTCATCAGCAACTACGTGGCCACCCGTGTCAAGGATCAGCTCTCGCGCGTGCCGGGCGTGGGGGAGGTGATGGTGTTCGGGGCCAAGGATTTCAGCATGCGCTTGTGGCTGGATCCGGAGCGTCTGAAGGCGCGTGGTCTGACGGCGGGCGAGGTCCTGGCCGCAGTGCGGGCCCAGAACGTGAACGTGGCCGCCGGCACCATCGGGGCCCAGCCCAACGAGGCCCACTTGCCCTTCCAGTACAACATCAAGGCCAAGGGGCGTCTGGCCAGCCCTGAGGAGTTCGGCCAGATCGTCATCCGCGCCGGCGACGAGGGTGAGGTGCTTTACCTGCAGGATGTGGCGGACGTGGAGCTGGGCGCCCTGAGCTACGCCTGGTACGCCCAGCACAGCGGTAGCCCGGCCATCGCCATCGGCCTGTACCAACTGCCGGGTTCCAATGCTCTGGGCGTGGCCACCGGCGTCAAGGAGACCATGGATCGGTTGGCCGAGGATTTCCCCGAGGACCTGGAATACGAGATCCTGTTCAATGCCACCGAGTACATCACCGCCTCGGTCAAGGAAGTGATCAACACGCTGATCGTGGCCATCATCCTGGTCATCTTCGTGGTGTGGGTTTTTCTGCAGGACTGGCGCACCACCCTGATCCCCGCCATCACCATTCCCGTTTCCCTGGTGGGCACCTTCGCGGTGATGCTGGCTCTGGGGATGTCCATCAACAATCTGACGCTCTTCGGGCTGATCCTGGTCATCGGCATCGTCGTGGATGACGCCATCCTGGTGACGGAGAACACGGTGCGCCTGATGAAGGAGAAGGACTGGGATGCGCGCCGGGCCATCAACGAGGGCATGGGGGAGGTGACCGGGCCGGTGGTCGCCTCGACCGCCGTGCTGCTGGCCGTGTTCGTGCCGACGCTGATGATGCCCGGTCTGACGGGTCTGCTGTATCGGCAGTTCGCCATCACCATCTCCATCGCCACCATCTTTTCCAGCATCAACGCCCTGACCCTGAGCCCGGCCCTGTGCCGCCTACTGCTCAAGCCGGAGGCGCCCGGCAAACGGAAGTGGTTCTTTTTCCGGAAATTCGACCAGTTCTTCACCTGGAGCACCGCCGGCTACAAGGGGCTGGTGGCCGGTCTGCTGCGCAAGTCGGGCCTGGCCATGGGGCTTTTCGCGGGGCTGCTGGTGCTGACCTATTTCGGCATGGTCAGCCTGCCCGGTGGTTTTTTGCCGGACGAGGACCAGGGGTACTTCTTCGTCAACGCCACCTTGCCCGATGGCGCCTCCCTGGACCGGACCATGGCGGTCACCGAGCAGATCAACGCCATCCTGGCCGACACCCCCGGCGTGGCCAAGTTCCTGACGGTGGGGGGATTCGGTGTTCTGGACGGGGTGCAGGCCCCCAACGTGGCCATGGGTATCGTGACGTTGGACAATTGGAGCGAGCGGCCGCCGGAGCTGCATGTCCAGCGCATCATGCAGCGGCTGCGGCCCCGGCTTTTCGGCATTCAGGAGGCTCTGGTCATCAGCTTCATCCCGCCGCCGATCATGGGCCTGGGCTCCGCCGGTGGTTTCAGCTTCGAGTTGCAGGATCGCGCCGGCGCTGGGGTGGTGGAGTTGCAGAAGGCCGCCCGGAATCTGGTGCAGGCGGGCAACCGGACCGGCAAGCTGGCCCGGATGAACCAGAACGTGCGCTCGGGCGTGCCCATGCTCTATCTGGATATCGACCGGGTGAAGGCCCAGGCCTATCACCTGAACATGAGCGAGATCTTCGCCACCCTCGGCACCTACCTGGGCACCAGCTACGTGAACGATTTCAACCTTTACGGACGCACTTGGCGGGTCATGGCCCAGGCCGACGAGGCGTTCCGTTCCCGGCCGGAGGATATCGCGCGCATCACGGTGCGGAACGCCCAGGGGCGCATGGTGCCGGTGGGGGCCTTCGCGGCGGTGCGCGACACCGTGGGGCCGCTGTTCATCGGGCGCTTCAACATGTACCCCAAGGCCCAGATCACAGGTATGGGCGCTCCCGGCGTCTCCAGCGGCGAACAGATCGCCGAGATGGAAAGGCTGGCGCGCGAGACCCTGCCCATGGGCTTCGGTTTCGAATGGTCGGGCATGACCTATCAGCAGCTCAAGGCGGGCAACCTGGCGCCGCTCATCTTCGGGCTGGCCTTCGTCTTCGTGTATCTTTTCCTGGTGGCCCAGTACGAGAGCTGGCTCATCCCCATCGCCGTGCTGCTGGGCGTGCCCGTGGCCATCATGGGCGCCCTGTGGTTCAGCAAGTTCATGGGGCTGGACAATAACATCTACACGCAGGTGGGGTTGGTGTTGCTCATCGGCCTGGTGGCCAAGACGGCCATCCTGATCGTGGAGTTCGCCAAGATCAATCACGAGCAGGAGGGCATGAGCATCCACGACGCGGCCCTGACGGCGGCGGAGCTGCGCTTCCGCGCCATCCTGATGACGGCCTTCAGCTTCATCCTGGGCGTGTTCCCGCTGGTGGTGGCCACGGGCGCGGGGGCGGCCAGCCGTGTTTCGTTGGGCAGCGCGGTGTTCGGAGGCATGCTGGTGGGCATCATCGGCATGGTGCTGCTGACGCCGGTTTACTACAAGGTGATCCAGACCCTGGCCGAAAAATCCGGTGGGGCCCCGCGGAAGCCCGAAGCCGCCGCGGGGGACGCCGCACCGTGAACACGCGCGTCTACCAGACGCCCGCTCCGACTTCGAAGACGTAGCCGATGCCGTTCCAGTTCAGGACCCCCTCGTTCTTTATGCCGAAGCGTAGGCCCCAGAAATCCGTTCCCAGATGGGAAAGAAAACGCAGAGGCGTGTGGTTCAGGTTGAGTCGGAACTTGACACCGGTCTCGGTCATGACGTCGGTGTGGACGTCGCCGTACTGGTCCTTGTCCCATTCCCAGCCGAAGGCGAAATAACCATCCATCCAGCGCGAAGCGCTGGGGGTGTACAGCAGGTTCCAACTGACATCTTGGAATTCATCGTCCTTGATATAGATACGGTTGACGAGCCAGCCCCCGGTGATGGGATCCGAAACGTTTTTTATCACCAACAGCGGGAAGATGAAGCTCAGACCTTCGGTTCCCGATGATTCCCCACTGTTCTGCCCTTCGACGCGGTAGGCGATGGACAGGGAGTGGGTGAAATTTTTCCCATCAATCCAGCGTGTGAAGGCGCGCAGGTCAGCGGTTTCAAGGATTTTGGGCCAGTTCTCATCGCCCTTGTCGTCTATGAAGTGCAGCAAGGTGGGCTCGGCTACAGTATCCACGGCTTCGGGGCGGGGGAAAGGACGCAGTTCATAGATGGCATTGTCCGGGGCGTACACTCCGTCCCGGCTGAAGGCCGCCCGCAAGTAACTGTCCACAGGCAGGGGGGGGAAAACACGGTGCTCCGGGATACGCTGCTTGGTCATCCAAGCCTGGAAGCTGCCCTTGTACAGGCCTCCACCGCGCATGATGTCCCGCACACCCCAGGCGTCGTTGATACGGCGGTTCACGTCGAAGGTGGGGGTGTAGATGCCGTCCTGGTTCTTATCTGTGCAGCTGGCGTGCTTGCCTTCTTCCACCAGGATGGTGACGGGAAATTTGGTGTATGCATCGGTCACGAGGGTGTTGTCGTACCACAGCAGGCCATGGGCCTTGCCGACGGCGCGCTCGATATAAAGGGCGTACTTCTGCTCCGGGCAATTTTCACAGTGGTGGACGTAGACCTTCAGATAAAGAGCCTCGACGTCGTGCTTGTGGGCACCCAGGCCTTCTTCTCGGGGATAATAGAAGAAATAATCGATGTCCAGGCCCGCTATTCGCGAGAGATCCAGCCGTGTGTCGACACGGTTTTTCAGATCTCCGGATATCGCAGGGGCACCTTCGCCCCGGGTCAGGACCGTGCGCAGCCGGTAGTAGACCACGGGACCGGAAGGCGCGGCCTCGAAAGGAAAGGCCGCGGGAATCATGATATCCTTGCCGGTGCGGTCTTCGAGGCTGGGTTCATCGGGGCTGAACCAGAGGATGGGGGCGCAGTAGGCGGCCATCTCCCGGAAGTCCAGGGTGGGCGTGCTGCCGGACCAGATGATCTGGAAGTTGTCGGGGA
>PDQT01000363.1 GCA_002747875.1 bacterium DOLZORAL124_64_63
GTTGCAACCTGCAGGTGTTGTTTTCTGTCGGATGATGCGTGAAGAACATACCGCAGCCGGCCGCTCCGATCCACAGCCAAAATTTGCATGAAAAGGGGGCATGAAAAAGGGGCGGCCCATCGACCGCCCCTCGTCCCGTTCCGTTCCATCTCGTTGTGTATTCGTCCCGCCGCCCCCTATTCCTCCATGGGCTGGGCAGGTTCCACATACCCTTGCGGGGCATCCGCCTCGACCCCCAGGAACTCGTCC
>PDQT01000364.1 GCA_002747875.1 bacterium DOLZORAL124_64_63
GGCAGAGCGTGCAGTCGTAGGGGATGGCCTGTCCGTCATCGTCCGTCATATTCGCGTTGTGGCAACGGAAACATCCGTTGGTCTCGTTGCTATGACCGAGATGGCTGGGGTAGGTATTCCACTGGACATTCATGATCGGGAAGATGTTGCGGGCGTAGATGTCCTGCAACGTCTCGATCATGGCGTCGGTCTCGTAACCGCCGGCCAGGGCGGCATCGTCCAGATCGCGCAGATAGAACCCGCGCACGGCGTTGTCGATGCCGGTCATGGCCGCGTCCTTGTCCGTGTAGGTGCCGGTCAGGGCCTCCAGGGCCACCTTCTTGGCGTAGGGCAGGGTGCGGTCGATGGCACCGGAAGCCAACGCCGCGTCCACGGCCCTTTCCGGATCCTCGTAGATATGCGTGGCCCGGTTGTGGCAGTCCACGCAGTCCATGGTGCGCGGCTCATGCTCGCCTTCCGGCAGAGCATGCTGGATGGCGGCCTTGTCCAGCTTGCGGTTGGTGTAGCGATGGAAGCTGTCGCCGCGGCGCACCTCCACCCAATCCATGTGCATGCGTTTCTCGTCCGCCGCCTGGTAGCGCACCTCGTTGGCCTCGAACACGTGCCAGTGGATGGTCCCGGCCTGCTCCCCGGTGCCGCCGCCCACCTTCATGGACAGGGTGGTGAACTGGGGCGTGCTGCTTTCGTCCATGGCGAAGCTCTTGTGGGTGACGATGCGGTCGCCGTAGAACTTCTGGGGCCAGTGGCAATGCTCGCAGGTTTCCCGCGCCGGCCGCAACTGGTGCACCGGTGTGGGGATGGGGCGCTCGTAGAGGTTGAAGGTGGCCGAGACCACCTGCCACAGACCGTTGAGCTTGGCGTCGATCAGGGCCTCGGTGCCTTCGCCTATGTGGCATTCCACGCAGGCGACATGGGCGTGCGGCGAGTTCTGATAGGCCACCCATTCGGGGTTCATGACCTTGTGGCAGGCCGTGCCGCAGAACTCCGAGGAATCCATGAAGTGGAGCATGCGCGCGCCCCCCAGACCCAGGAACAGGACGTTCACGATGGTCAGGACGGCGATCATCGCCACCAAAGAGGATCCCAGGCGCTTGGCCTTGGTCATGTCGTCGGGGAATCTCTGAGTCAACAACTCCGCGGTGGACCGCCCCGTGGCCTTGCGGAATTGCCACCAGCCGATGGGTACCAGGATCAGCCCCAGGATGAAAAGGGCCGGCAGGGCCATGTAGCTGATGAGTCCCACATAGGAGTTGGTCAGGATTCCCGCCATCCGCATCAGTTCGAAGAACACGAAGAGGATGAAGGCGGAGGTCGTCAAAACGACCCCCACCGTTCCCGTCCAGTTCGTCGCTAGTCCGCGGATGAAGAGCTGGAATCGCTTCATCACTCGGCCCCTTTAATTGAGGTTGACCTGGTACATGTTTTCGTACATCTCGGCCATCTTGCCGGACTTGATGTCCGCCTTGATGTCCGCCGTGGGGCGGTTCAGCCACTGGTGGTACGGGTCCGCCAGGACTTCGTCGATCATGGCGTCCAGTTCCGCGTTGTGGAATTTGCGCAGCTCGGGGATGTACTTGAAGTAGAAGTGCTGGGCCACCTCGTAGATACCGTGCCACCAGGTGTAGTCCGGACCCATCATGGCGGCGCCGTGGCGGGCGCGACGGCCCTCATGGTGCCAGATCTCCCACCAGATCCACTCGTACTTGTTGGAGAAGTTGGCCTTGCCTTCGCCCAGACCCAGTTCCTTGGTCTTCTTGTACAGGGCCAGACCGGGCTTGGCGAATTTCTCGTTGTACAGGTGCACCATGCCGTCCAGCTGGCCGTAGTGGCCGTCGATGAAGACCTCGCCGTGGCAGTTGCTGCACACGTCCTGCATGTTCTTGCGCTTGACCTCCCAGTTGTCCTTGGTCTTGGACACGGGCGGGCGCAGGGTCCAGCTGATGCGCTGGCCCACGTCGTGGGTGACGGCCTGGTTGCTGGTCTCGGACATGTGGCAGGTGGCGCAGGTGGGGGCCTCGTAGTAGTCCACACCCACGATCCAGCGGTCCGCGTTCAGGTTCATCTCTTCCTTGTTCGTGTAGTAGGCGTTGCCGTGCTTGCTCTCCTCGTAGACTTCCTTCTGCGGATGGTCCGGGCCGAGGTGGCACTTGGAGCAGGCTTCGGGCTGGCGCGCCTGCTTCACGCTGAAGGCGTGACGGGTGTGGCAGGCGGTGCAGCTGCCCTTGCTGCCGTCGGGGTTGATGCGCCCGATGCCGCTGTTGGGCCAGCTGACGCGGGCCAGCTTGTTGGGGCTGTTGGGGTCGATCTCGACCTTGCCGCCGTGGCAGCTTTCGCAACCGGCGATGGCCACCGGGGCGCCACCGGCCGCATGGGCCAGGTAGGCGTCCTTGGAGTTCAGGATCTCGCCGGCATGGGCGTGGTAGCTGTTGTGGACTTCCTGGCTTTCCTTCTCGTGGCAGGTGCCGCAATCCTTGGGCGTCACCAGGGTGGCGATATAGGCGCCTTCGTGCAGGAAGGCGTCGGATTCGCTCTTGTCCGCCTCGTGGCAGTCCAGGCAGGTGACGTTGTGCTTGGCGTGATTGCTCCTGAACCACTGGTTGTACAGACCGAGGGTCTTCTCCTTGTGGCAGGTCATGCACTTGCCGGCCACACCGTCATCGGCGGCCATGGCCACACCGGCGACCAGAAGGGCCAGAGCGCAGGTGATGAGCAGGATTCGTTTCATCGCGGAACTCCTTGTCCTGTTGTCTTCGTGTGACAGAACTGTGAACGGTTCGGCAATCATTCGGGCTCAAGGGGTGAGGGTCAATGAATTATATGACAACCCCATGACAGCAGAGGCATCATGGATTTGTATTTTTGCTGTTTCGTTATGCCGGCGAGAAGGGGATCCAGGCCGTCCGCGGAAAAGAGCCGGTGCCGTCCGAAGATTTGGTCGTGCCCGGCTTTGGCGCCAAGACGTTGTGATTGCATGAGGTAGTTTTGGAGTGTAGAATCCGAGTATCCTACCGGGCTTGGGGACACCTTATTTCCCGACAAAAAGGATGTTGAATGTCCTGAAAAAGCATTTCTAAAATGGTTCCGGCGTTTTTGGAATGAAATATTTGGATATTGTTGTCCTGTTTTAGGGACAACAAACTTTCCGGGAAAGGGAGAAACGGTAGATCAGGATCATGGCCCTGGCCCGACCGGGCGCCAGGGTCTACCTTCATCCCCATGACTCTGACGGACTGGACAGAATACGCGGCCTTTCGGTTGCTGGTGGGCGGGCTTAGGATTATGCCGGAACGGATGGCCCGCCGCGTGCTGCTGATGTTGGGAACATGGGCCCGGCACACGCCCGTCGGCCGGGCCGAAGTGGCGCGCCGGCAACTGGCAGGGGCGTTCCCGCGAGAGACGGTGCCGCAAATTGAGCGGCGTCTCGCGCTGGTCTATGATCATCTGGCCCTGACGGTGGGGGAGACCTTTTGCGCGGATCCGGAACGCCTGCTGGCCACCGTCCGGGTGGATCCGGGCTGGGCCTTGCTGGAGGAGGCCCTGGCCGCGGGGCAGGGCGCCATCCTGGCCACGGGGCACCTGGGGAATTTCGAACTGGGGGGCGCCCTGATCGCCCGGCGCTACCCGTTGCTGGATGTGGTCAAGACCCAGCGCAACGGGCTCTTCGATCGGTATCTGCAGGGTATGCGCCACGCCCACGGCATCGCCACGGTGCCCATGCCGCGCAGCGCCGGGCCCATTCTGCGGCATCTGCGCTCCGGCGGGCTGGTTTCCCTGCTTCTGGACCAGGACGCGGGGGCCCAGGGCCTGATGGTGGATTTTCTGGGGCGTCCGGCTTCCACCTGGCCGGGAGCGGCCCGCTTCAGCCTGCGCACGGGGTGCCCGGTGGTGCCCGCGGCCATGGTCCGTCAGCAGGACGGTGGCCATTGTCTACGGCTGGGGCCCGTGTTGCGTCCCGCTGATTTCGAAGATTCTCCCGAGGGAGTGCTGGGCTACCTGCAAAAAATATCCTCCAGCTTCGAGACCTTTGTGCTGGAACATCCCGAGCAATGGCTCTGGGTGCACCGGCGTTGGAAAAGTGCGAAAGTGGACAATCATCATGGTGCAAAGGAAGAGCAACGGCGCGCGTAATAAACTGTCCCCGGAAATCTGGGAGCGCGTTTTCCGTGTGACCCAGGTTCCGCTTTTCGTGGAAGATTTCACCCGGGTCCGGCAGGCTGTCCGGCGAATCCTGGCAGACGGGGTGGAGGATTTTGGCCTCTGGATGGACAGCCATCCGGACTTTGTGGGCACCGTCCTGCAGAATCTGGTTTTGCTGGATGTGAACGACATGGCCGTGGAGGTCAGCGGCGCCCGAGACAAGAACCATCTCATACGTAATTTCCAGCGCATGATCGTGCCCGAGACCCTGAACAGCTTCAAGGAGATACTCACGGCCATCGCCGAAGAGCGCCCCTATTATCAGGGGGAAAGCCAGTACCGCACCCTGGACGGGCGCTCCATGTTCACCTTCAACCGCGCCCTCATCCCGGAGCATGTGCCGGGGGAGCGGGACATCCTCGTCTTCGCCACCACGGACATCACGCCCGGGATATCATTCTGTGCCATGACCTGCAGGGACGGATCGAGTACGTCAACCAGGTGGGGCAGGATCTGATGGGCTGGAGCCTGGCCGAGTTGCGGAAGATGACCATTGACGATCTTGTGGTCGAGCGCCAACGCCCCCAGATGGAAGGACATCTCAGGCAGAGGGGGCAGGGCTACGGGGAAACCGCCCTGTTCGAGATCAGCATCAACACCCGGAGCGGAGGCGAACTGCCGCTGGAAGTCAGCACCATCGGCCTGCCCGGCATGGGGGATGGCCGGCCGCTGGTCATTGCCCTGATGCGCGATATCTCCGGACGCAAGAACCTGCAGGAGCGCATGCTCAACACCCAGAAGCTGGAGAGCCTGGGGGCCCTGGCCGGTGGCATTGCCCATGACTTCAACAACCTGCTGGTCACGATTCTGGGCAATGTGGAACTGATCAGCGAAGATGCCGAGGCGAGCCGCCGCTGGGCCGAGAATCTGGACTCCATCGCCGCGGCGGGCCAGAAGGCGGCGGATCTTTGCCAGCAGATGCTGGCCTGCTCCGGCCAGGGCAAATTCCAGGTGGACAACGGGGATCTGAGTGACCTGGTGCTGGGTATGCGGAGCCTGCTGGAGGCCGCGATCGGCGGTCGGGCGGGTCTGAATCTGCGGCTGGGCGAGAACCTGCCGGCGGTACCGATGGATTCCGCCTCCCTGCGCCAGGTCCTGATGGCCTTGGTCAGCAATGCGGCCGAGGCGCTGGATGATGATGGCGGTGAGATCGTCGTGCGCACCAGCCTGACCCGCTTCGCGTTCGAGGATTTGGAGCGGGGCCAATGCCTGCCTCCGCTGCCGCCGGGAGAGTATGTCGTCTGCGCGGTGGCCGATTCAGGCCGGGGCGTGGAGCCGGCCATCCGCCATCGCATCTTCGATCCGTTTTTCAGCACACGCGCCGGCGGTCGTGGTCTGGGGCTGAGCGCGGCCATGGGGATTGTGCAGGGCCATAAGGGCGGCATGCTGGTGGATTCGGTGCCGTCGGTGGGCACCACGGTTTCGGTGTTGTTGCCGCCGGCTCCCCGGCTCGCGGCCAAACCCAGACGGACCCGCAAGAAGGCGCCTGACAACTTGCATCAGGATCTGGCGGGCAAGCTCATCCTGCTGGTGGACGAGGACACGCCCGTCCGCAAGGTGTGCGAGGGATACCTGCGGCGTCTGGGCTGTTCCGTCCTGTCGGTGGACAACGGCCCGGATGCTGTGCGCATCTTCAGCCAGCGCTTCCAGGAGGTGGATGTGGTCATCCTGGATCTGGGCATGGCGGAGATGGGCGGTGTGGCCACCATGCGCCGCCTGCGGGTCATCAAGCCGGATGTGCCGGTGATCTTCAGCACCGGTTACGGGGAGGCGGAACTGGAAAAGCGCGCGGATGGGCTGGAGAACTACGGCTACATCGCCAAACCCTTCAAGCTGAGCACGGTGCGGCAGGCTTTGGCGGTGGTTCTGGGGAAAGCGGTGGAGTGAACCGCGGAAGCGTTGCCGGTCGTGGACGGATACCCGCCGGCGGCCCCCCCCCCAGCGGGTGCTCGAAATGTCGGAAAAGCTTTTCAGGGGGAAGCCCGGCGCGCCCATCCCCAGGCCGAAAATTCCCGTCGGCAAGGCCCGCTCTCGGGTGTTACAGTAACCGGGCCCAACGTTTTTCACCGATTGCCCACCGGAGAACGCCTGCCCCATGAGCCGTCTGCATCTGCTTGATTTCCTCATCATCGGAACCTACGTGCTGGTCACCCTGTCCCTGGGGTTGGCCTTCCGCCGGCGCGCCTCGCGCAGCCAGGAAGAGTATTTCCTGAGCGGCCGCAGCCTGCCCTGGTGGGTGTTGGGCACCAGTATGGTGGCCACCACTTTCGCGGCGGACACGCCTCTGGCGGTGACGGGTTTCATCAGGGACCACGGCATCTGGTACAACTGGTTCGGCTGGCACTATGTCTTTGCCCAGATGATGGCGGTGGTCTTTTTCTCGCGTTTCTGGCGACGGGCGCGGGTCCTGACGGATAACGAGCTGATCGAACTGCGCTACAGCGGCAAGCCGGCGGCCTTCCTGCGCGGCTTCAAGGCGGGGTACTTCGCCATCCTCTACAACTTCATCGTGCTGGGATGGGTGCTCAAAGGGCTGGGCACGGTGGCGGAAGCGGTGCTGGGGGTGGATCAGCACACGGCCGTGATCGTGGGCGCGGCCCTGGCGCTGAGCTACGCCTTGCTGGCCGGTTTCTGGGGCGTGGTGGTGACCGATGTGGTGCAATTCGTACTGGCCATGACGGGCAGCATTTCGGTGGCGGTGTTGGCGGTGCGCCATGTGGGCGGGCTGGCGGAACTGAAGGCGCGGCTGATGGCCGCCTTGCCGCCGGGGGACAACACCCTGGCCCTGGTGCCCGGCGGGGGCTGGGGGTGGGATAGTGACTTCGTGCAGTTCCTGATCTTCGTGACTGTGATGTGGTGGGCCAGCCACAACGCCGACGGCGGCGGCTACCTCATCCAGCGCATGAGCGCGGCCAAGAACGAGAAACACGCCCGGGGGGCCACCCTGTGGTTCGTCCTGGCCAACAATGCGGTGCGTTACTGGCCGTGGATCATGACGGGGCTGGCCAGTCTGGTCATCTTCCCGGTCATGCCCGAGGGCCTGACCGCCGAGGCGGCCTACCCCCTGGTGATGCTGGAGGTGCTGGGGCCGGGGCTGCTGGGGCTGCTGCTGGTCAGTTTTTTCGCCGCGTTCATGAGCACCATCGACACGCATCTGAACTGGGGTGCCAGCTATCTGATCAATGACATTTATCGACGTTTTCTGCGGCCGGACGCGGGGGAGAAGGAAACCGTCCTGGCGGCCAAGCTGTGCGTCCTGTCGATGATGGTCTGCGCCGTGCTGGTGGCCTTCCTGTTGACCAGCATCGGCAAGGCCTGGCTCTTCGTCTGGGCCATGGGCGCGGGCATCGGGCCGGTGTTGGTGCTGCGCTGGTTCTGGTGGCGGTTGAACGCCTGGAGCGAGATCGCCGCCCTGGCCTCGTCCGTGGTCATGGCCTTCGGCTTCGAAGTGGTGGCCTTGATCCAGGCCGGCGGCGATTACGCGCTTTTCGCGACTCCGGTGCGCATGGGCTCGCTGGTCCTGGGCAACCACCACAAGGCCCTGATTCTGGTGCCGGTGACGGTCATCAGTTGGCTGGTGGTGACCTTCCTGACGCGGCCGGTGGAGGCGATGCGGCTGGAGGAGTTCTATCGCCGGGTGCGTCCCGGGGGCTGGTGGGGACCGGTGGCCCGGGCTTTGCCCGAGGTGCCGCGTGACGACTTCGGCTGGTGGCGCTTCCTGGTCTGGGCGGGGGGATGCGCCGCGGTTCTGGGAACGCTTTTCGGGATCGGCAAACTGCTCATGGGGGAACCGGTGGCCGCGCTGGGGCTTTTCCTGCTGGCGGCCGGTGGCGCGGTGGTGATGGGCAGGGAGCTGCTTCAGGACTAGCCGGGACCGGCCGGGGCCGATCGATCAAGGATCAAGTCGATCAAGACCGCACGGGCCGGTCGGATCAGGCCTCGGCCCGCATGGCGCCGGCGGCGGCCAGCAGACGGAACCGGAATCGGGTTCCTTCGTTCACGCGGCTTTCGACCTGCAGAATGCTGTTATGGCCGGCCACGATCTTGCTGGCGATGGACAGGCCCAGGCCCGAACTCTGCCCCAGTTGCTCGCGTACGGCGTTGATGGCGGGGTTGTCGCTGTTGCGGGTGCGGCTGCGGTCCGCGGTGAAGAAGCGCTCGAAGATGTGGGGCAGATCATCCGGATCGATACCCATGCCTGTGTCCCGCACCGTCACTTCCACGTGGTCCTGGATACGGGCCAAGTGGATGACCACCTTGCCGCCCTGGCGATTGAACTTGATCCCGTTCTCCACCAGATTCTGCAGCACCTGGGCGATCTGCAGAGGATCCGCATGCACCAGGGTGTCCTCCCCCGTAGCTTCGTCTTCGCTCTCCAGATCCAGCGTCACGCCGGCATCTCGGGCCACCTTCTCACAGCGCAGCAACACGGAGTCGGCCAGTTCCAGCAGGGGGAATTCCTCCATGTTGAAGGCCATCTGCCCGCTGTCGAAGCGGCTCAGCACCAGCATGTGGTCGATGAGCTTGTCCAAGTGGGTCAGGTTGTTGGCGATGATCTCCAGATAGCGGTGGCGTTGCTCCTCGCTCAGGCTCTCGGTTTGCATGCGGAGGGTTTCGATATATCCCTGCATGCTGCTCAAAGGGGTGCGCAGATCGTGGCTGATGTTGGCGATGAGGTTGCGCTGGAAGCGCTCCTTGTCGCGCAGCTTCCCCATGGTGCTTTCCAGGTTGCCGGCCATGGTGTTGAAGTGGCTGCTGAGGGTACCGACCTCGTCGGGGCTGTCTTCCGGCAGGCGGGTCGTGAGATCCCCCTGGGCGAAGGTGCGAACCCCGTCATCGAGGATGCGGATGCGGCGGATGGTCCAGAACATGATGACCAGACCGCTGAGGCCGGAAAAGGCCAGGATAAGGAACATCCCGCCGACACCCAGGAGACGCTCGGCCGCGGCAATGTCCTGGCTGCTCAGGGGGATGGGCTCATAGGTGGCCACGACGTAACCGGCCACCTGGGGACCGTCCGCGGTGTCGCGCAGCAGGCGGTCCACCTCGAAGATGCGGTTCTCGTAGGCGTCGACGCTGGCATCGGGCAGGGGGTAGGTATCGAAATTCCAGGCGCCGGCGCTCATGTCGCGCAGCAGGCGGGCGTCCACTTCGGGCACGGCCCCCGCCAAGCTGTCCGGTTGGCTGCTGTGGATCTGGAAACCGTCTGCGTCGAAGAGGATGATCTCGACCCCGAAGCGTTCCACGCTGCGGCCATACTCCTGGGTGCGGGCGGCCAGGCGGGCGGGCTCGTCCAGCAGGCCACTCATCTCCAGGGCCAAAGCATCCAGTTCGCCTTCGCTGGTCTCCAGGAACCAGCGGTTCATGTCCACGCTCAACCGATCGCCGACACCGCCGGCTGTCAACCACCAGTAGAACCCGCCCCCGATGATGAGCAACATCAGCAGGAACAGACTTGCGCCACGAAAGGCCAGGGTATGGAAGAAGTGGGGACGGAGCATCGTTATAGGAATTCCTCGGTGAAACGGTAGCCGATACCCCAGACCGTCAG
>PDQT01000365.1 GCA_002747875.1 bacterium DOLZORAL124_64_63
ATCCGAGTCCTGATCCCAGACAATGTCCAGCAGTTGCCGGCGGCTGAAGGTTCGGCCCGGACGCGAGGCCAGGGTGTAGAGCAGATCGTATTCCTTGACCGTAAGCTGCACGGGTTCCCCGTTGATTTGGACCTTGCGCTTGCCGTGGTCGATCTTCAGGGGGCCCAGGTCCAGGATGCGGTCGCCGCTGCTGATGCGGGCCATCTCCTCGGCGCGCTCGATGCGGCGGTGCAGCACCTTGATGCGCGCCGTCAGTTCCCGGATGCTGAAGGGCTTGGTCAGGTAGTCATCGCAGCCCAGTTCCAGGCCCAGGACCTTGTCGGTTTCCTCGCTACGGGCGGTGAGCATGAGCACGGGGGTGCGCGTGTCGCTGGAGCGGATCTCCCGCAGCACATCGATGCCCGAAATGGTCGGCAGCATCCAGTCCAGGATCACCAGACCGTATTGCCCGCTCTGGAAGGCGATGAGACCGGCCTCCCCGTCGGCGGCCGCAGCCACCTGGTATCCCTCCGCCGTCAGGTGCAGGGTGAGCAGGTCGATCAGTTCACGGTCATCCTCGACGACCAGGATTCTGCGTTTGCCATTTGCCCCGCCACTCATGG
>PDQT01000366.1 GCA_002747875.1 bacterium DOLZORAL124_64_63
AGATAATCAAGACTTTCTGTGAGAAAAATTGACAATATAATGTCTCTCTAAAGACGCCTATAGGTCAAAAACGGAGAGAGGTTCACGGAAAAAGAATCTGGGCGTGATACTTTGGTGAGACAAAATACGCATTATAGATCACGGTTCGGGTCCGTGTTGGCCATGGGAGGGCCTGCGGATTGCGAAAACAAGATTAACCTGCGAAGACTTCTTCGGGGTACGGACAGCCCTCCGCCGGCGCTGGTCGGATCGTTCATTGCTCCCGGCCTACAGTGGTGGGGGATCCTGCCCATGAGGTTGGATCTCGCAGGTTGACATGGCGCCGATCGCCCGGGCGTCCACAAAAGCTGAGAGCGAATTTTCCCGACCGGGTCTTCTCATGCCCCCTTGATGGGCCCGGTGGACAAGGCCCCGTTCCTTAGGAGCGGGGCCTTGATGCGTTCCCCCGGCAGAGTCCCCCCCCCCCCGGCAGAATCCTCCCGGCAGTGTGCTTCGGCGGCGGCCTCCTGCTTGACTGATTCCCGGCGGGGCTCCTATAATCCGTGTTTGTTCCCTCTGCCTCGTTCCCCGTCTCCCATATGGAAGGACACCATGAACGCTCATCCCGTCCCTTTGCCCGCTCCGGGGCGCCCGCTGCTGACCCTGCGCGATGTTTCCAAGCGCTATGGTGAGAAGGTGGCCGTCCGGTCGGTGAACCTGAGCATCCCGCGAGGGAGTATCTACGGCTTCCTGGGGCCCAACGGCGCCGGCAAGACGACGACCATCCGGGCCATCATGAACATCATCCTGCCGGACAGCGGGGAAATCCTTTTCGGGGATGCCCCCCTGGACGGCAGCCTGCGTGACCGCATCGGCTATCTCCCCGAGGAGCGCGGCCTGTATCGCAAGATGAAGTGCCGGGATCAGCTGGCCTACTTGGCGGAATTGAAGAGCGTGCCCCACGCCGAGGCTTTGCGGCGTGCCGACCACTGGCTGGAGCGCATGGGCCTGGCCGAGTATAGCCACAAGAAGATCGACACCCTGAGCAAAGGCATGCAGCAGAAGATCCAGTTCGCGGCCACCTTCATTTCGGAACCGGATCTGGTCATCCTGGATGAGGTTTTCACGGGACTGGATCCTCTGAATATCGAGCTGTTGCGGGAGATGATCCTGGAGCAGAAGGAAAAAGGGGTGACCATCATCTTTTCCACCCACATGCTGGCCGAGGCGGAGAAGGTCTGTGACAGCATCTGCCTGATCGAGGGTGGGGAACTCATCGTCGATGGGACCATGGAGGAGGTGCGCCGGGATTTCCCCCTGAAAGCCGTGCGGGTGGCCTACGAGGACGAGATGGCCCCCCCGGATGACCTGCCCGGCGTGTTGCGCCGGGAATTCAAGGAAGGTGTTTGGCATCTGATCCTGGCCGAGGGTTCGGATCCCCAGGTCCTGCTGCCGTTGCTGATGGCCGCGGGCCAGGTGTCCCTCTTTTCGGCCAACCGGCCCAGCGTGGGGGATATATTCCTGGAAGCGGTGGCTCGCCATCGCGGGGAGGTGCGGTCATGAAGAAGATCCTGACCGTCGTGCGCAAAGAATACCTGGAGCGGGTGCGCAGCAAGAGTTTCGTCATCGCCACGGTGCTGGGCCCGGCCCTCATGTCCCTGTTCATCGTCATGCCCATGCTGCTTTCGGAAACAGGCAAGGACAAAGAGCGCATGGTCGGCTTGGTCGATCCCGCGGGGCGCTGGTTGCAGCCCCTGAGCGAGACCATCGAGAAGATGGAACTGGGCAACGTGCGGTTGCGGGCGGTGGGCACCGCGGAGCAGCCCACCGATCAACGGCTGGCGGAAATGAAGGAGAAGATCCAGGCTGGAGAGCTGCACAGCGGCGTGGTCCTGGGGCCGGACTTCCTGCACGATCCCCAGGCCATCTATTACAACCAGAGCGTCAGCTCTATGGTGGTGCGCAACGAAGTGTTGCGCCCGGCCCTGAACCAGGTGCTGCGGGAGGCGCGCTTCCATGAGAAGGACGTTTCTCAGGAGCTTTTCCGTTACCTCTTCGTCGGCAGCCAGTGGCAATCCATCGTCATCACCGATGAGGGCGAGCAGGAACAGGACGACAACGTCAGCTTCGGCATGGCCTTCGTGCTGATCATGATCATCTACATCATGGTCATCATGTACGGGAACCATACGCTGACGGCCGTCATCGAGGAGAAGAGCACCCGCATGGTGGAGGTGCTGCTGGCCAGCATCTCGCCCGAGGACCTGATGCTGGGCAAGATTCTGGGCATCGGCGGTGCGGGGCTGACGCAGTTCGCCATCTGGACGGGGGCCTTCTACGCCCTGAGCCGGCGGGGCGTTGATATAGGAGGCTTCAGCCTGGATGTGGGCTTCCTGTCGCCCATGATCCTGATCTCCTTCATCGGCTTCTTCGTGTTGGGCTTTTTCCTTTACGCCACCATGTACGCGGGCGTTGGGGCCATGTGCAACACGGTGCAGGACAGCCAGCAATTCCATACGACGTTGGCCATGGGGCTGGTCATCCCGATGATGCTCATGACCATGATCATGCGCGCCCCCGACAGCACCTTGTCGGTGGTGCTGAGTCTGTTCCCGCTCTTCTCACCCATCCTGATGTTCATGCGTGTGAGCGTCAGCACTCCGCCCGTTTGGCAGGTGGCCCTCAGCTGGGGGTTGATGCTGGTGTCGATCTGGTTCTCGTCCCGGGCGGCGGGCAAGCTCTTCCGTATCGGGATCCTGATGCATGGGGCCTCGCCCACTTGGGGCTCTCTGATCAAGGCCATCAGGGCCTGATTGCGGACAAATTAGTCGCGGATAATCCGGTCCTTCCCGGATGTGCGGAAACCCGGCCCTATCAGGGGCCGGGTTTCCGTCAAGAAGGGGGGCTCAGCCCAGAAGCTGGGACAGGTTTTCGACCAGGGTCTCCATCTGTCGCGCCTTGCCGTGCAGGATCCGCCCGCCGCCAACCGTTTCCTCAGCGATGGTGACGTTGTCTTGGGTGATCTGATCCATCCGCTTGACGGCCCGGCTGAGCTGGATGATCTGCTCGGCCTGCCGGGCGGCTTCGGCGCTGATCCCGGTGAGCATGTCGGTCACAGCCTTCTCACTGGTGTTGACGGCGTCGAAGGCTTCGCTGGTTGAGCTGACGAGATGGCTGGCCGATTGGGTGCGGCGGACCGATTCCTCGATCAGGCCGGCCGTGTTGGTCGCCGCCTCCGCGCTGCGCTGGGCCAGGCTGCGCACCTCTTCGGCGACCACGGCAAACCCCTTGCCGCTGTCCCCGGCGCGGGCGGCTTCCACGGCCGCGTTGAGGGCCAGCAGGTTGGTCTGGAAAGCGATCTCATCGATGGTCTGGACGATTTTGCTGGTCTCCTG
>PDQT01000367.1 GCA_002747875.1 bacterium DOLZORAL124_64_63
CTGGTGCTCTGCATGGAGAGATGGGCCGTCTCGGCGTGGCCGGCCGTTTCCTGCGTGTTGTCCGCCAGTTGGGTGAGGGCGGCGCTGGATTCCTGCAGGCTGGCGGCCTGGCGGGTGGCCCCATCGGCCAGATTGTTCATGCTGCTGGTGATTCGTCGGCTGGTCTGGCTGATCTGTTCCGCCGCATCCACCAGGCTGGCTTCGATTTGGCGCAGAGGATGGACCACTCGGCGGCGGATGAAGAGGGAATAGATGCCGATAATGATCAGGAGCATGGGCAAGAAGAAGATCAGAGATTGCCGGGCCATGTGCTGCAGGGGCCGGGCCAGGGTCTCGTCCTCGAAATAACTGGCGGCCACGATCCAGTCCTTGGACGGGAGATAGCGGTAAGCGGCCACTTTCCAGGTGTGGGTTTTGGGGCTTTTGTAGCGATAGTAGCCCGTCTTTTCGGCCACCATCTTGGAGACGAAATCCTTGTCCAGCCAGTTCTGGCCTTGGACCTTGCGGTGGATGAGCATTTGGCCTTGCCCATCGACCACGAACAGGAACCCCGTCTTACCCAGTTGCACGTCCGTGTTGATGGCGGCCTCCAGCTGGGCGACGGTGGGGTTGTCCATGGCGGAGAGTATTTCCACCGTGAGGTTTACGACATCTTCCAGCACGCGCCGGTTCAGATCTTGGATTTCCCCCTTGACCACCTGCTGGTTGAGCACCCCCATGCCTCCGAAAACCAAGAACAGGGCCATCAGAAGGTAACCGTAGAGCTTCTTTGAAATGGACATGACACCCTTTCCGGTGTGGTGGGCCGGTATCGCGGACCTATTCATCAGGATAGGCACCTGATAGGTCCGTCTTTCGGATGTCAGCAAGAGATATTAAGCCTCAACTTGCTGTCATGGCATGATCTCTATCTGGAAACGGTCACCCGGGACCAGGGCGTCCGCCACATCCATACCGTCGACG
>PDQT01000296.1 GCA_002747875.1 bacterium DOLZORAL124_64_63
GCCCAGGCCTCGGAAAAAATGCCGGCAGGGAAGGGCTGGGCCCGGTCCCCGCGGAACACCCGCACGGTGCTCGCGAAGCTGTCCGGCCCTTTGGTCAGGATATCCCGATTGGCCAGGCGGCGGCTCAGAGCATCCTGCAACTGCGCTCGGTTGGTGGCACCACTCTGGTGCATGGTGTCCAGCAGCAAACGCATACTCTGGTAACTCTTGAAGGCCAGGTTCTTCGCTTCGCCCGGATACTTCTTGCCGTCCCAGCCCGCGTTGAAGTCACCGGTCCAGAGCGTCGGAAAAAGGGCCAGATCGTTGGGGAAGATGGCCCTTTCCAGCACCGCGCCCGTGCGGTCGAAAAGGCGCTCGCTGTTCCAGTGGCTCAGCCCCATGACCAGGGCCCCGGCCTTGTAGAAATCCAGCTGCGGTGCCAGCAGGATCATCTGATCCACGGTGGCGGGTGTGAAGATGACTTCAGGCCGCTCCTCTTTCATGGCCAGAATGGCCTTGCGGAAGTCCGTGTCCGCCAGGTTGTAGGTCTCGATGGAAACGACCTCACCCCCGAATTTCTCCACCTCCGCCTTGAATACCTGGGCGTGGCGCTGCCCGCCGGGCGTGTTCTCATGCAGGATGGCGAAACGGTGCTTCAGCATCACCGTGGTGGCCAACTGAGCCAGCAAGCGCACCTCGTGCACGCCCGTCTGGTTGGTCTGGAAGACGCTGTCCCCCAGTTCCCAGATCCGGTCGTTGGTGGCCGTGGGGCTGACCAAGGGCACACCGTAAATATCCGCCACCAGCGCCACCGCGGCGGTGGGGTTGCTCATCATGGCGCCGAAGAGGGCGCCGCAGCCATCCTCGCTGGCCAGACGCCGACTGGCCAGAGCGGCCAGGACGGGGTCGCCCCCGCTGTCTTCCACCAACGGGGTGAACTGCCGGCCCAGTTCCTTGTTGGCCGCCTCCACGGCCAGCAGGGCGCCGTCATAGAAGGCATTCCCCAGCATGGCGTAACGGCCTGTCAACGGGCACAAAACCCCCACCTGTTCCATGTTGACCCGCCCGAAGGTGGGCCGATGAGGCAAATTCCCGTCGGCCGGCCCCTTTCCGGACACCAGATCCAGGGCCGACACGGCGAACTGATCCTGCAGGCCGGCGGCGCGGACCTCGGCAGCAGCCACCTCGGCCTCGGGGAAGCGGCCCGCATCCATGTATTGTCGGATCTGGATGAACTTCAGGTAGCTCCACAGGGGACGTTCCTGTTCCTGCCGGGCCAGTATTTCCAGCTCTTCAGGGCTCAGGCGCTGGATCAGAGGGGCGCTGCGGGGGTGGCCATCGCCCAGAGTGCTGCGCCGGGGATCGCGGTTGTGGTAGCGGATCAGATAGGTGACGGCGGCAAAGGTGTCGGCATCGGCCAGACTCAGATCCGACAGGCGCAGCAACGTCTTGTCCACCAGAGGGCTGGTGGGCCGGGTGGCCAGCAGCTCGTCGCCGAAGGCTCGGGCCCGAGGCCTGTCGCCCAGGCGGTCGGCCGCCTCCACGGCCAGGCTGAGGGCCTCATCGTTGCGCTCGAAGGCGGGATAGTAATCCAGGAGATTGCCCGCCAGCTCCAGGGTCTTGCGGTCCCGATGCAGGCTTGCCTCACGTTGCAACTGGCCGTACAGGCGCTCCGCCTGGGCCCGCTGCTTGGCATCCAGCCCATCCTGGCTCTGCACTCCCACCGCACCGCCGCCGGCGGTGGTGCAAGCTCCCAGCAGACCGGCCAACAGCACAACGGCCGGCAGCCCCCAAAAAAGATGCCTGTTCCGCATGGCTCCCGGCCGTTTCATGCTACTCCTGTTTCTCGTTGACCACGAAGTCCCCGCCGCCTAGGACCCGGCCATCGCTATCAAGAATTTTCACTTCCCAGCGTCCCGTCCAGTCCGGCAGCAACCGCTTGCTGGACCAGGTCCGCCAGTTGCTGGAGCCCACGTTCAGATCAACTCTGGCCATGGTCTTGCCATCGCGGTACCAGACGTGGGTCACGGAGGTGGGCGCCTCCAACCCCAAGATGCGGCTCAGGCAGAAGACTTTCTCGATCCCGGCGGTAAAAGCGGCGCTTTCACCCACCAATTCCCGCTTTTCCCGATCAATATCCGTGCCAAAGGCAATTTCGACAACCGCCTCCGCCGCCGGCGCCACGGCCGGGCTCTCCTGCTGATCCGGGGCCGCCAGGGCCATGCCGGTCAGCACTCCCAGCACCACCACGATCGTGATCCCACTACCCACGCGCATGATTCGACTCCCTTGGCGCCTTGGCCCCATCACGGGCTCTGCGGCTGCTGGAGATTCTGGGGGACCATCCCCTCGGGATTGTACAGGTTCTCCCGCAGAAAGGAAGCGTCATCCCGCAGATCGCTGTCGGGGTACTCCGCCAGCAGCTTGTCCAGATAGCGCTGGGCCATGCGCCGATCCGCGTAGGTGTCGATGCACACCATGGCCGACATGAACAGCGCATCATCGGCCCGATCACTCTGCGGGAAATCCGTGTAGATGAGGCGGTAGTAGTCGATGCGCGCGTCCGGATCCGGCAACACGGCGGCTCTCTTCATCAGGGCCTCGGGGCTGACGCCGCCACCGGGGGCATACTCTCCCAGCAACTCCACGGTTTTTCCCTCGCGAGCCTGCAGCAAGAACTCCTTGACCAGGTTGTCGTTCCAGGCAGGCAGCATGGCGTTCAGAGCCTGGGACCGGACCTCGTTGAAGGTCATGAAACGGCCCGGCTTCTTCTTGAGGATTTCGACCACATGCCAGCGATCCGCCACCTGGATGGGCGCGTGCAAGCCCTCGTCCAGATCCACCGTCTTGGCGATGAACATCTTGCTGTTGGGCACCATGGGGATGACCCCCGTGGGGTTGTACCACCCCACCTCGGCATTGTTCTGCAGGGTCTGCTTGTTCACCGAATAGTTGCCGGCCACCTTCATGAACTGGTGGCTCTGGTGGTTGTCCTTCAACTGCTGGTAGGCCTCCTGGGCCCTCTCCAGGGTCAAGCACTCGATATGGCGGGCCAGGATGGTGGGCTGTTGCATGAACTGCTGGCGGTTGTCCTTATAGAAAGCCTCGATATCCGCCTCGGTGGGCTGCCGGCCTTCGGGGATGGCCAGATTACGCATAGCCTCCACCAGCGCCAGACGCCGGGTGCTGATGATGGTCCGCCCCACCTCGGGAACATCCTGCAGGTTCTGCTCCAGCGCCGCCTGCGCCAACAACAGATCATCAACCATTTTCTTGAGAAGCAGCTGGCGCCCTTCCTCGCCCTCGTAGCGCTTCTTCAGGCGGGGCACCAGTTCCTCGTAGGCGATATTCAGATCCTTGGCCGTGATTTCGTAGCCGTTCACCCGGGCCACAACCTCACTGTTGTCGTGGCTGCCATCCCCATAAAAAGGCTGATCCGCCAGCGGATCCTCGGATTTTTCGGCACAGGCGACCACGCAAAGAACCAGCCCCAGAAGGGTCAGCCAAACAACCAGTCGACGCGGCATGAACATGAGAAACTCCTTGGTGAATCAAGCGACTAAAGCAGATCGGCACGACCTTCGGATTCCAGTCGGGCGATGATGTCCTTGATACGCTGAGCCTGGGACTTGTCCGCCACCAGCAGGGCATCGGGGGTGTCGACGACGATCAGATCGTTCACACCCAGCAGGGCCACCAGGCGCGACCCGCCCCGGATGATATTACCTTCGCTGGCCACGGCCAGCAAATCGCCGACCCCATGGTTGGCCCCCTCCAGGGTGTCGGCCAGTTCCCCCCAGGCATCCCAGCTACCCAGATCCGACCAGCGGAAGTCGGCCTCCAGCACCGAAAACCCCGGCAGCTTCTCCATGACCGCCACATCCACGCTCTCGGCGGGACAATCCGCGTAGGCGGCGGTCAACGCCCCGGGGAAATCCGGGGTCCCGAAACTGGCGATGGGAGCCCGCATCAGGCGGCAAACCCCAGGCAAATGCCTGGCCGCCATGGCCGCGAAATGGTCGGGATTCCAGACGAACATGCCGCTGTTCCAGAAATGGCGGTCGCTGCGGACATACCCCTCGGCAACGGTCCGGTTGGGCTTCTCCACGAAAGCCTCACCAGGGAAAACAGATCCGCCGGCGGCGGCTTCACCGGTCTGGATATAACCGTAACCCGTTTCCGGGCGGGTGGGCCGAATCCCCAGAGTCACCACAGTCTCCTGCCGGGCGGCCAGAGAAAACGCCTCGGCCAACTGGGCGCGGAAACGGTCCTCGTCGGGGATGAAATGGTCAGCGGGAAGCAAAGCCACCGGGGCGGTGGCATCCAGACGCGCGGCCACCCCTAGGCCCAGGACGGCACAGGGGGCCGTGTTGCGCCCCATGGGTTCGCAGATGATGTTCCGCGCGGGGACCTCCGGCAACTCCAGCCGGGTGGGTTCCCCCAAGGTGCCGCTGGTGATCACCAGAACACGCTCGGCGCCCACCAGGGGTGCCACGCGCTCAAAGGTATCGCGCAACAGACTGGAACCGGTGGCCAGAGCCTGCAGTTGCTTGGGCCGCGACGTGCGGCTCAGGGGCCAGAAACGTGTTCCCCGGCCCCCGGCCATGATGACGCAGATGCCCCGGCTTTCCGAACCGGGCTGGCGGTTGGCGGCGGCAGTCATCGGTTCGTCGCCCTTAAGGCTTGACGACCCAGACCTTGGCCGGCACTTCCACCTCGGAGTGCAGCTTGATGGCCACGGTGTACACACCCAACTGCTTGATGGCATCTTCGAGCACGATCATGTGGTGATCGATCTCGACGTCATCGGTCTTCAGCGCTTCGGCAATATCCCGGGCGGTGACCGAGCCGTACAGCTGGTCATCATCGCCGGCCTGGGCGGTGATCGTGCAGCTCAGTTCGCCCAGCTTGGCGGCCAGTTCCTCGGCGCCGGCCTTGCGCAGGTCGCTGCGCTTGGACTCGAGCTTCATGTGCTCGGCGACCATCTTGCGGTGCCCCTCGGTGGCCAGCACGGCCAGCCCCTTGGGAATCAGATAATTGCGGGCGTAGCCCCGGGCCACGGTGACGGTGTCACCCATCTCGCCCAGATACTCCACGCGTTCCATGAGGATCAACTCCATCATCAACCACCTTGCTTGTCGGCGGGGGCGTCATCATCCCCACCGTTATCGTCACGGTCCTCGGGACCGTCCGTATCGAGCTTCCGAAAATCAAGCCACTGATCCGCCAAGCCCAGGAAGACCAACGGCAGGAAAAGAAAACCCGCCATGAACAAAAGTACAACCCGCACCGGCCACGGCATGCTCCGAGGGCTGAGGCGCCATTGCACCGCCGCTCCCTGAACCGCCGCCAGGCTCAGCATGACCAGAACCAGGTTGATCCCCACCGGGGGCCAACCGTCCGGGCCGGCCAGATGGCGCGACGCGATCATCAACCCCACCCCCAAGGCCAGCAGCCACACAAGAGCGAAGGGGAAACGCCAACGGGCGAAGGGCGGCAACCTCACCCAGGAGGTCTCCGTCTTCATCCGTCCGGCCAGCAGAGTGATCAACCAGAGGCTCAGGGCCGACTGGCCGATGAGGCTCAAAGCCGTCACCCCCGGAATCAGCCGGCGCATGGTCCTGAACATCTCGTCAAGGACTTCCCGCTCCACCGCCAGGGTGGGCGTCGGGCCCCCCGCTCCCTGCTCGGCCATGAGCACTTCCCGCCGGGCCTGCAGGGCCAGTTCTTTCTGCTCCGCAAACATTTCATCCAGCAACGCCATGTCGGTCGAGGCCAGAACGATGGGGATCATCGCTCCGCACATGACCACCACGATCAGGCTGGGACGCCAACGGCTCAGGAGTCCGCAGGCCGCCAGCGATCCCAGGACCGCGTAGGAAACCAGGTACCCGCCGATCTCGCCCGGGACAAGGGTATAAACACCAACCAACCCGCTCAACGCGATCCCGGCAGTGGGCGGCAAGGGTCGGCTTTTCAAAAAGGCCAACCCCCACAGCACCGGCAATCCCAAGGGGACCAGAAAGGCCATGGCAACCGGCAATCCAGGGAAGAGCGGGCTCCCATCCGCGGCCGCCTGGGCCATGCGCATGATCGCCCCGATCATCACCGTCACCAGGACGGCCACGACCACGAGCCCAAAGGAGTGGGTCGTGCGGGTCACGCCTGTCTCCCTCTCCATTTCCCCGATCCGATCCACCGGCTACACGGCAGGCGCGAGGCCTACCGGTAGTATTCCTTCACGAAGGGCAGCAGCGCAATGTGCCGGGCCCTCTTGATGGCGATGGCCAAGGGACGCTGGTACTTGGGGCTGGTGCCCGTGTTCCGCCGCGGAGCGATCTTGCCCCGCTCGGTCACGAAACGCCGCAGCAGTTCCTCGTCCTTGTAATCAATGGCCACCATGCCGGTCTTGGTGAAGAAACAGACTTTTTGTTTTCCGTGCCTTCTCTTCTTCTTCTTCTTCTTGATCCGAAGGTTTTTACGCGCCATCGGATTCTCCTTCTCGCGTTGAGCCGGCTCAGGCGGCCGGCTGCAGTGAACCTATGGGCCGAGCCCTATTCGCCGGCTTCCTGGGCCTCGGGCTGATTCTGGCGGCGCTTGGCCATGGAGACGCGGTTGCGCTCCTCCCACTCCTCGTCGACAACGACGAGATGGCGCAGGACCTGGTCATCCAGACGCAGGAACCTGTCCAGATCGGCCACGGCCGTGCCCTTGGACTCGAACTTGAGGAACATGTAATTCCCCTTGTTCTCGTACTCGATCTCGTAAGCGAGACGCCGGACACCCCAATGGTTCTCCTGAGTGACCTTGCCTTCGTGATCGGCGAGAATGGCTTTCACACGCTCGACGCGCGCGGCCATCTGCTCCTCAGGCTGGTCCGCCCTCAGGATAAAGATGAGTTCGTACTTCTTCACCGGTAACACCTCCCCCCGGACAGAAGACCCGAGTCCCTATTCGCGCCGGCTTGCCGGTTCCGCCCTTTCGGTGGCGGCGGCCGCCCCTCGCGTCAGCTCGGGTAGGGATGTGAGCACCTAGCTATTAAGCTTGGCAACATGACTATGAATGTCTTCCAGGACACACCTGTGCCTGGCTCCGCTTGGCGCGGAAGAGTGGGCAATATACCCCGTACCTCACCCTTTGGCAAGAAAAAGCCCGTTCAATCTTCTACCGGAGAGCGCTTGCGGTTGAAACGGCTCCCGGTGGCCTCGGTCCCCTGCTCCAGCCAAAACTCCACCGCGTCGGCGGCATGCCCCACCACCTCGGCCACGATCGCGTGCTCTTCGGGCGCGAAATCGGCCAGAACGTAGTCGGGCCAAAGGGCCGGCGGCACCGTTTCACCCGGCGGCGCGATCCCCAGGCGCAGACGAGGAAAAATTTCCCCGCCGATATGCTCGATGACGCTCTGCACCCCGTTCTGCCCGCCGCTGCTACCCTTGCCGCGCAGCCGCACCGCCCCCAAAGGCAGGGCCAGGTCATCGCAGATGACCAGGGGCCGGAAAGGCTCCGGGCCGGGATCGGGATCGGACACCGGCTGGAGCGGATCCCCCGCCGGTGGTTCCGCAACGGGAGGCGGCCAGACGGCCCCACTGACGTGCTCGCCCGCCCGTTCGGCCCACGCCGCCACCGCCTCCCCGCTCAGGTTCATGTAGGTCAGCGGTTTCAGCAGCACCGGCTGCCGCGGGCCGAAGGCTTCGGCAGTGGCCAGGTACTCCCGCCTGTCCTCGCCCAGGTTCAGCCCCCGACGACGCAACAGTTCATCCACGACCAGAAAGCCGATGTTGTGGCGATTGTCCTGGTAGCGCCGACCGGGATTCCCCAACCCCACGATCAGCTTGCGCATGCGTTCAGCCAACAAGCACCCCCACGTCATGAAAAGCGCCCCCGTAAAACTCCGGGGGCGCGACACAAAACCAAAGACTCGGCAAAAGGCGGCGGAGAACTAGTCTTCGCTCTTCTCCTCGCCCTCTTCGGAGGACTCGGCACCCTCTTCGCCTTCCGCGGCGCCCTCTTCGTCCTCTTCTTCCTCTACCAGCTCCATGACCTGGGGCCTGATGTTCAGGACCAGACCTTCGGGATCGGAAACGATCTCACCCACCGGGGTGGTGACATCCTTGACGAAGACCTTGTCGTTCAGCTCCAGCTCGGAGATATCGATGGTCAGGTACTCCGGCATCTCGCGCGGCAGGCAGCTGATCTCGATCTGGTCCATGCTCGTGGCCAGAGAAGCTTCACCGCTCTTGACGATCTGGCACTCGCCCTCGATCTGAATGGAAATCGGCACGGTCACGGGCACGCCCCGGGGGATTTCCATGAGGTCCACATGCAGGATCTCATCGGTCACGGGGTTGCGCTGGATCTCGCGCAGCAGGGCGATGCTGTCGTCCTCGCTGGCCTCGCCCTCGGACAGGGAGAACAGGGCGGTACGCCCGGCCAGGTGGCCCAACGCCACCTCAAAAGGATGGCCCTCGATTTCCACCATGGCGCTCTCGCGGTCCTTGCCGTAAACGACGGCGGGGATGCGGCCGGCGGCGCGGGTGCGGCGATTGTGGTTCTTGCCCTTGGTGGAACGGGGGGTGATGGTCAGATTGACGAGACCCATGACGTCTCTCCTTGTGGTACTGCGTCGCCCATGCGGCGATCATGAAAGGGCTCACCGCCATACGCGGCAAGGAACCTTTTGGCCATTGGCCCGGGTGAGGATGCTCGTGCCGCCATCCATGGGCGCGCTACCGCAGACGGATACGGACATCCCCGCAAAAGGAACCGAAAAAAAACACCGCGCGGCCGTCCTGTCAAGCCGGAAACGCCAGGCTACAGGAACAGGGCGCTGACGGTCTTCTCCAGATGGATGCGCTCGATGGCATCCGCCAGCAGGTGGCTCATGTCCAGGACCTTGATCTTGTCGCACTGATCAAAGCGATCAAAGGGTATGGTGTTGCTGACGACCACTTCCTTGATGGGCGATTTGTTCAACCGCTCGAGGGCCGGGCCCGAAAGGACCGGGTGGGTGCAGCACGCCGTCACCGAAAGGGCCCCCTGCACTTCCATGCACACCCGGGCGGCATCGGTGAGGGTGCCGGCGGTATCGATCATGTCGTCAAAGATCACCACATCCTTGCCCTGCACGTCCCCGATGAAGTTCATGACCTCGGCCTTGTTGGGCTCGGGCCGCCGCTTGTCGATGATGGCCAGGCCGGTGTTCAGACGTTTGGCGAAACTGCGGACCATCTTGATGGAGCCCACATCTGGAGAAACCACCGCCAGGTTGCTGGTATCCTGATCTTCGAAGTGGCTCAACAGGACCGGCGCGGAGTAGATATGGTCCAGAGGGATATCGAAGAAGCCCTGGATCTGGGGGGCGTGCAGGTCGATGGTCAGCACCCGATCCGCCCCCGCGGTGGTGATCAGATTGGCCATGAGACGGGCACCGATAGGCACCCGAGGCTGGTCCTTGCGGTCCTGACGCGCGTAACCGAAGTAGGGGATGACCGCCGTGACCCGGCGGCAGGAGGCCCGGCGCACGGCGTCGATCATGAGCAGCAGTTCCATGATGTTTTCCGCCGGCGGCATGGTGGGCTGAACGATGAAAACATCCGTGCCGCGGATGTTCTCCATGATCTTGATACTGACTTCGCCGTCCGAGAAGCGCGTGGCCTCCACTTCCAGGAGGCTGAGATTGAGGTGCTTGGCGATCAGTTCACCCATTTCACGGTGAGCGGTGCCGGAAATAATGACCAGCTCATTGTACATCGTGCAGGACCCTTCCGAGAGATAGTTTGAGCGGGTGGCTGGGCTTTCGCGAGAGACTGGGATTTTACAGAGATTTTACAGAGATTTCACAGATGGCCGGGATTTCACAAATGGCCAAGACCTTGGAGAATGGTTGGGGCGGCAGGATTCGAACCCGCGAATGCATGGACCAAAACCATGTGTCTTACCGCTTGACTACGCCCCAACCGGTACCCCGCCAAAAGCAGGACAGCAGAACAATAGACCATTTTTACGGAAATTCAACGCAGGCTAGTATTTTTCCTGCATCACGGATTCGTGGCCGTCGTCATCGTAGTCGGCGTGACGGCTCGGAGGTGGGATTTCACCCCGCTCCACCCGCTGGATCTCCTGCCGATAGGCGGCGATCACCTGATTTTCCATCCACTCCCGGGTGGCCATGTTGATGGGATGGGCAATGTCCTGGAAGGTCCCATCTTTGCGTTTGCGACTGGGCATGGCGATGAACAGCCCCGCCCCTCCCTCGATAATCTTCAAACCCCGTATCACAAAGGCGTTTTCAAGGGTGATGCTGGCAAAACCCTTCAACTTATTGTCATCCCGCAGGGTGATCCTGACTTCAGAGATTTCCAAGGTTTTCCCTCTCCATGGCGAGCCTGAATGCAGCCCCATCCAGGTTCCGGGAACCCGAATGATCCTGTGCGGTCCTTTGACCGTCCTCTTTACCGAATCTCTGCGCCGAGGGCGTGGGGTCCGACCAGATGCACTTCATTGCCCCCATCTTCGAACTCTGTCACCAGATCATCCAGATCCCGTGATTCAGGGAAAACCCCGAAAACCGCCGAACCGCTTCCCGAGAGCATGGCCACGGGAGCCACCTCCTGCAACCGGTGGACCAAGCGTTGCAGAAGAGGTTGCTGAGGCAAAACGGCCGACTCGAGCCGATTGAAACCAGGCCAGGTCCTTTGTGGGAACCGAACCAACATAGGCTTCATGACCCTGATGTTAGCCGCCGCGCTATTGACTGTCAATCCCATATTTAGATTCGCATAAACACTTGCCGTCCGCAATTTTATGGGTGGTTTGACAATAAGAAACCGG
>PDQT01000224.1 GCA_002747875.1 bacterium DOLZORAL124_64_63
AGGACAGTGGCCACCAGTACATCAAGAGCCTGGCCACCCTGATCGACTGTGTCCAGGATGCGGATCTGCGGAACAAGCTGATGGCCGCCGAGGATTACGACGCCTTCTGCGCCGCCATGAAGGGAGATGCGTGATGAATCCTCAGTTGCAGCTTCTGGTGGCCTTGCAGGACATGGAAGGCATGATCAAGGAATCGGAGACCGAGGGCGCCGAACTGGCGGGCATGGGCTTCAGCCAGGATGGCCTGGAAAATCTGAAGGCCGCCCGTGAAGAGCTGGTCAGCCAGGTGGATCCCCGCCACATGGGCTGGTACCGCCGTCTGACCGAGAAATTCGGCCATGCCGTGGTGCCCGTGGTCAGCAACCTGTGCACCGGTTGCTTCGCCAACATCCCCTCGCAGTTCGTCAGCAAGACCAACGCCAACAAGGTGCAGCGCTGCGAGAGCTGCGGCCGCATCCTGTACTGGCCCTAGGCCGGCCTAAGGCAAATATTCCTGGATCACGCTGTCCGTGACCCGGGCCGCGTGGTCGTTGAAGGTGACGATTCCATCCGCCCCGATGATGATCGCCTTGGGGATGATGAAGATCTTGTATTCTTCCTGTACCTCCGCCGTGCACACCAGGCAGGGAAAGGTCAGGCCGTGCTCGGAACGCACGGCGTTGATGACTGCCGGCGTATCGCCCAGATTGACCCCCACCACATGCATCTGTTGCCCGTATTCCTGCTCGATGGACTGGATGTGGGCGAACTGCTGCCGGCAGTAGGGGCAGCTCTCGGACCAGAAGAACAGGAGCACGGGCTTGTCCGCCATGTCCGCCAGGCTGAGGGTGTTGCCGTAAGAGTCCTCCATGGTGAAAGCGGGGGCCTGGTTGCCCACCGCCACCCCCGTCAAGGAACCGGGATCGGGATCCTGGTCACCTTGCGGATGGCCACCGTAGGTGGGGAGCGTGGTTTCCGTGGGTGTGCTGCAGCCGGTCATCCAAGTGACGGCAATCAGAGAAATTATGAGGAAGATGATGGTCTGATGACGCATGATGGGCCTGCCCTGGTCGTGCAAAATTCATGGGTGTCGGCTTCCTGGACGGGTTCATTCAAGACGTGGGCCACTGGGCCCCTGATGTCTGGGCCCCTGATGTTTTTATTCATGTCCATGGCCGAACAGATCCGGAATCCGCTTCCTGTTTATGCGTCACGAGGGGGGAATAATCCCCCCTCGTGACGCTCCTGCATGGATAAGCCGGCTTCTCTAGTCCCCGAATCAGGCGGGAAAGTCAGTCCTCGCTACCGGTCATGGTCGCGGTCGCGGCCACCACCTGGGTGATCTCCTCCACAAGCTGCTTCTTCTCGCCGCCGTCGTCCTTCACGCCCAGATCCTCCTTGGCCCATTGCTCCTCCGGGAAGGGCCCCAGGCTCTCCAGCTCTTCCCAGCTGGTGACGCCGGTTTCCTTGCGGAAGACGAGCTCCTCGTCGGCAACGTCCACGGTGATCAGGTCGCCCTTGCGGATCTGATCGCTGCAGATGTAGTGGCTGATGGGGGTGACGATTTCCTTTTCCACCACCCGCTTCAACGGCCGCGCGCCGTACTGGATGTCCTTGCCCGCCTGCACCAGGTGGGTCTTGGCCTCCTGGGTGATCTCCAGCAGGAAGGGCTCCGCGCACATGAGGCTGCGGTGGTGCACCTGGGCGATGAGGATGTCCAGGATGCTGTACAGGTGCGTCTCCTTCAGCGTGTGGTAGGTGATGATGTCGTCGAAGCGGTTGAGGAACTCGAAGGGGAAGACCTTCTTGGCCTCGCGCATGGCGGCCTCTTCGATATCCCGGTCCATCTTCTCATCGGAGATGCCGGTGCTGAAGCCGATGCTGCTCTGGGCCAGGTGGGCCCCCATGGCCTCGCTGCCCACGTTGGTCGTCAGGATGATGATGGACTGGCGGAAGTCCACTTCCTCGTTGTTGCCCAGCACCACGGTCCCATCCTCCAGCACGCCCAGCAGCAGATTCCACAGCTTGGGATGCGCCTTCTCGATCTCATCGAAAAGGATGATGGAAAGGGATTTCTCGCTCTCGGGAGGATACATGGCGTTCAGCTTGCTGCCCGGCTCGCAGACCAGACCGGACTGGTTCTCGACGGCCTTGCGGTGGTGTCGGTCGATATTCTCCTGGGAGAGCAGGGGACGGATTTCCCCGCCCACGTAGCCGGGAGGGGAACCCAGCAGCTTGCTGATGTTGTAGTGAGCGCTGTATTCCTGACAGTTGACCCGCGTGAAGGCGCGCTTGTTGCCGAAGATGGTCTCCGCCAGGGCGCGCACCGTCTCGGTCTTGCCCACGCCGGTGGGGCCCATGAACATCATCGTCAGCAAGGGAGAGTCGGGATCGTGAACCCCGGCGATCAAACGCGAGAAGCTGTCGGTGAGTTTGTCGATGGCCAGGGGCTGGCCCACGACCATCTTGTTCATGTGGGTGGTGAAACGAAGAAGCTGCTCGTTCCGCTTGTCTTTTTTGAGAATTTTCACGTCCATGCCCGCCTTGTTACGGCGCCCTCCTGGCGCCAGCCTCTGGCCGTTTTTTCGGAAGACCAGAGGCCGGCTTGAGCGTGAAAACCTGAGAAATAGCAGAAGCTAGCTCACCAAACGGCAAGCCGGCGCATCAATGCAAATATTTGGCGGCCAGGTACGGGGCCTGGGGCGTGCCGGTGGCCTCGACCCAACGCTGATCCACCTGCGGGCGGATGGGCGAATGCTTCTGCAGGTACCGTTCCACGGCCTCGGCGGTGATGATGCCGGTGGGCGCCACCTTCGGCCCCTTGATGCCGGTCAGGAAGTCCAGGCCGCTGTTGCCCTCGATCAGGAAGCTGGTGCAGACCACCTTGTAGACGCGGTTCGGATCCCAGGGCTCGCCGGCGATCTCCAGCTTGACGACACGGTCGTAATCCGCCCGCGTCTTGTCGAAGCTCATCTCCGCCCCGCCGATGCAGAGGCCGCCGCTGCGGCCGGCCAGCTTGCGCTCGATGATCCGGCGCACCATGCGGCCGTCCATCTCCACCACCACCAGCTCGTTGCCGAAGGGCAGCACGCCGAAGATGTCGCGGCTGGTCAGGTCGCCGGCGGGCAGGTCGGCGCGCAGACCGCCCAAGTTCTGGAAACTGAAATCGGCATCGAAGTAATCGATCATGGCGTCGGTCACCATGTTGCCCACCAGGTTGGCCCCCGGGCCGCCCCGCCCCAGCGGGATGGCGCTGGAACCCAGCACCCGGCTCATGGCCCTCTCGGTTTCCTCCATGTAGGGCTCGATGACCGCGGTGGTCTCCGCGTCGGGCCAGATCTCGTCCTCGAAGAGGGTGATCAGGGTGCCCCGGTCGTGGGCGCCCTCGTATCCCATGAGGGTCTTGCTCTGCCGATCGATGAGCAGGATCACGTGGCCGATGCTGCTGCCGTTGCCGAAGGTCTCGAAGCACATGGTGTGGTTCACGGGATCGATCCAGGGATGATGGTACCCGCGGTGGGTGTGCCCCCCCACGGCGAAGTCGATGCCGGGCACCTCATGCACCAGCTCCATCAGGTTCATGCCGTGGTCGGAATGGTTGCTGCCGAAGGTGCCCTGCTGCTCGCCGGCGGTGGCGGCGGCGTTGTCCTCGACGATGCGCTTCCAGCCCTTGTCCGGGTCGTAGGGCAGACCCTCGTGGATGGCCAGGAAGATCAGATCGGCGCCTTTGGCCAGCAGAAGATCCCGGTACTCGGAAACCTTTTCCGGCATGGGGGCGAACTCCAGCCCGGCCACGTTTTCCGGGAAGCTCATGCTCTTGGTGGCGGGGGTCAAGATCCCCACCACCCCGATCTTCACGCCCTCGATATCCAGCATCATGTACGGTTCCAGATAATCCAGGATTTCGCCCGTCTTCTCATCCAGCAGGTTGCAGCACACCCAGGGGAAGTTGGACATGCGCGCCAGGCGCTCCACGTTGTCCGCGCCCTTGTCGAACTCGTGGTTGCCCGGCACGGCGAAGTCGTAACCGATGCTGTTGAAGTAATCGATGACGGAGGTGCCCTTGGTCATGGTGCCGATGGGCGTGCCCTGCCACATATCCCCCACGTCCACCA
This sequence comes from bacterium DOLZORAL124_64_63, assembly GCA_002747875.1. GTDB lineage: Bacteria > Krumholzibacteriota > Krumholzibacteriia > LZORAL124-64-63 > LZORAL124-64-63 > LZORAL124-64-63. Next base: position 4,095 of record PDQT01000224.1, read on the forward strand.
GCAGGACGGGCTCGCCGGCCTCCTCGGCCTGACGGCGCACATCCTTGATGTAGCGCGCCGCCGACGGGGCCCCGCCCAGGGGTGGCGGGAAAGCGGGGTTCATGAAGCGGGCGGGCTCCGGCGCGATATGCCCGTGGACATCGTTGGTCCACAGGATGTGCAACCGCATCAGGCCGTCGTCCTGCTTGTCCGCCGCGATGGCGGGGGCCGCCAAGACCAGCAGCAGCAAGGCCGGCAGCAGCAGGGGGTTCACGCTCTTGCGCATCATCGTCATCTCGCTTTCGGCCGCCGAGGCGGCCCGATTCGGCTAGAAGTACTGGGTGTAGCCCACGCCCACCCGGAACCGGGTGTCCTCAACCCGCGCCTGGGGATCGACCACGTAGTTGTCGCCCAGGTAGTCCGCCGGGTACGCGAACTGGTGGTCCCGGACGCTGGTGATCTTGCCCAACTCCACGGAGAAGGCCACCCGGCCGCGGCCCACACCGAAGTCGGTGCCGGCGGTGAACACGCTGCAGCCGGCCTCGGGGTCGCGGTAGCTGTCGAAGCGCCGGAAACCGAAGCGCAGGGGCGTGCCGTTGTAGAACATGTGCTCCACGCCGATGCGCACGTCGGTCACATCCTGCAGGTTCTGGGGGTTCTCGTAGCCGGGGTTCTGGCTGTCGATCAGCTCGCTGAAGGCCAGGTACTCAACCTCCGCGGTGAAGACGGTCCGCGGATCCGTGCGCGGGCGCAGCACCAGGCCGCCGCGGAAGACGTTGGGGTAGCGCAGGGAGCCGTCCCAGGTCTCTTCCACGGTGCTCATGCTGGCGGCCGTGTAGTGGCTGCGGGTGTAGTCGCCCTTGGTGTTCAGCTGGCTTTCCCAGGCCAACCCGATCTCCACGCGCTCGCTGATCTTGCCGCGCGCGCCCAGGCTGAAGCTGACGCCGTCCATGTCGTATTCGGTGGTGGTGGTGTAGCCGTCATCGCCGTCCGTGGTGAAGAAATCCCGGGACAGGCGGGTTTCCTCGCGCTTGCCGAAGCCGTAGTGCACGGCCATGCCGATGGCGATCTCGTCGTCCACGTCCGCGCCCACACCCAGGCTGAGGGTGCGCAGGGTGCCGCGCACCTCGCGCTCACGCGACTCGATGATCTGGTCGCGGGCCGGCTGTCCGGGATCAGGGGGATAACCGTTGGGGTTCCGGATCTCCTCCCGGAAGGTGTAGTTGAAGGGATACCGGTCCACCAGGGACAGCCCCACCCGCACCGGCGCGTCCCGGCCCGGGAGCGAACCCACGATGCCGAAACCGCTCTGCCAGTAGTGCTCGCGATTGCTGGCGATGGCCGCGTCCGCCACATAGCTGTTGAAGCTGTCGAACAACGGCTGGAAGCGGTCCTCGTGCGCCTGGTCCAGGCTCATGCTCAGATCCAGGCGACCGCTCTGGGGGCCGGCGGTCAGCATGGCCGGGTTGTACACGTTGTTCAGGGCGCCCCGATAAACGGCCACCCCCGTGCCCCCCATGGCGTTGATGTCGGCACCGCGCCAGGCCATCTGGTCACCGTAGTCGGCCATCATCTCGGGCACCGCGGCGGCGGGACCGATGCCGACCAGCAGGACCAGGATTCCCAGCAGTCCCGCCAAGGCCTTGTCGTTCAGAGTCGTTTTCATCTTCCCAATCTCCTCGGATCTATCAGAACGTGTAGTCCATCTGCAAACGGACGATGGTGTTGTCCACGGGCACGTAGCGGGCATCGGGTTCTGCACCCGAGGGTTCGCCGAACCGGCGCACGTCGACATAGGTCTTGGGCAGGTTGTGGTCACGGGTGACTTTCAGCTGGAAGAGCAAGCGCTGCGACACCCGGCTCTCGATCTTGAGCCAGTTGCGGAAGCCGTTGCCGTCCAAAAGCACGAACTCGTTGCCCTCGAAGTTCCAGAGGAAACCATCGTAGACGGAGGACGCGAAGGTCAGCTTGATGCCCTCGGTCAGGTTGTGCTCGTAGCGGGCCTCGAAGGCGTGCGCCGGCATGCCGGCGGTGCCCACGGCCGGAGAACCCTCGCCCGACCCGTCGGTGCCGCCCAGACGGGGCCGGGCCGGGAACATCACGTTGCTGGTCATGTAGGTGAAGCCCAGCCGGTTGTAGTTGCTCAGCAGGGTGATCAACTGCCAGCGGGTTTCCCAGTTCCTGTACACGCGCACGTCGTCGGCGTTGGCCTCGCTGCGGCTGCTGTAACGATGGCGCACCCGAACCCGGAAGTTGAACTTGGGCTGGTACTCGGCCTTGATGGTGTAACGCATCAGGTCGGCGCCGTCGCTCTTGCGCTGCCACTGGTCGTACTGCAGACCATTGAGGATCAGCTTCCGGCTGATGCGATAACGGGCCTCCAGGAACATGCCCTTCTCGGGCTTGGGCTGGGGCGTGTTGGCCTCCACCCAGGTGTAGAGGTCGTCGTTCAGCCGGTAGGGCGCGTCCAGCAGCGTCTGCTCGTAGCGGTTGTCGTTGCTGAAAGCCCGGTTGTAGGGGTTGTCGAAGCCCACATCGTAGTCGCGCCAGATGGCCAGCAGGTGCAGGTTGTCCCACTGGCTGAAGGCGTTGATGATGTAGGCGTCCGGATTGTCGCCGCTGAAGAACTTGTTGCGGGGATCCTGCAGGAAGGCGTACTCGGCCTGCACGGCGGTGTTCCCGTAGACGGCCTGGGCCTCGGCGCCCATGACACGGCGCCACTTGTGCTCCGTCACGGACCCGTCCTCTTCGGTCACGACGCTGTCGTAGCTGTTCCAGATCTCGGTGTCCCGACCTTCCAGCAGGTCCAGATTGTTGCCGAAGACCAGGGTGTTGACGTCGGGCCGCCAGCCGCGGCTGTACTTGGCCTCGTAACCGGTAACGCCCACGAAGGTGCCCGGCGCCAGCATCAGCTTCATGTTGCCGCCGATGATGTTCTCGGTGAAGGCGTCCCGACGCAGGTAGCTGACGCTGGGCCCCACCACGCGGCCTTCCAGCCAGTCGGCAGGCGGCCGGGGCTGCATCACCACGTAACGGTTGATGGTGCCGTCCTGGTTGAGGATGCCGTCCTTCCGGTCGTTGCTGACGAACAGGGTGGCGTTCAGCCGGCCGTACCGGGCCTCCACCGCGGCGCCGCGCAGGGCGTACTCGTGGCTGCGGCTGACATCGCCCCGCACGCCCAGCATGCGCTTGTTGAAGCCGTAGCCCGTCTTGCGGAAGTGGATGTAGTCCGTGTTGTCCATGACCAGGCCCAGGCCGAAGGCCACGCGGTAGCTACCGAAGTAAATACCCTTGATGCCGCCCTTACCCGCGTATAGGTCGCGAACGCCGACATAGGCCTTGACGGTCTCGTCGAACTTGTTCTCGCCGTACTCGCGGTTGGTCATCAGGCCGCCGACAACGCCCTCGCGGCTGCTGAAGGTGACCTTGTTGAAGAAACCGGGGCTGTAAAGAGCCTTCTCGCCCACGTGGTACCTTCCGCGGGGCGCGCCGCTGGCGAAGGCGCCCAGTTCCTCGTCATCGTTGCTCATGGGCGTCTCGTGGTAGCGGGTGGAGACGAAGCCCGTGATGTCGTTGCTGTTCTCGCCGCTCAGCTCCTTGTCGTCGTAGACGACGAAATCCCGCAGGTTGCGGAACGCCCAATAACGCAGGCCCTCGCTGCGGCGCAGCTGGCGGCTGCTCTCGAAGCGGCCCAGGCGGTCGCGCGCCTTGAGGATGTTGGTGGCATCCACGGGCGAGACGTTCTGGTAGCTCATCAGGTCGTAAAGGTCCAGGTGGTTGATGTTCTCCGGGCTGCGCATGCGGTCCAGGTACTCATCGGCCAGGCCCTCGTTGCTGCCCTCCTGTCCCATGTAGCGCCGCACCTGCCGGTAGCTGTTGCCCAGGCGCTTGAGGGAGGCATCCTGTTCGGGAGGGGGCATGGTCGCCACCAGGGGTTTGAGGGTCTTGAAGACCTCGCCCGTGACGCCCGGGACCTCGCGCAGCTCGTAGACGTTGCCGAAGAAGCGCACGTAGGTGCGGTAGTCGTAAATACTCCGGGCCACCTCTTCGGTGATGGGCAGGCCCTTGATGGTTTCCAGCGAGGCGCTGTTCAGGTCGACTTTCGGGACGCCGCTCCGCGCCGCCTGCGCCGTCGCGCCGGCGGGGAAAACCCCGGGGCCGCACAGCGCAAGGGTCAGGACCAGGCCCAGGACCCACAACCCTCGCCGGCGGATGGCTCCGCTCATGGGGTTGTTCTTCATCACGGCGCCTCACCACCCCAGGCGACGCTCAGGCCGAACTGGTGGGTGCTCTCCAGGGTGCCGCCACCGGTGGAGAAACCGTAGTTCAGCGAGACCGGATGCAGCTGGTAGCCGAAACCGGCCGTCAGCTTGCTGGGGTTGGTGGTCACACCGGCACGCAGGGCGAAGTTGTCCACCACGAGCATCTCGATGCCGCCGTGGTACTGCACATCCTGCCCCAGCTCGTTGTCGATCTCGAAGGTGGTGATGACCCCGGCGTAGGGCTCGTAGCTGACGCCGCCGACGATGCGGTGGGCCAGCTCCTCCTGATCGATGCCGATCTGCGGATTGTTGATGTTCTTGACCATGACACCCACGCGCGTGCGCTTGTGCACGGTGGCCAGCAGGCCCACATCCAGCCCCAGGGCGGAATCGTTGCCCGGATCCAGGCCCGTGATGGTTTCACCGAATTTCAGGTGGTACATGCTCAGCGCGGCGCCCAGGGCGATGCTGCTGTGCACATCGCTGTACAGCGTGCGGCCGTAGCCCAGGCTCAGCTGGGTCTCGTCCAGCAGATCCACATCCTGGTGCTCGACCTGGAATTGGCTGAAGCTGAAGCCGAAGCCCCCCTTATCCCGCCCTAGGGGCACCGCCACGCCCAGGTGGTAGTAGTCCGCGAAGGACAGGCTGAAAGGCTGCACGTAGCTGGCCACCAGGTGGTTCCGCGTCAGGTCGCCCAGTTGCGCCGTGTTCAGGTAGGTGGCGTAGGGCCCGTCGGGAACGGCCACGCCGGTCTCGCCCATGCCCCGGGCGCGGGGACTGACGGCCACGTCCTCGAAGGCCGCCAGCGCGGAGCCGGCCGAGAGGCCAAGCGCCGCCAGGATGCAGATGATCGTGATTCTCTTGAGCATCGCTCACCCTCTCTATCGGCTGAGCCGCGTGGCCACGACCACGGGCGCGGTTTCGGTGTACTGTTCCCCGGTGGCGGGATCGATGGCCAGGACGTGCACGATGTACATGCCGGCCTTGACCTGTTCGAATTCATCGTTGCGGCCATCCCAGAAGGCGCTGCTCAGCAGGCCCGCCGCGCCGTCGCGCCGCGTTTCGTAGATGGTGCGCACCACCCGTCCCTCCAGATCCAGGATGCGGACCTTGGTCTCGAAGCTGCTGTCGGCGGAGAAATCCACCGGCATGACTTCGCCCATGGCCGGGATGAAGGTCTTGGCGGGAATGCGCAGGCTGATGACGCTGTCCAGGTCCAGCTCCATCGGCTCATACTCGCCGGGGGACCAGGGGGCGATCTGGATGGTGGTGCTCAGCGCCTCGCCCGTCTCGTCGCGGCCGTCCACGCCATTGCTGCCGGTCTGGGGCTGGAAGGTGGCGTCGCTGACCACGCGGGTGTAGCTCTGGCCGGCACCCACCTGGCCGGCAGGGGAAACCTGATCCGCCACAGGCGTGTCCGGAGCGTAGGTGTGGCTACCGATGGTGATGCCGGTCTTGTCGAAGGTGAAGGGGTATTCCCCCACATCCTGCCGCCACATCACGAAATCGATATCGGTGACGAAGTCGTCGCCCTGAACGTAGTGGTACAGGATGACAGGCTCGCCCCAGTACTCTTCCAGCTCGGGATAACCGCGCTCGTCGCCGCCGAAGGTGACGATGCTGTTGTCCGAACCGGTGTTGAAGACGCTGCGGAAATCGGGGATGTCATCCGCCGTGGCGCCGTCCTCGTACAGCTCCAGATCAGGCGCGAAACCGAAGGTGGTCTGGAAGTTGTCGCTGCCCCGGATGGCGATGGTGATGGTCGCCCCCGCGGGGATGACGTAACCGTCGGGGAAGCGGGCGGTGAAGTCGTTGTAGAAACCGCCCCCCACGGCCGACCGGTCCACCTCGGCCCAGGCGATCTGCCAGTACAGCTGGTTGCCGTAGCTGGAATAGTAGATGGCGTCCGTCAGGTAGTAGTCGCTGAGGTTCACCTCGAAGTTCTGGGGATTGTGGATCTCGATGAACTCGGCCTCGACGGGATCCACGCTCACCTCGGTGATCAGCAGCTTGACGGCCCCGGATCCCGGCGGGGGCACCGCGCCCACGGTGTAGCTGTTCACCTGGACCGGAGCGTTGGCGGGATACAGGGTCTCGCCGCCGGCGACGTTCTGCACCGTGGCGTACCAATTGACGACGGCGCCTTCGCTCTGGGCGGGCAGGGTGGCCACGTAGTCGTCGCCATCGACGGAGCCGCTCACATCGGTGTAGCCGCCGCCGTCCACGCTATAGAAGAAGGTGACGCCGCTGATGGCGCTGTGGCTGAGGGCCGTGATCCGCACCACGGTTTCCTGGCCGTCGTAGGGCTCGGAGGGAGTTTGGCCGGATTGCGTCACAATGGGAGCGGAGGGGTGGAAGGTGGCCGGGGCGGCCGGCACCTGGTGGCCGTCGACGCCCACATCCACC
>PDQT01000266.1 GCA_002747875.1 bacterium DOLZORAL124_64_63
GATCAGTCCAGTCACGGAGAACGGGCTTTCGATATCTATTCGCGGCTGCTCAAGGACAGGATCATTTTCCTGGGCACCCCCGTGGACGACAACATCGCCAATCTGGTCATTGCCCAGTTGCTGTTCCTGCAGGCCGAGGATCCCGAACGGGACATCTATCTGTACATCAACAGTCCCGGCGGCAGCGTCACGGCAGGTCTTGCCATCTACGACACGATCCAATACATTAGTAATGATGTGGTCACCATCTGCATGGGGCAGGCCGCCAGCATGGGCGCGGTGCTCCTGGCCGCTGGTGCCGCCGGCAAACGCTCGGCGTTGACCAACTCGCGGGTGATGATCCATCAGCCCCTGGGCGGTAGCCAGGGTCAGGCCAGCATGCTGGAGATCTATACCAAGGAAATCCTTAAGATCCGAGACAAGCTGTACGACATCCTCGCCCTGCACACGGGCCAGACCCACGACAAAATAGCCCAGGACAGCGACCGTGACTTCTTCATGTCGGCCGAAGAAGCCCTGGCTTACGGCTTGGTGGACAAGGTCATCCAGAGCCGGACCGATGTCGAGGATGACAAGAAGGACGATAAAAAATAGCCGAGCCAACACGCCGGCGGGAACTTCTCGCTCCGAGCGTCGTTAGAATTTTGCCGGCGGCTTCCTTGGTGGAGGCCGCCGGGTCCACACCGGAGGATTCATGAAGCGTCGTCAGAACGGCAGCCCCCAAATGATCAAGTGCTCCTTCTGCGCTCGCGGGCAGGACGAGGTGGCCAAGCTGGTCGCCGGTCCCTCCAGTGTGTACATCTGCAGCGAGTGCATCAAGCTGTGCAACGATATCCTGGAAGGGGAGTTGCTGGACGAGGCCACCCTGGCTCCGCCGTCCTTCCCCAAACCCCAGGAAATCCGGGACTACCTGGATCAGTTCGTCATCGGCCAGGACGAGGCCAAGGTCTCCCTGGCGGTGGCCGTCTACAACCACTACAAGCGCATCCACCAGAAGAAGACCAGCGACGGGGTGGAGATCGACAAGAGCAACATCCTGCTGTTGGGCAACACGGGCACGGGCAAGACCCTGCTGGCCCAGACCTTGGCGCGTTTCCTGAACGTGCCCTTCGCCATCGCCGACGCCACGGCCCTGACGGAGGCCGGCTACGTGGGCGAGGACGTGGAGAACATTCTCGTGCGCCTGCTGCAGGCCGCGGATTACAACATCCCGGCGGCGGAGCAGGGCATCGTCTATGTGGACGAGATCGACAAGATCGGGCGCAAGAGCGGCAATCCTTCCATCACCCGGGACGTTTCCGGCGAGGGCGTGCAGCAGGCTCTGCTGAAGATCCTGGAGGGAACCGTGGCCAACGTGCCGCCCCAGGGCGGACGCAAGCACCCCCAGCAGAAGTACCTGGAGGTGAACACCAAGAACATCCTGTTCATCTGTGGCGGGGCCTTCCAGGGGCTGGAAAAAATTATCGAACGCCGCGTGGGGCGCAACGTGCTGGGTTTCGGCCGCACGGAAGAATTCAACATCTCCGAGGAGCGGGACGAGTTCCTGGGCCTGGTCGAAAGCCAGGACCTGATGAAGTTCGGTCTCATCCCGGAGCTGATCGGTCGTTTGCCCGTTGTCACCTACATGCACGAGCTGGATCGGGATGCCATGGTGCGCATCCTGCAAGAACCCCGCAACGCCCTGACCAAGCAGTACCAGAAGTTGCTGGATATGGAGGATGTGAAGCTCACCTTCGAGCCGGCGGCCCTGGAGGCCATCGCGAATATGGCCATCGAGCGCAAGACCGGTGCTCGCGGGCTGCGCAGCATCCTGGAAGGCATCATGTGCGAGACCATGTTCGAGATCCCCGGCATGGAGGACGTGCGCGAAGTCATTGTGACCCGCGCAACCGTCGAAGACGGCCTGAGTCCGACCATCATCCACGGACACGAGTCTGACGACATCAAGGAAGCGTGACCCGGGCCCGGTGAGATACCGGCCGGTCGACACCATCTGGCGGACCTCCTGCGGGAAGTCCGCTTGGTTTTTGAGAGAGGGCATCTGAGAAAAAATGAACACCCCTGATTTCATCATCGAGCGCGAGGACGAGGATATTCTTTTGCCGGGCCGTTTGCCGCTGCTGCCGCTGCGGGACGTGGTGGTCTTTCCGTACATGGTCACCCCCCTGCTGGTGGGACGCAGCCGCTCCGTGGCGGCCGTGGAGTCGGCCATGGAGCAGGGCAAATACCTGTGCGTGGCGGCCCAGCTGGAGGCCGATATCGATGACCCCGCGGAAGACGAGATCTATTCCCACGGCACCGTCGTCAGGGTCCTGCAGATCATCCGTACGCCGGATGAGACCCTCAAAATTCTGGTGGAGGGCATGGCCCGGGTGCATCTGGACCACGTCCTGGTCCAGGAGACGCACCACGAGGTCCTGGCTCGGCCGGTGCGTGAGGATGTCCGCACCGATACGGAAACCGAGGCCCTCGGCCGCAGCATCAAGGAGCGCTTCAAGGAATACGTGCGCCTGAACAAGCGCCTGCCCGACGAGGTCCTCCTGTCGGTCCTGAACATGGACGAGATCGGCCGTATGGCCGACAGCATCAGCGCCTACATCGTGGGCAAGGTGCCGGTGAAGCAGGAACTGCTGAGCGAGCCCTGCCTGAAGGAGCGCCTGCGCCGCATCAACCATGTTCTGGCCGGTGAGCTGGAAATCATGCAGGTGGAGTTGAAGATCGACCAGGAGGTCCAGAGCGCCCTGCACAAGAACCAGCGGGATTTCTATCTCAACGAGCAGCTGCGCGCCATCCGCAAGGAACTGGGCTACACCCAGGACGAGGACGGCGAAATCGAAGAGTATTCCCGCAAGGTGGACGAAAGCGCCATGAATGCCGAGGCGACGGAGATCGCCCGCCGGGAGATCGCGCGCCTGGATCGCATGTCGCCCATGAGCCCCGAGGCCTCGGTGGTGCGCACCTATCTGGACACCTTGCTGAGCTTGCCCTGGAAGAAGAAGAGCCGCGACCGCATCGACACGGTGAAGGTGCGCGCGCGTCTGGATGCCGATCACTACGGCCTGGAAAAGGTCAAGGAACGCATCCTGGAATTCCTGGCCGTGTACCGCCTGACGAAGACCATGCAGGGCACCATTCTGTGCCTGGTGGGCCCTCCGGGCGTGGGCAAGACCAGCCTGGGCCGCAGCATCGCCGAGAGCATGAACCGCAAATTCGTGCGCATCAGCCTGGGCGGCGTGCACGACGAGGCCGAGATCCGCGGCCACCGCCGCACCTATATCGGCTCCAAGCCCGGCCGCATCATCGAAAGCCTGCGCAAGGCCGGCACCCGCAACCCGGTCTTCCTGCTGGACGAGATCGACAAGATGGGCAACGACTTCCGCGGCGATCCGGCCTCGGCCCTGCTGGAAGTTCTGGACCCGGAGCAGAACTCCGCCTTCAGCGATCATTACCTGGAGGTGGATTTCGACCTGAGCAACGTCATGTTCATCACCACCGCCAACAGCCTGCACACCATTCCGCCGGCCCTCGAGGACCGCATGGAGATCATCCGCATCCCCGGCTATCTGGAGCACGAAAAGTTGCAGATCGCCGAGCATTTCCTGGCCCCGCGACAGATGGCGCGCCATGGCGTGAAGGGCTGGGAAGGCGGCTTCAAAAAGAGCGCCTTCCAGGAGCTGATCGACCACTACACCCGCGAGGCGGGGGTGCGCAATCTGGAGCGGGAGATCGCCGGCATCTGCCGCAAGGTGGCCAAGATCAAGAGCGAGAAAGACAAGTTCCCCGGAGCCGTGACCGCCGCCGGCGTGCAGAAATATCTGGGCACGCCCAAATTCCGCCGCCGCCTGGTGGAGCGGGAACCGGAGATCGGCGTGGTGGTGGGGCTGGCCTGGACCATGTCCGGCGGCGAGATCCTGGAGATCGAGGTGGCCGCCGTGCCCGGCTCCGGCAAGGTGACCATCACCGGCAACCTGAAGGACGTGATGAAGGAATCCGCCGAGACGGCCCTCAGCTACGCCCGCGGTCTTTGCCGCGAGATGAGCGGGGACTGGTTCCAGGAGAACCAGGTGCACATCCATGTGCCTGAAGGGGGCATCCCCAAGGATGGGCCCAGCGCGGGCATCGCCATGGCCACGGCCATGGTCTCGTTGTTGCGGGGGGTGCCCGTGCGCAAGGATGTGGCCATGACCGGCGAGGTCACCCTGCGCGGTCATGTGTTGCCCATCGGCGGCCTGCCGGAGAAGGCCGTGGCCGCCCTGCGTTCCGGTTGCAAGCACCTGGTCATTCCCGCGGACAACGAGCGGGACTA
>PDQT01000239.1 GCA_002747875.1 bacterium DOLZORAL124_64_63
TCCACCATGCCGTAGAAATCGCGCACCCGCGCCGCGTCGCAGCCCAGGACCGCGGCCACCCCATCGGCGAAGACCTCACGGGTGACGCTCTGGTCGGTCAGCTTCTTCCAGCCTCCGCTGTGCAGAAGGGTCAGCCGGGGGTGGGCGAAGGTCCGGCCCGCCGCGCGCAATCGGCGGACGAATTCGGTCCAGACCAGGTAGGTGAAGCCGAACAGCAACACGTCCGCGTCGCGGTGCCGGGCGAAGAAATCGTCGATCGCCGGCAGATCCAGGGCAAAGCCCCCCTGGGTCTGACGCAGGGCGTACACCGTCTCCGAGGCGAAGGGCATGATGCCGCGCACGGCGGCGCCCCGGGCCGTCAGTTCCTCACCCGGCTTGTTGATCTCCGGAATATCCAGCACCAGGAAGGGGCGGCGGTGGCCCCCCAGGGTGTCTTTCAGGGTGGCGGCCAGGGCGCGGGCCTGCAGCTTGCCGGTGATCTTGTCCAGGGGAATGCGGCTGGGGCTGGCTCCGGTGGTGGTGCTGGAAAGCAGGGTGCGCGCCACCTCGTCCGGCGGGACGGTGGCCAGGTCGAATTCCTTGAACAGGGAAACCGGCAGATAAGGCAGCCCCGTGTAATCGGCGGGCTCCTCCTGGGTGAACCCCATCTGACGCCAGTAGTCGGCCAGGGGCGGTAAAGTCTCCGCGCAGCGGCGGGCGCCGGCCCACAGCAGGGGCAGCAGAATCTCTTTCTTCTCGGCGTGCGCGCGTCCGTACATCGCGCCGCCCAGCAACGCCTCCAGGCCGGTGTCCAGATCGGTGTCCGAGCCACGTCCAGCGGTCATGCCTCTGCCTCGATTTCCCTGGCCGCCCTCTTCTTGAGGGCCTGTTTGTCGGGCTTGCCCGACTTGTTGCGGGGCAGATCGTCCAGGAAGACCACCCGCTTGGGGTGCAGGGTACGGTCCAGATTCTTTTCGCAGTGCTTCCGCAGATCGTCGGCGGCTTCGGCGCCCCTTTCATGGACGGCGTAAAGGCACACCGCTTCGCCCAGCACCATGTCCGGCACGCCCACCACGGCGCATTCGGCCATGCCCTCGAACATCAGCGCCACCTCCTCGATCTGGCGGCAGCTGACCCGCTTGCCCCCGCATTTGAGGAAATCACGGGCCCGGTCGACGATGTACAGAAAGCCGTCTTCATCCATCCAGGCCAGATCGCCGGTGTGCAACCCGCCGTTCCCGAAGATGCGAGCGGTGGCTTCCGGGTTCCGCCAGTAGCCCTGGGTGATGCTGGGCCCCGTGGCCACGATCTCGCCCACCGTGCCGACGGGCGCCAGGCCGCCGTCTTCATCCCGCACCTCAAGACGCGTATGGGCCAGGCCCCGGCCGACGCTGCCCGGATGGGCGTGCCGCTCCCGGGGGCTGATACAGCTGAGCCGGGCGGTGGCCTCGGTCTGCCCGTACATCACGTAAAGGTCCACACCGGGCAGGCTTTCTTCCAGTTCGGCGATGAAGTTGTCGGCCAGCTTGCCGCCGGCCTGCTGCAGCTTCCGCAGATGGGGGAACGCCATTTTCTTGAGGTTGCTGCGGCGCAGAAGGATTTGGTAGGTGCTGGGCACCCCGGCCAGGGTGGTGCAGCGGGAGGCCGCCATGTTCTGCAGCACCTTCTCCGGAAACAGGAAACGGTTGTCGATGACCAGGGAGGCGCCCGCCAGCAAGTGGGTGTGCAGCAGGGACGTCCCGAAGCAGTAGTGGAAGGGCAGGACCGCCATGACGCGGTCCTCCGGGCCGATATCCAGGGCGTCGATGATGTCGGTGGTATTGGCCAAGATGTTCCCATGGCTGACCATGACCCCGCGCGGTTCGGCGGTGGAACCGGAGGTGAACATGATGGCGGCCAAATCGTCGGCCCCCACCTCCTGGACAGAGAAGCCCGCGCCGCTCACGAAATCGTCGGCGGTGAGGATCGCCATCTCCAGCCCGGGAACCCGGGCGTCGCACAGCACCGTTTCCACACCGGTCAGGGACCCGGCCAACCGTTTCAGCCAGCGGGCCTGCAGGCAGGCCAGCCGGGCGCCGGTCTCCGCCACCATGGTGGCCAGGTAGGCGGGATCGACGGGCACCGCCACCGGAACGGCCACACCACCGGCCAGCCCGATGCCCAGGTAGCACTGCACCCAGAATGACGACGATTCCCCCGCCAGCAAGACCCGGTCGCCCGGCCGCAGACCGGCGCCCCGCAAGGTGGCCGCCACGTCCAGGGCCCGGGCGCGCAGCCGGCCATGGCTCAGATCGCCTTGCTGGGTGAACAGGGCGGTCTTCTCATCGGCCGCGGGATTCCGCAGGATGGCGTCGGCGAAATTCATGAGGCCAGCTTTCCCGCCACGATCCGCTTGATATGGGCCACCGATTCCATGGCCATCACCTCTTCGATATCGAAATCGACCGCGAATTCCTCCGTCAGGGCCGCCACCATCTTCATGTGGCCCAAAGAATCCCAATCCGGGGTGTCCTCGTAGGTCAGATCATCGGAATACTCTTCGGCGTCGATCTCGAAAACATCCAGGAAGAGCGTCTTGAGCACGGCATCCAGGTCTGGCATGGTTCCCCCAAGGTTCAAAGCCCGGCCCCGCCGTCGCAGGCAAGGACCGAGCCGGTCATGAATCGGGCCCCCTCGGAAAAGAGGTAGGCCACCAACGAAGCCACTTCCTCGGGCCGGCCCAGCCGGCCCAGGGGAATCTTCTTGCCCAGCATCTGCAGGGTCATGCTGTCCAGCAGATCCGTGGCCACCGGTCCGGGGCTGACGGCCAGGAAGCGGATGCCCTTGGGGGCGTACTCCGCGGCCAGGGATCGGGTCAGGTGTTCCACCGCGGCCTTGGCCGCTCCGTACACCGCGTGCCCGGGGGCCGGTCGCCGCCCGCTGACCGATCCCATGTTCACCACCAGCCCCTGTTTCTGCTTCAGCAGCGAGGGCAAGATCAGCTGGGTCAAACGGAAGGTGCCTCCGAAAAGGACCTCCATCTGCTCCTGATAGTCCTGTCGGGCCACCCGGTGAGAGCGCTCCATCCGCATCACACCGGCGGCGTTCACCAGTCCGTCGATACGCCCGGCGGATTCCTCCACATTCCGGACGAAAGCGGCCAGACCGTCTTCATCCCTGATGTCCAGGGCCCTGATCTCGGCACCCGTTTCCGCGGCCACCGCCCGGGCCTTGTCCGCCGTCCGGCCGAATCCGTGGATCCGGTAGCCGGCCTCCTGCAGGGACCGCACACAGGCCAGCCCGATGCCGCTGGTGGCTCCCGATACGATGATGACCTTGTCCGGCACGGTCTTTCCTTTCAGTCAACGATGACACCTCAACGATGACGTTTCGCCGCGAGCTGGGTCAGGGTCAGGGTTTCCCGACCGCGTAGATTGTCCGCCACGTCATGGTAGCCGGGAAAGAGTTTTCTGGCTTGCCGCCAAGCCTCATCCGGGTCCTGTCCCCGCCGTCTGAGGTACACCCCCAGGTTGTTCCAGCCCGCCGGCGACGCGGGAGTGTGGTCCAGATGCCGCCGCAGGCACCGGCCGGCCTCTTCCGGATCGCCGCACTGGAGCTCCAGCGTGCCGCGATAGAAATCGGGATCCCAGGCCGGGTCCCGCGCCCAGGGTCGCCGGGCTTCGGCCAGGGCCGCCGTGAAATTTTCACGGAAGATATGCTGAACGCAGGCCATCCCCCGCACCGATTCCTCCGCAAAACCCCGCCGCCGGTACAGGTCCTTCAACGCCTCCACCGAATAACGCCCGAAGATCTTTTTGACCGCCTCCCGGGCCGGCCGGGGATGGCTGCTCAGGCTGCCGCCGGTCAGACGGTAACGGTGCAGAGCCTGCTCCACCCGCCGGAAACGGAAACCCGCGTAGGAGGCCTTCAACCAGAAATCGTAGTCTTCGGAAACCCGCAGACCGGGATCGAAGTCGATGACCGCGAAACAGCGCCGGGAAACCAGCGGGTGGGGGTTCATCCGGTTCCGCTCGAAAAGCCGCGTGAAATGGGGATCGTCGGCCACGTGGTCGGGTACCCGCCGGCACCCGGACAGCACCCGGCCGTCCTCGTCCATGAGCACGCTTGTGTCGATGACGATGTCCGCGCCGCTGAGGCGGGCCTCCGCCAGCAGGATCTCCAGGCGGCGGGGTTCCATGACGTCGTCCGCGTCCAGCCAGACGATGTGGTCGCCCCGGGCCTCGGTCTTCAGTATCTGCCGGGCCGCCCCCACGCCCACGTTCCGACGGCCGCGCAGAACCCGCACCCGGGGATCGCCCAGCCCTTCGGCCAGCTCGGCGCTGCCATCGTTGCTGGCGTCATCGTAAACCAGGACTTCCAACTGCTCATGGGTCTGGGCCAGGGCGCTGCCCAAGGCCTCCCGCAGGAACCGGCGCCCGTCGTGGACGGTGACGGCCACGGTGATCAGAGACCCGGCCGTGCTCATGAGCCGGCCTCCGCGGAAAAGAACTTCTCTTCGTACAGACGAAGGTCGCTCTCGCTGTCCACCTCGTACCAGGGTTCGGCGATGGGCACGGTGTCGACGCGCACATCCCTAGCCAGCAGCTTCCGCAGCAGGGAGGTCATGTCCAGGGCGTCCACGCCGGCGGGTCCCAGGTCATCCAGCAAGGCGCGGACCTGCAACCAGCCCGCGGGCGAGAAGCGCAGCAATCCCATGTACTGCCCCTGGATATCCTCCAGGCGCGCGCAGCGGGCCCCGATCTCCAGCAGTCGCCCGTCGGGGGCGCGGCGGAAGGATTCGGCGTCGGACAAGGGGTCGTCGAAGCGCAGCTCCCACAGGTCGCGCCAATGGGGATCGAAAGTGATGGCGATGTCGCCGTCACAGGCCAGCAACCGGCGCACGCTGTCCACGCCGTAGACGATGTCCGAGTAGCTGATGACGCAGGGCGCGGCCTGCAACCAGTCCGCGGCGCACGCCAGGGAAGCCACCATGTTGGTTTCCGACCAGCGGGGGTTCTCGAAATAGGTGACCGGGGCGGCGAAGGTCGCGCCCTGATAGCCCCGCACGATGGCGCGGTCGGCGATACCGGCCCCCGCCAGGGCGTCCAGCTGACGGTCCAGCAGGGTGCGCCCGCCCAGGACGGTCATGCACTTGGGCCGATCACTGGTCAGCCCGCCCATGCGGCTGCCGCGTCCGGCGGCCAGGATGATGCCCCTTGTCTTGGCGCTCACGTCGTTTCTCCGTTTCCCAGCAATTCCCGCAACAATTCCCTGTCCTGCCGACGGAAGGGATCCATCCGTTCCGGATGCCACATGATGCCCACCACGGAAGCGCCCGGCACGCGCACCGCCTTGATGACGCCATCCCGCGCCCTGGCCCAGGCTTCCAGCCCCGCGGGTACCTCATGGGCACCGAAATCGTGGTAGCTGTTCACCGTGGCCGGCACGCCGGCGATGTCGATGGTCTGGCGCGGAGCCACATGCCCCGTCACCGGCACCAGCCGCGCCCCGTGCCTTGCCATGATGACCTGCATCCCCCGGCACACGCCCAGCACCGGGACGCCGTCCCGGGCGCAGAGATCCAGCAGCAGGTTCTCCACCGCATCCCTCTCCGGGGCGTCTCCGCCGCAACTGACCAAGCTGTTGCCTCCGGTCAGGAGCACGGCTGCCGGCGGATCTTCCGCCCACATGGTCTCGACCCAGGCGGCATCGTTGGGCACCGGCACCGCCACCGCCCCGCAGGCGTCCACGAAGGCGATCCAGCGCCGGTCCAGGGCATCCCGCCGCTCATCGCGGTCCGCGATGACCTCCACCCGCTGGGTCAGCCAGACGCGCGCCCTCATCGCAGGACGCTGACCCGGGCCTGGGCGCAATCGATTTCCAGAACCTCGGCCGCGGCCCAGGTCCGGTACAGGCTTTCCCCCGCGCCGATGACCGCGGGGATGCCCAGCTCCGCGGCGCGGATGGCCATGTGGCTGTTGACCCCACCGAACATGGTGATGAAGCCCGCCACCCCGTGGGCGAAGATCCAGTCGAAACCGGGATCGGCGCTGGGGATCATCAGGATGGCGCCCGCCAGTTCGGAAGCGTCGTCGGTGGCCCGCACCACCCGCCCGCTGGCCGCGCCCAGGGTCACGAAGTTGGGTTCGTTGACGGGCATGGCAAAGCCGTCCACGTCGTCGGGCGACGTGATCAGCGGCGGCAGGTTGATCTGGCGCGCGGCGGCGAAGCGTCGGCGGCCCTCGGCGATGCTGCCGGCCAGAACCTCCCGCACATCGCCGCAGCCCCCGTACAGCCTGCCCACCACCTCGATGTCGGCAAAGCTCATGTCCTCCCGGCTGAAACCGTGCTCGGCCCCCAGCTCGCCGAACAGGCGCAGGGCCTCGCTCAGGCTCCGGGTGAAGACGAACTTGGCGAACTCGCGGCCCTCGATGGCGCCTTTGATGAAGTTGAACAGGCTGAGGACGCCGTGCTCGATGCGGTGCTCGGCCAGCATGTCTTCCAGGCGGTTCATCTGGGCCATGCTGAGGGAGAATTCCGGACTCGCCCCCCGCCGGTCCTCCTGGCTGGCGGTGGGCGCGCCGCTGCCGGCGGCATCCCACCGGAAATAACGATCGGGTTCCTCGTCGTAGCGCCGGCTGGTCAGATCGTAGGTTCCGGGCCGCAGGTGGCCGTAACGCCGCAGGAATTCTTCACGGCTGAGCCGGCGCAGATCCCGGGCCATCTTGGAGCTGACCGTTTCCAGAGAAGCCATGAAATTGTCGAAGTCGCCCCGCCGCAAGACGCCCGTCTCCACCAGGGAATGCAGCATCTGCACGGCGATGAACCCCGCCCGGGCCAGCCCCGCGAAGGGCAGGGTCCCGTAGCGTTTGCAGTCTTCCAGCAACCAGTAGATGGCCTCGATGGCGGGCAGACCGCTGCCGGCGATGATCTCCTGCCGCTCCCGCAGCTTGGAGATCTTCTCGATATCCGTCTTCCAGAGCCCGTCCTTGTGCACGATGCGGTTGGTCAGACGGCGCAGGCTGTCGCTCAGGGTGCGGCAATCGTCGGCGTTGAAACCCGCGTCGCGCAGCTTCCGCAAGCGCTGATCCAGATCCATGGTGTAGCAGGAGTAGATGACCTCGAACTCCACCTTGTCGTGCTTCTGCGGCTTCTCCACCAGGCGGTCGATGTAGTGGTTCACCAGGCGTTCGGCCAGCTCTTCGGGCACGTCGGCGGGGATGAAGCTGTTGAAGCTGACCCGCACGTCGATGTAGGGCAGGCCCGCCAGACTGACCAGCAACGGGAAGCTGCGCAGATTCAGATAGCCGTAGTTGTTGCGCTGGTAGGCCCAGACGCTGTCGGTCACCAGCTCCTTGTAGGTGGAAAGGGCCAGGGGACGCGGGCGCACGCCGATGATCTCGGCGGGGTTCCAGTCCGGCATGATCCCGAACACCGAGCGGGTGCCGTGCAGGTAAGGGTGCGGCTTGCTCAGCTGGGCCACCTTGGCCCGGACCCGGTCCAGGGTGCGCCGTTGTTCGGCGGCATCCATGGCGCCGTCCGCGGGCACGACCAACGGGCGCACCTGCAGCAGATGCCAGCGATCCCCGGCCAGGGCGAACTCCACATCCAGGGCATCGTTGCCCAGCAAATCCTCCAGCTCGCGCAGCAGGCGGACAAGACCCGCGAAGCGTTCCGCCTGCGGGCCACCTCCCCTCTTCTCCAGATAAAGGGTGCGCACATCATTGCTGCGCCCCGAGGTCACCGCGTCGGTGCTGCCGGATTCATCGAAGTTGATGACGTCGTAATGCCCCCCGCCCCGCGGATCCCGGGTGAAGGCCACCCCGGCCAAGGCCACCTGGCCCACCATGGGCTGGATGAAGATCTGGTCGGCCGCGGCATCCTGGCCGAAGGAGGCGGCCACCTTCTCCACGGCCTGCCTGAGGGCCGGCTCGCCGCGCACGTCCAGAACCGAACAGAAATGCCCGGCCAGAGATTCGCTGTCCGTGTCCTCGCCCAGACCGCTGCTGCGCACGATCACCGGATCGGCGCCCCAGGGCGTGGCCGCCAGGTCGGCCAGGATGCCGTCGGCATCCCGGCGCCAGCGGGCCACGGTGAACCGCAGCTGCGGCAACACCCGGCCCGTGGTGACCTTGCCGGCCAGCCTTTCCAGAGTTTCCGCCTTGGTGCCGAACTGGACCTTCATGCCAGCGCTCCTCTGCTAACGCAACCGGGCCGCCCAGAGCCGGGTGGTGTAGGGAATGTCGATGGTCTCGCGCCCGAGGTCCTTCAGCATCCGCTCGATGCTCTCGATGA
Organism: bacterium DOLZORAL124_64_63; assembly: GCA_002747875.1. Lineage (GTDB taxonomy): Bacteria > Krumholzibacteriota > Krumholzibacteriia > LZORAL124-64-63 > LZORAL124-64-63 > LZORAL124-64-63. Next base: position 8,254 of record PDQT01000239.1, read on the forward strand.
TGCCGGGGAAACGGTCGCCCGCCTGGCGGTGCAGGGTGGCGTGCGAACGCCAGGCCTCCACCATCTCGGCCACGGTCTGGGTGTGGACGACGCCGCCTTCGATGCGGTGGGCCTCTTCGAACAGGCCGCTCTCGGCAATGACCGCGCTCTGGTCTTCCCGCCGGGTGCCGTAGCCGTAATCGGGGATGGCCTGCTTGATGATGCCTTCGATGGCCGCCTGCACCGGATCCTCCAGATCACGATGGTTCCACATGGCCGCGAACCAGCCCCGGGGCTTGAGCAGACGCTTCGTCTCCCGCAGGGCCCGCTGACGATCGGTCACGTTGAAGGACGAGCCGAAGGTCACCATGTCGAAGGCGCCGGATGCCTGCCCCGTCCGCTCGCCGGTGCCCTCGAACCAGCGCACGTCCGGCAGCCCGGCGGTCTGCCGGATGCCGCGCTCACGCATGGCGTCGTTGGGCTCGACGGCGGTCACCTTGAAGCCGCGGTCGGCCAGCTTCAACGTCAGGTGCGCCACCCCGGCCCCCACGTCGCACACGGCGGCGCCCGGGACGCAGCCGGTCAGGGAAAGGAAGCCGTCGATGGCCTCGTCGGAGTACTGCGGACGCTTCAGGTAGGCCTCGGCCAGGTCGGTATAATCCCACTGGGTTTTCATCGCTCACTCCATTGTTCGATCCGGTTCCAGAGGTCGTCCAGGACGGCTTCAGGAGTCCGGGCTCCGTCGTTGTCGATCATGATATCAGGACGCTGGGGTTCCTCAAAGGGGGCGTTGACCCCCAGCACGTTCTCCGCTTCACCGCGGCGGGCGGCCGCGTAAAGCCCTTTCTGGTCACGCAGTTCCAGGATCTCCAGCGGCACCCGGACATACACCTCGCAGTAGCGCGCGATGTTCTCCCGGTTCCACTGCCGGACCTCGTGGAACATGCTGATGGTGGCGCACACCACGGTGGCGCCCTGCTCGGCCAGCAGCCGGCACAGACGGCCGTACTGCCCGGCCAGCCGCCGGCGCTCGGCGGGGCTGTGGCCCATGCCGTCGCCGAAGACCGCGCGCATCCGGTCGCCGTCCAGGAAGATCACCCAACGGCCGGCGGCGCGCAGGCGATCGACCAGCAGCGTGGCCAGGGTCGTCTTGCCCGCCCCCGCCAGCCCCGTGACCCAGTAGACCGTGCCTTTCATTCCCCGCTCTCCTCCCAGTTCAGGTGCAGCCAATCCGGGTTGCGGCGCTCGGCCAGGATGTCGGCCAGGCTCTCCTGGAAATAGTGGTCGGTTTCGCCCATGTGGAAGCAGACCTCAGCGCGGTAGGCGGCGATGCGCTCCCGCCAGCGCGGGGCCTCGGTCAGCATGGTCCGCGCCTGGCTGACCATCTGCGGCACCGATTCCGCCACGGCCCCCACCCTCTGCCGGTCGCGGATGAAGAAGCTGTCGCGCGAGAAAATTTCCCGCACCTCGCGGTCCCGCGGCGAGAAGAAGACCACCGGGCGCAGCGTGCTCAGGGCGTAGGTGTAGGCGGTGGAAGACGTGTCCGAGATCATCAGATGGGCCCGGTTGTAGCTTTCCATGTAGCGGGTCTTGCCCGCGTCCAGCTTCAGGCGCGGCAGCCGCTCGCACAGGGCCAGGGCGTCCAGGAAGGGCTGGGCCAGTTCATCGTCCCGGCCCGCCTGCAGCAGGGCCATGTCGTTGGGGTGGGGACGGAAGACGATCTCCAGATCCTCGAAGGCCTCGTGCAGGGCGCTCAACATGGCCACCGCATGGGGCGCCGAGTAGGTCAGTTCATGGTGCCGGACGGCGTTCAGGCTCAGAGTCGGCGCGTAGATGATGCTGTCCACCGGGCCGCCATAAGCCTTGGCCTCTTCCAGGTTCCGATCCAGCCGCGTGTAACCCCCGGGGATGAGGCAGACGCGGTTCTGCAGGGACCGGCGCGTGATCAGATCCCGCATCCATTCGTAGGTGGCGCGGGTGGAGGTGAAGATGTAATGGGGGTCGGCGGTCTCCAGGCGGTCCAGAATCCATTCGGCTTCCAGGATGAAATCGAAGCTGGTGTGCAGCACGTTCAACTTGGGCCGGTCCGGCGGCGTGCAGGGCAGGAAGTGGGCGGTGATGCAGAGGTCGATACGGGGCACGCCCCAGTCCCCGGGGCGGGCCGCGGTGTCCGGCCCCATGTAGAGTTCGGGAATGCCGTAATCTTCGCCGGCCAGCTTCTCGTCCATCAGGGCCAGCAGATTCGCCTTGCCCCGCAAACCGGGAATGAAGCCCTGCAGATGGCGACGGAATCCCCCGCCCCGGCCGAAGAAACAGAAGGCGATGGTGGGCAGGTCGGGATCCAACGCCTGGACGGCCGCTTGCCAGCCATCGCCAAAAAACCGCCGCTCCAGGTCGAAAACCGACCGGCAGCCGTCCGACACGAAAAAAGCCGCCGCCTCGTCGCCGAACTCCTGGAACACCAGGCCCAGGATGGGCAGAACATGGTCGTCCGTCAGGGGCATGATGCGGTCGCGCGCCACCCCCGCGGCCAGCAACCGCTCCACCGCCGCGCGGCGGTATTCCGCAACGCTGATGGCCACCACGAAGCGCGCGGTTTCCGCCGCCCGAGGGGCGTCCAGGTCTCTTGCCGAGATCACGGGCCTGCCCATATAAGACCCTGTTTTTATTTCATCTACAAAAAACGAGACGGGCACGCCCCCGGCCTCCAGCACCTTGCACACGTTATGGGCGAATACGCCGGCCCCGACCAGGGCCACGGGGTGTCTGAGAGCCAAGAGTCGGTCTCCATCCGTTGGTTTCGAGACATCATCCGGCCGGCTCCTAGAAAGGCCTCCGGCCCGATGCGACAGGCGGTCGCGGCACCGTCGCGCGCGGCTCCCGGGGGCCCGGCAACCGGCTGTTCAGCGACCGCGAGTCGGTGGTTGATGTACCGTCGTATCCGGAGAATGGCAAAAGCTGTTCCAGGCTGGGAAAACGAGGATCACTTACGATTATTGGGTAAACACCCCGGCGGGCAAGGAAAAAAACCAAGAGAGATAAATACTAAAAAAAATCACGAAAAAACTCCTGCCCCGTTGCGGGAGTTTTTCCGTTTTCCTCACCGGATCGCCGTCACACCTCGTCCAGCCGTTCCCCCATGCGCAACCGCTCCCGCAAGCCCATCATCCGCGCGTCGATGGCGCGCAACTCATCCAGGTTGGCCCTCTCCTTGTCGCTGGGCTCGATCACATCCACCATGGCCCCGCCGTTGATGATCACCCGCCGGTCGCCCATCAGGGCCAGGATGGGATCGTGCGTCGCCATGAGCACGATCTTCTCCTGACGGATGAGAATGTTCAGGGCCTGCTGGCGGTCGATGCCCGCGTTCTCGATCTCGTCGATGAGCACCACCGGGCTGGCGCTCAGCACCGCGGTGTCGGCGATCATCAGGGCCCGCGACTGCCCCCCGGACAGGCTGGTGACCGGCGTGTCCCGGCCGAAGGGCTCGCCCGCCAGTTCGTTGGCCCAGTTCCAGATGCGCTGGATCTTCTCCTGGGGATCGGTGGCCAAACGGCTCTCCGCATGCAAGGCCAGGAATTCCTGCACCGTCAGATCCATGACGAAGTTCATGTTCTGGCTGAGCTGGGCCACCAGCTTGTGCTCGGTGCTGAAACGCCA
>PDQT01000238.1 GCA_002747875.1 bacterium DOLZORAL124_64_63
CCGGTCGCATCGGCAAGGGCGCGGGCTTCAACGTGAACGTCCTGCGCACCTGGGACCACCGCAGCACCGCGGTGGGAGCCAAGGCCACGCCGCTGGGCCGGCATTATCTGCTGGCCACCACCCAGGACCACCACGCCATCGACGAAGCCGGCGCCAACGCCATCCAGGACCGCGTGCCGGGCCTGGTGCGCGAGGGCACCCTGGACGATTACCGCAAGCATCCCGAATTCGTCGACCATCTGGGCATCCACCACCCGCCGCTGAAGTCCCTCTGGACCGAGCACGAGTACGACGGGCACCGCTGGGGCATGGCCATCGACCTGAACGTCTGCAACGGCTGCAACGCGTGTGTCATCAGCTGCCAGGCGGAGAACAACGTGGCGGTGGTGGGCAAGGACGAGGTGGCTCGCGGCCGGGAGATGAGCTGGTTGCGTATGGACCGCTACTTCCTGGGCGACATGGATAACCCCACCGTCAGCCAGCAGCCCGTGGGTTGCGTCCAGTGTGAGCTGGCGCCTTGCGAGCAGGTTTGCCCCGTGGCGGCCACCATGCACTCCAAGGAAGGCCTCAACGCCATGGTCTATAACCGCTGCGTGGGCACGCGCTACTGCGCTAACAACTGCCCCTACAAGGTGCGGCGGTTCAACTGGTTCAACAATTTCGAGGATCTGACCGACGTGCAGCGTCTGGTGCTGAACCCCGAGGTGACGGTGCGCGCCCGCGGTGTGATGGAGAAGTGTTCCTACTGCAACCAGCGTATCGAGAAGGCCCGGGTGCAGGCCCGGGTGGAGGGGCGCGAGATCCAGGACGGGGACATCGTGCCCGCCTGCGCGGAGGCCTGCTCGACCCAGGCCATCACCTTCGGCGATCTGCACGATCCCGAGAGCCGGGTCAGCAAGCTGCGCGAGAACAACCGCAGCTATGATCTGCTGGGTTTCCTGAACATCAAACCGCGCACCTTCTATATGGCGCGCATCCGCAACCCGAATCCCGCCATCACCCCGCCCGCCGCGAGCGACCACGGGGGCCACGGAGGTCACGATGACCACGGAGATGGGCACGGGGCAGGGCACGACAATGAGCATGGGCACGGCGGCGCCGCCGGTGCTCACGATGAGCATTGAACACGGTGAGTTCACAAGGAACTGGAGCCTGAAGCATGAAACAGTCGGTCCACGACCCTCTGAACAACACGATCGATGACCCGCGCAAACCCGCGCCATTGGTCCTTGGGGATCATGATTTCACCACGGTGACCGGGGCCGTCTCGGATATCGTTCTGGAACGCAAGACGCCCCGGGCTTGGTTTGTGGCGCTGGCCTTCACGGCCAGCCTGACGGGCGTTCTCTTCCTGATGATTGCCTACCTGTTCCTGACGGGTGTGGGGGTCTGGGGGCTGAACAGTCCGGTGAACTGGGGCTGGGCCATCGTGAACTTCGTGTTCTGGGTGGGTATCGGCCACGCCGGTACGTTGATCTCGGCCATCCTTTATCTGTTGCGGCAGGGGTGGCGGACCAGTATCAACCGCTTTGCCGAGGCCATGACCATTTTCGCGGTGATCTGCGCGGGTATCTTCCCGGGGATCCATGTGGGTCGTGTGTGGGTCGTGTACTGGCTCTTCCCCATCCCCAACTACCAGGCCATGTGGCCCAATTTCCGCAGCCCGCTGCTGTGGGACGTGTTCGCCGTGGGCACCTACGCCACGGTGTCGCTGCTCTTCTGGTACATGGGTATGGTGCCGGATATCGCCACCCTGCGGGATCGGGCCAAGGGCCGGGTCCAGCAGGTCGTCTACGGTATCCTGGCCATGGGCTGGATCGGCAGCAACCGGCACTGGCATCGTTATGAAAAGGCCTACCTGCTGCTGGCGGGGCTGGCCACGCCCCTGGTGCTCTCGGTGCACTCGGTGGTGTCCTTCGACTTCGCCACCAGCCAGTTGCCCGGCTGGCACACCACCATCTTCCCGCCCTATTTCGTGGCCGGTGCCGTGTTCAGCGGTTTCGCCATGGTGGGGACCATCCTGATTCCGGCGCGGCAGTGGTTCGGCCTCAAGGAGATCATCACTCTCCATCACCTGGAGAACATGAACAAGATCATCCTGGCCACCGGCTCCATGGTGGGCTTCGCCTACGCCACGGAATTCTTCATCGCCTGGTACGGCGGCAATCCCTACGAAAGCTTCGCCTTCGTGAACCGCGCCTTCGGGCCGTACGCCTGGGCCTACTGGATCATGGTGACCTGCAACGTGATCACGCCGCAGCTTTTCTGGTCCAAGAAAATCCGTACCAGCATCCCGATCATGTGGATCATGTACATCTTCGTGAACATCGGCATGTGGTTCGAGCGTTTCGTGATCACCGTCACCTCCCTGAGCCGCGACTTCCTGCCCTCGAGCTGGGACTACTACAACCCCACCATCGTGGACATCCTGACCTTCCTGGGCAGCTTCGGTCTCTTTTTCACCCTGGTGCTGCTCTTCGTGCGGTTCCTGCCCATGATCGCCATGGCGGAGCTCAAATCCGTCATGCCCATCGCCGACGCCCACGCGGTGTCTGAAAGCGACGCCAAAGGAGGAAGCCACTGATGGCCGCCGAGACCAAAACCGAAACCCTCTACGGGCTGATGACGGAATTCAGTGACGTGAAGTCGTTGATGGCTGCGGCCACCCGTTGCCGGGACGAGGGCTTCACCCGCTGGGACGCGCACACGCCGTTCCCGGTGCACGGCCTGGATCAGGCCATGGGCATTCGCGGGACCCGGTTGCCGTTCATCGTGCTGGGCGGCGGCCTGACGGGGCTGAGCCTGGCCACCCTCATGCAGTGGTGGATGAACGCCGTGGACTATCCTTTCCTCATCTCGGGCAAGCCCCTGTTCGGGTTGCCCGCGAACATCCCCATCATGTTCGAGTTGACGGTGCTGCTGAGCGCTTTCGCGGCCTTCTTCGGGATGTGGACGCTGAACGGCCTGCCGCAGCTTTATCACCCCTTGTTCAAGAGCCGGAGCTTCCGGCGCGCGACCCAGGACCGCTTCTTCATCGTGGTGGAGGCCACGGATCCCAAATTCCAGTTGGAAAAGACCCGGGAGTTCCTGGGCCGGCTGGGAGGTTCGGGTGTGGAAGAAATTACCGAAAGTTCGGAGGACTGAGCGATGCCGCGCCCGATTATCTATTTCCTGCTTTTCCTGGTCGCCCTCAGCCTGATCCCCATGGGTCTGGTCTACAAGGCCCGCGCCACCCGCATGCGGGATCAGACGCGGATTCAGGTCGTCTACGACATGGACAACCAGTACTATTTCAAGCCCCAGAGCCAGAACCCCTTCTTCGATAACGACATGGCCATGCGCAAGCCGGTGGACGGCACCGTGGCCCGGGGGCAGGCCTGGACCGACGATCTCCTGGACCATGGCCGGGTGCAGGGGGATTCGCTCTTCGTGGAGACCTTTCCCGTGACGGTGGACCGTCCTTTGATCGACCGAGGTGAGGAACGGTTCAACATCTACTGCGCGCCCTGCCACGGCCTGAGCGGTGACGGGAACGGTCTGGTGCACGCGCGCGCGGCGTCCCTGGCGGAGGGCACCTGGACCCCGCCGACGGACCTGGGCAGCCAGACCGTGGTGGAACGCCCCGTGGGACACCTTTACAACACGATCAAGAACGGCATTCGCAGCATGCCGTCCTATGGTTCTCAGATTCCGGTCCAGGATCGCTGGGCCATTGTCGCCTACGTGCGCGCGCTACAGTTGGCCCGTGCCGCGACCATGGCCGACGTGCCCGCTGCCGAACGCGCGGCGCTGGTGAACGCGGCGCCGAACGGCAACTAGGAACAGAACGCTGGATTCAGGGCCGGCCACGGCGCCGGTCAAGCCTGGGAGATTGCATTGGCTCATCATCACGCTCCTCGTGTGGAAGACACGAAGATCACCCTGGACGGACTGGGCCCCAAGCTGTTCGCCATCAGCGGGGCCATCGGCTTGTTGGGACTCATCGCGACCGTGGCGCTGGGCATGGCCGAGGGTGACGGCATGCGCCACTTCGGGTTCGCCTACCTGACGAACTTCGCGTTCTTCCTGGCCATCTCGCTGGGGGCGCTGATCTTCATCCCCATCATGTACGTGACCAAGGCCAGCTGGCACATCGTCATGCGGCGCCTGGTCGAGGTGACGGCGGCGGTGCTGCCGCTGATGGCCCTGCTGGCCATTCCGGTCATTGTCTTCGCGGGCAAAATTTACGGTTGGGCCGATCCTGAGGTCGCGGCCAGCCACGCCCTGGCCCACAAGCTGGGTTATCTGAACACGAATGCCTTCGTCATCCGCTTGGTCATCTATTTCGTGATCTGGACGGGCTACAGCTGGTTTTACTGGAAGACCAGCGCCAAGCAGGACGAGACGGGAGATCTGAGTCTGACGGGCAGGCTGGAAAATTTCAGCGGATTCGGCATCATGATCTGCGCCCTGTCCATTGCCGGCGCCAGCATGGATCTGCTCATGAGCCTGGATCCCATCTGGTTCAGCACCATGTTCGGCGTGTACTACTGGGCGGGTGGCTTCGTTTCGTTCTTTGCCGTGATGACGCTGTTCACGCTGGGATTGCAGCGCACCGGACGGCTGACGGGCATCATCTCCGCCGAGCACCTGCACGACTACGGCAAGGCCATGTTCGCCTTCACCTTCTTCTGGGGTTACATCGCCTTCAGCCAGTACATGCTCTACTGGTACGGCAACATTCCTGAGGAAACCGTCTGGTTCCTGGTCCGCAGTGAGAACGGCTGGGGCTGGGTCGGGTTGGTTACCCTGTTCTGCACTTTCATGCTGCCCTTTGCCGGGTTGGTCTCGCGCTTCACCAAGCGGCAACGGCCGCTGCTGGCCTTCTGGGCCGTGTGGATCATCGTTGCCCAGTGGATCAATCTCTACTGGGTGGTCATGCCGGAGTTCAGCGAAAGTTTCGTCATTGGTCCCATGGAAATTCTGGGCTTCTTCGGTGTGGGCGGCATCTGGCTGGCCGGTATCGTACGCCTGGCCATGGGCCACAAGCTGGTACCGGTCAAGGATCCGCGCCTGCCGGCTTCCCTGCGCTTCGAGAACCCCTGAGAACCTGACAGGAGTGGATAATGGCCATGGCCGAGGATGCGAAGACAAAGAGAGACAGCAGGTCGGGGTTCGACACCCTGGGCGTCGTGCTGGGTGTGGGGGCCGTCGTGCTCTTCCTGTACGCCGTTTCCCTCTTCCTGCAGGGCGGCTATATGAAGATGATGGCGACCGAAAGGACGGCCAAGGTCAGCGACGCGCCCCAGCTGGAAACCGTGGCCCTGGCCCTGGCCGAGCAGCGCGACAAGCTGGATCAGGGCTACCGCTGGGTGGACAAGGAAAACGGTGTGGTGGGGCTGCCCATGGAGCGGGCCAAGGAACTGCTGATCCAGAAGCTGAACGCCTCGGTGCCCGCAGCGCGGCCCGCAGAGAATTCGCAATAGTTGAAAGTCCAGCCGCGCCTTCCCGGGGGGCGGCCCGAAAGGAAACATGATCTTGAGTGGAGCAACAAACTTCCTGGGCGCCGGCAAGATGTCGGCCTGGTTCCCACCGGAGGCTTCCTACCACACCATCGGGGTCGATGACGCCTTCTTCAATGTCTACTTCGCCGCCGTGGTGGCCGTGGTCCTGGTGGTGGGGCTGGCCATCATCTTCGTGGCCCGGTTCCACCGGAAGGGCGAAGACGAGGTGGGCGCTACCGCAGGGCCACCCAATCCCCTGCTGCTGGGGGCCTGGGTTTTGGCCGGTGTGGGGCTGGTGACCTTTGGCTTCACGGCGGATTTCTGCGGTTTTGTAGACCGTTCGGTGGCTCCGCTGGGCGCGGCGCAGATTGATGTCAAAGCCAGCCAGTGGAACTGGGAATTCACCTACGGCAATGGTCACGTGACAGACACATTGGTGGTGGCCACCGGGGAGCCTGTCCAGTTGAACATGACCTCCAGTGATGTGGTCCACTCGTTGACCATTCCGGCCCTTCGCGTGAACAAGGCCATCTTGCCGGGGCAGACCACGACCACCTGGTTTGAGCCCGGCCTGACGGACACCTTCAGCTTGCGCAGCAACATCTTCTCTGGCCCCGGCTATGCGGAGATGCAGACCGCCATGATCTCCATGCATAAAGATGCTTACGACAAGTGGCTGGCCGCCGCGGTGGATATCTTTGCCGGCCGCACCCCTGAAGAGGTGGGTGAACTGCTTTACAACCGCCACGGTTGCAAGGCTTGCCATTCCCTCGACGGCACCAGGGTGGTCGGACCGTCACTCAAGGATGTCTACGGCAACACCTTCCCGACCAAGGAAGGCATCATGGTCACCGTGGACGACGCCTACGTGAAGGAATCGATTCTGACCCCGAACGCCTCGATCATCGAAGGCTACGAACCGGTCATGACCCCCTACGAAGGAATTCTGGGCGATAAGGAAATCGAAGCCATCACCGCCTGGCTGAAAAGCATTTCCCAGTACGCCGACGCCCAGGGAGGAAACTAGAGATGACTGAGCTGACGACATCTGCCCGGGATAACAGCCATCGGGAAAACAGCTATCTCGATGGTGGCGGGCTGGGCTCCTGGGTCAATTCCCGGGACCACAAGCGGATCGGTTTCATGTTCCTGGGCTGGGCCATGGTGCTCTTCCTGCTGGGCGGCATCGAGGCCGTTTATTACAAGCTGCGGATCGGCAGCGGCGCGGGGGTGGATGCCGGCACCATGAGCCGCATGTTGACCTACCACGGCGTGATCATGGCCTTCCTGGTGGTGGTGCCACTGATCCCCGCCGCGCTGGGCAATTTCTTGCTGCCGCTGCAACTGGGCGCGCGCAACCTGGCCCTGCCGACCCTGGCCCGCTGCTCCCTGCGCTGGTACGTGGTGGGCTCGCTCTTGGTTCTGGTCAGCCTGATGCTCTACCCCGTGGGGACCACCTGGCAATTCCACAATCCCTACACCCTGATCGACGGGGGCTCTTTCGCCTTCATGGCCTTCGGGTTGTTCTTCGTGGCGGCCGGCTGGGTGGCCACGGGTTTGAACTTCATCGTCACGGTGCACCAGAGGCGGGCGCCGGGCATGGGCTTCTTCCAGATGCCCATCTTCAGCTGGAGCCTGTACCTGACAGGTTATGTGCTGGTCTTTGCCGGCATGGTCTTCGGGATCATCATCCTGTACCTGGCGGGGGCCGTGGCCACCGGCCGGGGTATGTTCAGCAACGGCAACAACCCTCTGGACTGGTACCGCTACTTCTACTTCACGGTGACGCCGCTGGTGTTCTTCTCGCTGATTCCGGCGGTGGGCCTGCTGACCGATGTCATCGTCGGCATCAGTCGCAAGGGCCTGACGGGATACCGGGTCATGGTCGTGGCGCTGGTCATGCTGCTGACCGTGGGGTTCAGCAGTTGGGGCATGCACTTGGTGGGCTTGGGCGAGGCGGATGTCGTCACCTTCGCGTTCGCCATCATCGGCTTGGGGGCCATCGTTCCGCTGGCCATCATCACCTACAGCTGGCTGGCCACCATGCACAAGGGGGCCATCGCCTGCGCGACGCCCACCACCTATGTGCTGGCCTTCCTGCTGAACGTGGGCGTGGGGAGTGTGCTGGGGCTTTTCCTGAGCAACCCCTCTCTGGGGCACTACCTGAACCAGACCATTTTCCGCACGGCCTTTGTGCATTATCTGCTGATGGGCGGGGTCATCACCGCGTTCCTGGCGGGGCTGCATTTCTGGTGGCCCAAGATCACGGGGCGTACCTACAACCAGGTTTGGGGACGCCTGAGCGGCATCCTGTTTACCGTGGGCCTGAATCTGGCTTTCTTCCCGCAGATCATCCTGGGGACCAAGGGGCTGGCGCCGGCTCTGCCGGTGATTCCGGTGGAGTTGCTGGCGTTGCAGAAGTTCAGCACCCTGGGTATGGATATCATGTTGGTGGGGCTTATTTCCTGCGCCGCCAATCTGGTGGCCAGCCTGTCCCGGCCCCGGCAGGGGACCCCGGACAACCCCTGGCGGGCCAGCACGCTGGAGTGGCGGGTTTCCTCTCCGCCTACCGCGGAGAACTTTGCCGAGATTCCCGAGGGGGGCGATCCTTACCCGCTCTAGCTTTGACAGCGCGCCTGTTGATCGAGCCCTGGAGAATGGATATTCTTCGGGGCTTTTTTTCCCCATTCTTAGTGCCGGTGAACGTAAGCCTATATAAATGGTGGGATTTACGTAAAAAAAAACAAAAACAAGATGACTTTGTCTGATTTTAGGAGTACTGTTAGCCGGTAGACTTGGCCACCCGTGTTTTTGGTCCATTGTTCGCCACCGGCCTGAATTGGGCAGGTTCATGGACTCACGATGTGGATGGCTTGTAGAACCTACCGGCGCTGTGGAAATCAAGAAGGCGTGGACCTGGTTGGAAGGATGGTTCTTCCGGCCCAAACCCCGAAGAGGAGAGCGTAATGCGGATCCAGAAAAGGCTGTTTCTGGGCGTTTTGCTGTGCAGCTTCATCATTGGCGCAGTGGCGCAAGCCCAGACCTTGCAGGAAGTGATGAAGGAAAGAGGGCTGACGGAGAAGGATGTGCTCGCTGCGGCCAAGACGTATACCCCCACCGGCGGCCGCGATGAGTATATCGTCTGCGCCTCGGGCGGCCAGAGTGGCCAGCTCATTTTTTACGGCATCCCTTCCATGCGTATCCTCAAGTACGTGGCTGTCTTCACTCCCGAACCCTGGCAGGGCTACGGTTTCGATGACGAGTCGAAGAAGGTCCTGGCGATGGGCAAGGTGCGTGGCAAGGACATCCTCTACGGTGATACCCACCACCCCGCGTTCTCCGAGGTCGATGGCGATTACGACGGCAAATTCGTCTTCATCAACGACAAGGCCAACGCCCGGTTGGCCGTGGTGGATCTGCATGATTTCGAGACCAAGCAGATCGTGGTCAACCCGTTCTTCAAGAGCGACCATGGTGGCTGCTTCGTCACCCCCAACACCGAATACATCATGGAAGCCAGCCAGTACGCGGCTCCCTACAGCACCGACTTCGTCCCCCTCGAGGAATTCAACGAGAAGTATCGCGGTGGCTTGACTTACTGGAAATTCGACATGGAGAAGGGCCGCATCGACCCGGCCCAGACCTTCACCTTGGAGTTCCCGCCTTACAGCCAGGATCTTTCCGACGCCGGTAAGGGCCCGAGCTACGGCTGGGGCTTCACCAACTCCTTCTGCTCCGAGCGCTATGTCGGCGGTATCGAGCGCGGTCGCCCGCCCTTCGAGGCCGGTTGCTCCTCCAAAGACACCGACTTCCTGCACGTGACCAACTGGAAGAAGGCCGCCGAGCTGGTCAAGGCCGGAAAGGTCAAGAAGGTTAACGGTCATTACCTGATTCCCATCGAGCAGGCCATCGATGAGGGGTTGCTCTTCCTGGTGCCCGAGCCCAAGAGCCCCCACGGTGTGGACGTCACGCCTGACGGCAAGAGCATCATCGTGGCCGGCAAGCTGGACAGCCATGCCTGGGTGTACAGCTTCGACAAGATCATGAAGGCCATCAAGAATGAGAACTTCGAGAGCACCGATCCCTACGGCATTCCCATCATTAGCCTGGAAGCCGCTCTGGACAAGTCCGTGAACGTGGGCCTGGGCCCCCTGCACAACCAGTTTGATTCCGAGGACGGCGTGGTCTACACGTCCATCTACGTGGATAGCCAAATCACCAAATGGAATTACCGGACCGGCAAGGTGCTGGACACCATCCCCATCCACTACAACGTTGGCCACCTGATGGCCATGGAGGGTGACACGAAGCATCCTGACGGCAAGTACCTGGTGGCCCTGAACAAGCTGTCCATCGACCGCTTCAACCCCGTGGGCCCCCTGCATCCCCAGAATCATCAGCTGATCGACATCCGCGGCGACAAGATGTCTCTGATCTACGACATGCCGCTGCCTCTGGGAGAGCCTCACTACGCCGCCGCCATCCGAGCCGACAAGCTGGCTCCCGCCGTTCGCTACAAGAGTGGTTGGAACAGCCGGGCCGACCAGCGCAGCCCCTACAAGGCCCGCGCCGGCCGTGAGCGTGTCGAGCGCGACGGCAACAAGGTGGACGTGTACGGTACCCTCATCCGCTCCCACATCACTCCCGAGATCATCGAGGTCACCGAGGGGGACGTGGTCAGCATTCACCTGACCAACCTGGAGCGCGCCGAGGACGAGGTGCACGGCTTTGCCATGTACGGCCAGAACGTGCAGCTCTCCGTGGAGCCCGGCAAGACCGCCAGCACGACGTTCACGGTGGAAGAGCCCGGCGTTTACCCGTACTACTGCACCGAGTTCTGCTCCGCCTTGCACTTGGAGATGCAGGGCTACCTCCTGGTCCAGCCCAAGGGCTACAAGGCCAAGGCTACTCTGGAGCATGTGGGCCACAAGTACACCGAGGCCGACTACAACAAGCAGGTGAAGACCAACCTGGAGACCCAGGAAGTCATCGACATGGTGGTGGGCTATATCACCAGCCGAAACTACAAGGATTTCCCGACCGTGGTCGGTCTGGTGGAAGACGCCACGGACCAGCTGGGCTTTGCCGACGACAGCCGCAAGAAGGCGGAAGCCGCCGCGGCCAAGAAGGACTGGCAGAACGCCATGCTCTGGGCCAACCAGTGGTGGCAGTACCAGGTCAAGACGGCGGACCTTGGTCTGCGCGCCAAGACCCACCTGGATGAGAACGGCGCCAAGAAGATCAAGTAAGCTGATGATGGAGCAGTGATGTTCTGATCACAGGTCTCCTTATCACATGGGCCGGGCCCCACAGTTTGGGGCCCGGCACGGAACAAATGAAAACCGAATTGAAGGGTTTGCTCATGATCGATTGCCCGAGGGTCCTGAAACTGGCCTTGTTGTTGGTGGTGCTGCTGGGGGTGGCTTCCTGCGTCTGCGATGACCGGGATGAACGTATCGCCAAGGCGCGGGAACGGCACGGAATCGTGGCCGAGGAAGCGGGTACCGAAGTGGTGGTGGAACTTTCGCCGGGAGCCCAGTTGTTCCGGGACAAGTCTTGCCACACCTGTCATGGAGAAGACGGCATCAACTCCATTCTACCGTCCTATCCCGTGATTGCGCGGCAGGGTTATGAATACGCTTTGCAGCAGATGAAAGATATCCAGAGTGGGGGACGGCACAATGGCCAGACGGCCGCTATGAAGGCCTTGGTGCAGGGTGTCACCGAAGAAGAATTCGCGATCCTGGCGGACTTTATCGCCAACGAATTGGGTGATGGCGCGCCCATTGGTCTGGGGAATCCGGATCCGGAATCTCCGGGCGGGAAGCTGTTCCAGACCAAGACCTGCTGGGGCTGCCACGGTAAGGACGGCGTGTCGCCGATCTTGCCGGAATACCCGAGGATCGCCGGCCTCACACCTGAATACGCGATCCAGCAGATGACGGACATCAAGAGCGGTGCCCGCGCCAACAGCATGGCTGTGAAGGGTATGCAGGGTATCATGCATCTGGTCAACGAAGACGAAATCAAGCAGCTGGCGGAGTATATCCACTCCATGCCGCGGTAGATCGATTGATCCGGCCTCTCTGGTTATTTCCAAAATTGTTGCCAGGGGCCTTGCAAAGGAGATGACATGAGCAAGCAATGGACAGTATTCACGACCACCCTTCTGGTCTTTGCCATGGTGGCCGTATCCGCCATGGCCTGGAATGAAGAAGGTGGCGAAAAAGATGAAGCCCTGCAACTGGTCCCGGATTTGGAAAATGGTCGAGACGTGTACGAGGTATGCGCCGCTTGCCATCTTCTGGAAGGCTGGGGCACCAAGGATGGCACCTTCCCGCAGCTGGCCGGCCAGCACAAGGAAGTGGCCATCAAGCAGTTGGCTGATATCCGTGCTTTGAATCGCGACAATCCCACCATGTACCCTTTCGCCCTGCCCCGCTCTATCGGAGGCCCGCAATCGGTGTTGGACGTTGCCGCCTACATCGAGCAGCTACCCATGAACCCGGAAAACGGCAAGGGACCCCATGAGGAGGGCAGCGAGCGCTTCCTGCACGGCCAGAAGCTGTACAAGGAAAATTGCGTGCAATGCCATGGTGCCATGGGGGAGGGCAACAAGGAAAAATTCTACCCCCTCATCCAGGGCCAGCACTACGAGTACATGCTGCGTCAGTTCGAGTGGATTCGTGACGGCAAACGCCGTAACGCCAACCCGGACATGGTCAAGCAGATTGAGAACTTCACCAACGACGACATGATCGACGTTGTCAACTACGTGTCTCGGATTCCCGTGCCCAAGGAGAGGCTGGCCCCCTCCGCGGATTGGACGAATCCGGATTTCGATTAGCTAAGGAAGGCGGGTTAATGAAGTCCATGTCCCAGAAACAGATCATCAGCAGTGTCTTGGTGCTGGTCGCTGTGGCCCTGCTGTATCCCATCTATAACGCCCCCATCTGGTGGGTGTCCCTGGAAGCTCCGAACTACCCCGAAGAAGCGTTTCCCGATGGGGTCCGGATCCTTTTCCACGTCAACGGTGTCTTCAATGGCTGCGTGAAGCAGGCCAAGACGGAGATCACGGAGGACGAGGCCCTCGACTGCGTCCATGAGATGGACACCATCAACCACTACGTGGGCATGTACCCCATCGCTTCGGGTGGTCCGGTGGAGCTGTTCTTCTCCCTCTTTCTGGTGACGCTGGTGGCCGTCATGTTGGTGGCCTTTGCCTGTGTGAGGCCCAAGATCCGCATGATCATCATGCTTGTGGGCTTTTCGGGGCTGGCCATCTGGATGGGCATGGCCTATTACGGCGCCAACGGGCTGAAACTGCATAGCGAGCGCTATCTGGAAGGCCGTATCACCGTCCTGGGTGAGACCTCTGAGGAGATGGATGCCGAGGAAGATACCCAGCAAGCGGAGTCTGCCGGCGATGCTTTGATTGCCCGCCTGCGCGCCGCTTTGGATGAGGAGCCCGCCGAGGAAGAGGCGGCTCCCGCGCCTGCCGCGGAGCCGGAGATCAAGCACGGTTTGCCTGTACTGGAAAAGGGCAAGGAAAAGAACATCGCCTACCTGAAGGATGCGTACCTGCAGTACAGGGCGGACCAGGACAACAGCCTGGCCGACTGGACGGGCAGTGGGTCGCAGGTCCTGGCCTGGCATTACCAGAAGAGCCTGGGCAAGTACTTCCGGGATCCTGAAGTGCTCAAACCGATGGTGGCCAAGATCCGTACCGCGGGTGCTGTCGTGTTCTGGGGGCTGATCGTGATCATGATCGTGCTGGTGGTTTTCGCGCGGAAGCCCGAGGGCTTCTGGAACTGGCTGCTGGTGCTGATCCCGGCGGGTCTGCCCGTGTTCTTCGCCATCGAGTATGCGGTCTGGTTGTGGTGGTACGGCCATAACATGAACGACATGGGCGCGTTCACCCTCAAGGCGTTCATGCCCACGGCCTTCGGTCAGGGCAAGGTGGCGCAGTTCACCACCAACTCTTATCCCGAGTATGGGTTCTGGTTGATGGTGCTGTTCTCGGCTTTGTTGCTGGTTTCCGCGCTGCTGCGCAGGAAGCCGTCTGAAAATGACGACCCTGACGAGATTTGACCCGATGCGGGGGCTGATCCTGGCCCTGGCCCTGTGGCTGATGGTTCCGCTGCCGTCCCCGGTGACGGCGGCGGAACGCCCCTCTCTGCAGGAACTGGTGGACCGGACGCCGGTGAACGGGACCCTCGTTCCGGAGCCCGGCGTGTATGCCGGTCCGATCATCGTGGAATCTCCCATCACCATTGACGGGCGCGGGCTGGTGACCATCGATGCCGGCGGCGAAGGCAGCGTGGTGGTGCTACAGACCGATGGTGCCACCCTCAAGAACCTGCACCTGCGCAATTCCGGTGCCTTGCACAACGACATCGATTCCGGTGTGCAGGTCCGGGGCAACTTCAACGTGGTCCGCAACTGCTACATCGACGACTGTCTCTTCGGTGTGGACCTGCAGCAGTCCAACAACAATATCGTGCGGGCCAACACCATCTACTCCAAGGATATGGACCTGGGGCAACGCGGCGATGCCGTGCGTCTCTGGTACAGCTTCAACAACAAGATCCACGACAACGAGTGCCACGACATGCGTGACATGGTGGTCTGGTATTCGCGGGACAACGACATCCGCGGCAACATCCTGACGGGTAGCCGCTACTCTCTGCACTTCATGTACTCGCAGTACAACGTGGTGGAGGACAACTGGTACTACAACAACGCGGTGGGCATCTTCCTGATGTACAGCGACGGCATCGTCGTGCGGAACAACCATGTCCTGCACGCGGCCGGGCCCACGGGCGTGGGCATTGGCTTCAAGGAAACCAGCGACCTGACCATCGAGAACAACGAGGTGCTGTACTGCGCCAGCGGTTTGTACATCGATGTCTCTCCTTTCCAGCCCGACACCTTCAACAGCTTCAAGAACAACATCATCGCCTACTGCGGCTTCGGCGTGCGTTTCCTGAACGACTGGCACGACAATATTTTCCAGTCCAATGATTTTTCAGACAATTTGACGCAGGTGGTGGTCGGCGGTGGCGGCGTGGCCACGGGCCATCAGTGGGACGGGAACTACTGGAGCGATTACAAAGGGTTCGATCAGGATGGCGACGGCGTGGGGGATACCCCGCACGAGATCTACGTCTATTCGGATCGTATCTGGCTGGACAATTCCTATGCCCAGTTCTTCAAGGGTTCTCCTTTGCTGGAGACCCTGGATTTTCTGGAGCGCCTGGTGCCCTTTTCCGAGCCCAAGTTGATGCTGCGGGATGAGCATCCCCGAATGAGGAAGGAGGCGGCGGGAGTGATCCATGACTGTGATTCTCACGGTAACAACTGATCTCCCGTACCGGTCATGACGGAAAAGAAAACAAGTCCCACGGGCCGACGAACCCGATCTGATCGTCGCAAGTTCCTGCGCACCCTGGCCATGGCCGGCGGCCTGGTGGGGGCTTCGCTTCTGGGCCTGGTGCCGGCCGTGCGCGGCGCGACCAAACGCTTGCGTCCGCCGGGAGCCCTGCTGGAAGAGGATTTCCTGGCGGCCTGCATCAAGTGCGGGCAGTGCGTTCAGGTTTGTCCGGTGGAGGCCATCCATCTGGCCGACATCAACGTCGGGGCGGGGATGGGCACGCCCATCATCACGGCCCGTGATCAGGCCTGCGATTTCAGTTGTGACGGTTTGCAGTGTGTGCTGGCCTGCCCCACCGGGGCCCTGACCCACCATATCAACTATCCCCACGAGGCCAGGATGGGGGTGGCCAAGATGGTTCACCCCGACAAGTGCCTGGCGGCCCAGGGGCTGGGGTTCCAGGGGCTGGCGCGCGGCGCGGATTTCACGGGCAAGCTGCGCTTCGATGAAATCGACCGCTGGAATGCCATCGCCCTCAACGAGCACGAATTCGACGAAGATGTCTGCAACCTGTGCGTGCAGCGTTGTCCCATCGAAATTCGCCTGGCGCAGTGCGAGGCGGGAAACCCGCCGGCGGGCAATCCTTTGCAGTGCCCGCCCGCTTCCGCCATTCAACTGACAGCCGGGGATGATGTGAACGGCCAGGCCACCTTCATGCCCGAGATCCTGGAAGGGTGCGTGGGCTGCGGAGCCTGCGAAATGGTCTGTCCGGTTCAGCCGGCGGCTATCCAGGTGGACTTTGAACACAGAATGGGAGGTCACGCATGAGAGGCATGGCGCGCTCCCTGGCTCTGCTTCTGGGCAAGGAACCCACCAAGCCGGATCCGGCCAGGATCACCAAGAAGGCCACCGCCTTCCACGCGGATATGAGCCGGAAACGGGACAAGGAGGCCATGAAGAAATTCATGGTCTTGCGGCACGAGGTGGCCGCCGGGCCCAAGAAGTGGCGTCGTGTGCGGTGGTCGGTTCTGATCCTCGTGAACGTGCTGTTCATCCTGAGCTACCGGGTGGATCTGCAGCTTATGGAGGGTGCCCTGACGGGGTCGCGTTTCGCGGGGTTCCACCTGGCGGATCTGAACGCCGCGCTGCAGGTGATGCTGGCCTACAAGCAGGTC
>PDQT01000074.1 GCA_002747875.1 bacterium DOLZORAL124_64_63
ACCCTGTTCAGCCCGATTTCAACGAATTCGGCTGGGATCTGCGCGATGGGGACGGTGCCGATGTCCCCGCCGGTATCTACTGGGTCACGCTGGAGATACAGGGCGCGCGCAGTGTCCGGAAAGTCACGGTTCTGCCCTGACCTTGCGCCTGATCCCATCCTCGGCCCGCCCGGAGGGGACTGTTCCGCCGGAGGAGCCGCCACGGCCGCCGGGCTATGTGGCGTTCCCGCCTGAATGGTCCTTCCTCCAAAAACTCTTCAAGCGGGCCTGATTCCGACCGATCCCATCTCCATGAAACCCTGCCCCGGTGGACAACCGTGCACCGGGCCGGTAACCGAGCCACCTCAATGGGGAGTTCCACTGTGATCGATGATGGAGATCTGGAAATCTTTGCGGCATTCGTTGAAGAAGGCGGAGAAATGATGGATGAGGTCGAGCCCCAACTCGTGGAGTTGGAGCAGAACTCGACCGAGAGCGGACAGGTGGATCTGGAAACCATCAACAGCATCTTCCGCCTCTTCCATTCCATGAAAGGCAGCGCCGGTTTTCTGGAGCTGAACGAGATTGTCAAGCTGACCCACAAGGCGGAAAACCTGCTGGATGTCTTCCGCAAGCAGGAAGCCCAGCTGAAGGGGCCGGACGTCTCTCTGCTGCTGCAGACCATCGATCTGTTGCGCAAGGTGATGGACGATCTGGTGGAGTCCGGTCGCGATGACACCTTCGCCGGCGAGGTGGTGGATATGGTGCAGAAGTTGCAGGCCTCCATCACGGCCAAGACGTCACCCGCGGCGGAGGCGCCCGAGCCTGAGGCCGCACCGGTGACTCCTGACGAGCCCCAGCCTGCCGAGAACGAGCCCGAGCCCGCCGTGACTCCGGACCCGCCCGTGGCGGAAGCGTCTTTCTTCCCCAGCATCAACATCACCCCGGAGATGCACGCCAAGTACATGGAGGAAGCGGAAGAGCTGCTGGATGCTTCCGAGCAGGATCTTCTGGAGGCGCTCAATGGAGAGCACGAAGCCGTGGACCTGGCCGAGGCCTTACGCTGCCTGCACAGCTTCAAGGGGAACTCCGGATTCATGGGTTACTCCCATCTGGAAAAGCTGACCCATAAGGTGGAAAGCACCCTGGAAAAGGTTGTGGATGGTGAGATCAAGGCCGATGAGCAGGCTTTGACCACCTTCCTGAACGTGGTGGACACGTTGCGGGGGGCCGTTGTGGAGGTGGCCGAAGATCAGGGATGCGATGTGGCCGGCATGGAAAGGCTGCACGGTGAACTGGACGCTTTGCTGAACCAAGGGAAAGGCGAGGATATGCCCAAGAAATCCGGCTTCATCCCCCTGGCGACCATGAAGACAACCATGAAGAAAGGCGCGGGGTCCGCGTCTGGGACGGCCGCGCCGGAAGCGGCGGCCGATCTGACTCGATCCGGCCCGGCGCCGGCGCGGGTGAAGAAGGCCCCGGCCGCGGAAACCCCAGCCGCGGAAACCCCAGCCACGGAAACCCCGGCGCAGGAAACCCGGGCGGCGGATGCCCCGACGTCCCGGAAGGCCTCTCCCGCGGCCGGCGTCGCGAAGAAGTCGGGCGGCAGCATCCGGGTGGATCTGTCCAAGCTGGATACCCTGATGAATCTGGTGGGGGAGCTGGTCATTGCCGAGGCGATGGTCACCCGCAACCCGGATCTGGAGGGGCATGAATTCGAGAATCTGGAGAAGGCTTCTCATCACCTGCGCCGCATCACCAACGATCTGCAGGACGTGGCCATGTCCGTGCGCATGGTGCCCTTGGCCGGCACCTTCAAGAAGATGGTGCGCCTGGTGCATGACACGGCGCTGAAGGCGGGCAAGAAGGTGAACCTGCATCTGCAGGGCGAGGAGACGGAGGTGGACAAGACCGTCATCGAGATGATCTCCGATCCCCTGGTGCACATCGTGCGCAACGCCATCGATCACGGCCTGGAAACGCCCGAAGAACGGGCCGATACCGAGAAGAGCGAGGCGGGCAACGTGACCATCGCGGCCCGCCACGAAAGCGGCGAGGTCTGGATCACCGTCAGCGATGACGGCCGGGGTATGAAGCGTGACGTCATTCTGGGCAAGGCCATCGAGAAGGGGCTGGTGGATGGCGACGGCAGCGACTTGCGGGACGAGGACGTCTACAAGCTGGTTTTCGAGCCCGGCTTCAGCACCGCCGCTTCGGTGACCGAGATCTCGGGTCGTGGCGTGGGCATGGATGTGGTGAAGAAGAACATCGAGAAGATCAACGGCCGGGTGGATATCAAGAGCACCCTGGGCCAGGGCAGCCAGTTCATCATGCGCATTCCCCTGACCATGGCCATCATCGAGGGCATGCTCGTGCGCGTGGGGCGCAGCACCTACAACATCCCGCTGCTGTCCATCCGCGAGGCTTTCCGGCCCCGGAAGGACCAGGTCACCACCACCCCCGATGGTGTGGAGGTGGTCAAGCTGCGCGATGACATGATCCCCGTGGTGCGCATCCACAACCTGTACGGCATCGAGCCCAGCTTCGACAAGCTGGACGAGGGCATCCTGGTGATTGTCGAGAACGATGGCGTTGGCGCCGCCCTTTTCGTGGATGAGATCCTGGGCCAGCAGCAGACCGTGGTCAAGGGGCTCAGCGAGTACGTGGGCTCACCCCACGGTGTCAGCGGCTGCACCATCCTGGGTGACGGCCGCATCAGTCTGATCCTGGATGTGGCGACCATCCTGGCCAATGCCGCCACGGCTCCCGCAATCGTGGTATCCCAGTAAACCGGAGGACCGACGTGAAACAGGAACTGGACTACAAGAAGACGCTGGATGAAGCCCTGGAAGCCGACCTCCTGGACGACGATTTCTACGAGGACTCCCAGAAGGATCGCTACATGACCTTCGGGATCGACGGGCAGGACTACGGTATCGAGATCCTGAACGTGACGGAGATCGTGGGCCTGCAGGATATTGCCGAGGTGCCGGATGTGCCGAATTTCGTCAAGGGCATGATGAATCTGCGCGGCAACGTCGTGCCGGTGATCAGCGTGCGCCTGCGCTTCGGCCTGCCCGAGGTGGAATACGACGACCGCACCTGCGTGGTGGTCATCACCTTGGGCAACTCGACCATCGGCATGATCGTGGACCGGGTCAACGAGGTGCGCACCATTCCGGAGGCGAATATCTCCACACCTCCCCAGGG
>PDQT01000070.1 GCA_002747875.1 bacterium DOLZORAL124_64_63
CGACATACAGGACCCCGCCCAGGTCGAATCCCTCGCCGGGTGAGACGGCCAGGGTGCCCCAATACGGGTCTTCGGGAATCTCCAGGCACGGCTGGTAGAAGTCGCCGCCATCGACCGAGCGCGTGAAGAACCCGGGATAGCAGGTGCTCCAGTAGCTGGTCCAGAAGGCGTAGATATGCCCGTCACCGGGCCCCCCGCTCTTGTCGATCACCATCCACTGCTTATCCCCGCCCCGGGCGTCGGTTCCGGCATCCCAGGGCTGGCCGGCCATGGGGGCCCGGTAGACGTCGCATACGAAGTCGTAGCCGTCTTCGACCGTGAGGCTGTTGTAATAGATGGTACCCTGGGAGTCCGAATCCAGCACCGGGTCGGAGCGGAACACGCCGGGCTCGATCACCCCGGGAAATACCCAATGCAGACCACCGTCCGTGGTGTAGGCGTAGCCCGCCTGGCGGAAGTTGCTGGCGATGGTGTCGAATTGCCGCCAGCCGATGACCATCTTGTCCGGATCGGTGGGGTCCACGGCCAGGGACGGCTCGTTGGCCGCGTCCCCGACGATGTTCTGCCCGAGCTCATCGACGTTCACCTGCACAGCCGTGAAGGAACCCCGAGTGAAGCGCTTGGCCGGGGAACGGGGGTGGTCCGCGCGTGGAGAACGGACGTAGGGGTCGTCGGGCACCTCGTTCTGGTAGGGGGGCGAGGAGGGCGGGGCCGTTTCCTCGGCGTCGGCGGCAGGGGAGCCCTGGGCCGGCAGGGACAACAGCCACAGGAGGGTGACGAGGGCGATGAGAGGGAAATTTTTCATGAGACGACAGCCTTCCTGTGGGGTTGATGGGCCATGATCATAACATGAGCGGGTTTGGGGCGGCAATGATCTCGCTGAACCGATCTTGCCGGTCACGGGCCGGTACCCGCCGGCGGGCATGGACGTCGCCGGGACCTGGTGTTATTTTGTGCTGAGGATTCCATCACCTTGAACCGGGCCCGGCGCCCGACCCTTTTCCACAAAGAGGCACTTTCATGAGCATTACCCGCCAAATGGCCGACTTCGCCATCAACCTCAAGTACGAAGACATTCCGGCCGCCTCCATCAAGGAGGCCAAGCGTTTCCTGCTGGACAGCGTCGGCTGTGCCCTGGCCGCCGTGAACAACGAGGACATGGCGGCCATGTACCGTTTCACCGAGAAGCTGGGAGGAGCGCCGGAGGCCACGCTGATCGGCAACGGCCACCGCACCAACGCGGCCAACGCGGCCTTGATGAACAGTCTGCTGGTGCGGGCTCTGGACTACAACGATATCTACTGGGAGCAGGATCCCAGCCACCCGTCGGATATCATCTTCGGGGCCGTCAGCCCCGCCGAGGCCCTGAAGAAGGATGGGCGCGAGACCCTGGCCGCCATCCTGATCGCCTACGAACTGGAGCTGCGCTGGTGCCTGGCCTGCTTCCCGGGCGTGCGTGAGGTGGGTTGGCATCACGCCACCTTGACGCAGTTCGTCAGCCCCTTCGTGGCCGGGCGCATTTACGGTCTGAACCAGGACCAGATGGTGGCCGCGGCGGGTATCAGCGGCAGCAGCCACTTCACTCTGGGCGGCGTGGTGGCCGGCCATCTGACGAACATGAAGAACACCGCCGACCCGCTGGCCACCCAGGCCGGTGTGCTGGCCGCGCTGATGGCCCGCGAGGGTTACGAAGGGCCGGTGGAAGTCATCGAGGGCAAGGAGGGCTTCCAGCACGTGATCCACAACGTGGAGCTGAAGCCGGAGATTCTGTTGGAGGGCCTGGGTGAGAAGTTCATGATCACCGACTGCGGTTACAAGGCCTTCCCCACCGAGGCGCTGACCCACCAGCCCATGAGCGCGGTGCTGAACATCATGCAGAAAGAGGGACTGGTGGCGGAGGATCTGAAGAAGATCCATATCCAGACCACGGCGCGGGGCGCGGATATTCTGAGCGATCCCAGCAAGTACGATCCGCAGACCAAGGAGACGGCCGACCACAGCCTGCCCTACTGCCTGGCGGCGGCGGCGGCCGACGGTGGCGTGTACCCCAACAGCTTCAGCGACGCCAAGCTCTTCGACCCGCGCATCCGCGATTTGCTGGGCAAGATCGAGGTCGTGGCCAACGACGAGATCGACGCCATGTTCCCCGGCACCAAGCGGGCCATCGCCACCATCGACACCAACGATGGCCGGCAGTTCGTGGAGACCGTGGACCACGCCAAGGGCAGCCCCCTGAACCCCCTGAGCGACGAGGAACTGATCGCCAAGTTCCGCGCCAACAGCGAGGGCGTGATCGACACCGCGCGGCAGGACGCCATCATCGAAGCCACCTGGGCTTTCGACGGCTGCGGGGATGTTGGGGATTACCTGAAACTGCTGATCGTCTGATCGTATAAGCGGAGGTTTTCCATAAGTGGCCGGGCGATTCCCTTTCCTGTGGAATCGCCCGCGCTGTTTGAGCCCTGTGAACCTTTGGTTGGAACCCTGGTCGGAACCCGGAGTTCAGTCAGTGGCCTCGACGGGGCGGGCCACTCCGGTGGCGGCCCAGAAATCCCTGACCCTGACCCCTTCCTGCGCCGGCGGGTCGGCGCTCGGGATGCCGAGGACAAGGTCCGCCCCCTCGAAAAAAGCGTCCGGCGGCGTCAAGGCCCCTTCGGGACCCCGCCAGCGGCTCAGGACGGTCACGACCACCCATTCGCGAACCGGGGGAGATTGCAGGGTCAGGACCGTGGTGCGCCGCTTGAGGTTGTATTGGGGGGAACACCATCCCCGGATGATCCCGGCCCCCAGGCCGGCGGCTCCTACTTCCCGGAATGTCTGGACAAGGAAGGGGCCCCGTTCCTTGTCTCCGATGATGAACTCTCCCGCCCGATCTTCCAGATCGATGTCTTCCGGAAAGAGAAAATGACCGGCCCAGCGAGCGGGGTCGGGAGATCGTACACCGTCCAGCAGCAGAACCTGGGATCGGGTTGCCAGGATCCAGCGGCAATGCTGGTACCCGTCTTCATCCCGGAACGAGGTGGCGGCCACGCGCAAGCCGTTGGCTGTGGTGTGGCGCAGAGGCTGGATGGCTCCTCCTGTCAGGGGGCGTTCGCGGCCGGCGGGATCCAGGCAATGCATGACGTTGTGAACGGCGCGGGACTGGAAATGCCGTCGCCAGTCACGGCGGACCAGATCGCGGGTCCTGGCCCCGGTCAACCGGTAAAGGAAGCCCCAGCGACCTTGCGGATAGAGGGTCTTCGTGCTGCCGGGGAGATTGTGTCTGAAGTGCTGGGTATAGGTGAAGCGACCGGGATCGATCCAGATCGGCCGGCCGGCCATGGACAGCAGGACCTGGAGGTCATCCTCGTGGGAATGCCAGCGTCGTCTGGCCGGAGGCAGACCGGCCGCATCGAAAACCAATTGGGAGAGGTTGTCGCCCAGGATGCGGTTCATGATCAGGACATTGGTCGCCTTCAGGTGCACGGTCGATGGTGGGGAGGGAGGCTGGTTCTCTCGCAGGGTTTGTGGGGCCTGCGGGGCTTGTTGTGCTGACTGCTGGTCTTGGTCCGCGATGGTCTGCCACAGGTTTTCCAGATAGGTGAAGGGCATGGGATCGGAATCGCCAATGGCGGGCACCCGGCCATCGGGCCGGCAAAGGGACTTCAGGCCGGGCATCAGCAGATCCAGGATCTCCAGCACCAGGGAGGGCGTGGGGCGTCCGCGGGCATGCCGGCCTGCCATCATCTCCAGCAGGAAAAGGATAATCACCCCCTGATACATGGGGGCGAATTCCACCTCCAGACCATCGGCGTTGATTTCGGATTCCTTGATTTCCGCCAGACGCGCCAGGGCGGCGGCCGGGGCGGGTTCATGGTCGTCCGCACCCAGATAAGCGGCCACCAGCAGTAGGCTGCTGCAGATGATGAACTCCCAATTCCCCACCGAAGAGCCCAGACGAGACAGGAGAAAGATCTGGCTGGCCTCCAGATCGGCGATGACCTGCTGCTGGAGAGCCTGTTCCCGGGGGCTGTGACGGACCATGATGTCCCAGCTTTGCACGATGCGCACGGAGCGGATGGCGGTGTCCAGGGAATGATCCCAGAAGGGGCGACCTTTGGCGCGGTCATGCCGGTAATCCTGAAAAATGCGTTCCCATTGCTCCCGATACCGGGGCTGGCCTGTTCTGGCAAAGCCGAAGGCCAGATCGACCATGAAAGGGAACCGGGCCAGGGAGTGGGGCCATTCCACATCCCCCAAGGGCTGATGACCCCAGGCGATGGGGTGTTTCAGGCGCCGCGGTGTGTGGGTCATTTCCATGTCCCAAGGTTGCCAGAAGACGATCTGGCCATCCCGGGCCTGCCGGGCTCTGGCCAACTGCGTGGCACTGTCCGGAAAGCGGGCCTGGAATATACGGGACTTTATCCCCGCGGGGGGCCAATAGGGGCCCTGGCTGAAGGGTGAAAAATTCATTTTTCGTGTGCATTCATAATATGCCGTCACCTGCTTTTTGGGCTATTATGCTTGCGGGGGTACAGGACACAAGGTGAGAACGATGGAGGCGCCCATGCCCCGACCCATACCCAGGATAACATTCGGGGTCATCGTTTTAAACGGAGAACCCTTTATCCGTCATACCATCAACCACCTTTATGATTTCGCGCATGAGATCATTGTGGCCGAAGGAGCTTGCCTGGCCGCCGCCGAGACCGCTGACAGCCGGGGGCATTCCCTGGATGGAACGCTGGAGACCCTGCGGGCCATGCAGCGGGAGGATGACCCTGAAAACAAGATCACCGTGATCACGGCGGAGGACCAGGGGCACCCGGACGGCTTCTGGCCCGGTGAGAAAGAGGAGCAGTGTCAGGCCTGGGCGGCCCAGGCGACGGGCGACTACATCTGGCAGGTGGATACGGATGAGTTTTACCGTCGCGAGGATATCGAGCGGGTGCTGGAGCTTCTCCGCCGGGAAGAGGCCCCCGATTGTATCGAATTCAGTCAGCTGGCCTTCTGGGGCCATTTCGACTTCCGAATGGATGGTTGGTATTTTCAGATAGGGACACGGGCCATCAGCACGCCCCAGAAAAAGGTGTACCGGATATCGCGCTGGGGGGAAGGCTACGAGTACGCGAATCACCGCCCCATGGAGGTGCGACGGCCTGATGGTTCCTACACGCGGGATGGCCGTCTGCTTTCCGCCGCGGAAACGGAAAAATTAGGGCTTTTCCTCTTCCACTACGTATCCATCTTCAGGCATCAGATCGAGAACAAACTGAAGTACTATGCCCAAGCCTCCTGGAAAAAGACACCTTCCATGCTCAGTCAGGATTATCTGGATCAGGTCTTCGCCCACCTCGACAGGTCCCCGTTCCGGGTTCACTTCGTTCAGGAATGCCCCAGCTGGCTGGAACCTTATGACGGTCCCCATCCGGAACCCATCCGGCAGTTGCGCCGGGAACTGGCGGCGGGCGCGCATCCGGACTGTTTCATGCTGGAGCCCCAAGACATTGAGCGGGTTATTTCGACTCCCAGGTACCGCCTGCAGCGTTGGTGTTTCAAGGCCGGCATCCGGCTGTATCCCCTATTCGAGCCCTGGATCAGGCGTGGCCGGTATTACTTGGGGGCCGGCGTCGTCGAGGGATTCAAACGGGTGGTTCGGAAGCTGCGGGGCCGTTCCTCGCAAGACCCTTCGTGAAGGAACCGGGGGGGCTCAGGTCATCCGCAAGATCTTCTGTGTCAGTTTTTTGGCCTTGAAGGGTAGGCTGCGCCGCCAGCGCAACTCTCTTTGCAGACGGGGAAGCCGTTCCCGCGTGGCGGTGTAGCCGCGGGTGCGGCAGGCCTCGCCGGCCCCGAAGTCGGCCCAGTGGAAATCCGTCACGTCCGGGGTGATGACGAAGTCCGCCGTGGCGCAGGAGAACTGGTTCAGCCTTTGGCGGGCGATGGTGTTGCTGCGCATGATCATGTCCAGCCCGGTGGTGAAACTGTGCTCCTGGAAGGCGGGGATATCCACGGCGATGACGAAGTCCGCGCCCAGTTGCCGGCAGGCTTCGATGGGCACCCGGTAGGGACCGCCGCCGTCCACGATGATGCGGCCATCTTCTTCCACGGGCGGAAAGACGGCCGGGATGCAACTGCTGGCGTAGATCCCCTGGACCAGGGAGCCTTCGGTGTAGGTGACGCACTGGCCGGAGACCAGGTCCAGGGCCACGGTGGCCAGCGGGATGGCCAGTTCCTCGAAGGTGATGGGACCGAAGAGGCTGTGCAGGGGGTTGAGCAACTGCTCGGCAGTCTGGAGATAGGGGCGGGTGACGGTGCGCACGGCGATGAGCTTGCGCTGCATGAATTCGTACAGGCCCATGAGGCGATTGCGGGCGTCCAGGCCCTCGTTGTCCTCGCGGGGCACGAAGGGGGCCCAGTAGGCGATGAACTCCTCGCTACGCACATAGGCCTCCAGGCGGGACCAGACCAGGGCCGAATCGGGATTCTGGGCATACAGCCCACCGACGATGCTGCCCATGCTGGTGCCGGCCACCACATCGGCGCGCACGCCGGCCTCTTCCAGGGCTTCCAGCACCCCGGCGTGAGCCAGCCCTCTGGCACCGCCGCTACCCAGCGCCAACCCGATCGTCAATCCCATGTCTTGGCCTCCAGCTTTCACGTCCACAGGGGTGTTCTCGGGACGAATGCTCGATAATTTAGGGACGATGCCGACGCTCGACAACGATGATCTTTGACGGGGGGTGGTTCAGGGCCTAGCATGGGGTATTCTCGCGTTACCCAGGAATGACCTTGGGGCCTGTGATTTCAGGACCTTGGGGCACCGAGTGGAGGAATGGCAAGCATGAACCAGAACGCCCAGGTCCCGGAAAGCCCCTTCGTGCTGGAGCGCCTGATGCGCGACACCCAGCGCCGTTACGCGGACAAGGATTTTACCAGCGAGGCCGATTTCCGCGACCAGATGCATCAGTTCGTGGATGATCTGCCGCCGGGGCGGACCGCCCGTGAGCGCCTGGATTCCCTGGCGGAAGTCCCTGAGGAATTGGCCCAGGAGTTGGCTTTTCAGGCCCTGGAAAGCGCCGATCAGGCCCAGGCCGACGAGCTGACCCGCCGCGCCCTGGAAGTCGATGCTCGGTGCGTGGACGCTTTGGCCGTGCGCGCCTTCCTGGACAGCGAGAACGCGGCCGAACTGATCGAAGCCCTTGAGCAGGCCGTCTCCGTGGGCGAGGAGGCGCTGGGCGATGATTTCTTGGCCGAGTTCACGGGCGATTTCTGGCCCCTGGTGAGGATGCGCCCCTACCTGCGGACCAGCAAGCAACTGGCGGAGGTCCTCTGGACGGTGGGCCGGCGTTTCGACGCCATCGAGCTTTACACGGATCTGCTGGATCTGGATCCCCGGGACCACATGGGCAACAGCGTGCTGCTGCTGGGCTGTTATCTGGCCATGGGCGAGGTGCAGCGTTCCTGGGAGCTGCTGGAGGAGTATGATGACGACAGCGCCATCTTCAAATGGGGTTGGGTCCTTTGCCTGCTGCTGGCCGGCAGCATGGAGGAGGCCGAGGAGTCTCTGCGCGAGGCCCTGGACACCAATCCCTTCGTGGCGCCCCTTCTGCTGGGTATGATGGAGCCCATCGAGGGGCAGCCTGCGGTGGTGACCATCGGCAGTCGGGAAGAAGCGCAGATCTGTGTCCAGATCATCGGTGAAGCCTGGGAGAGCCGTCCCGAGGCGCGGATGTGGCTGCACGAGCAGCTGGTGGCCATGGGTATGATCACCCTGGATCAGGATGACGATGATGCCGCCCACTGACGTCGGTTTGCAGGATAAAGGGCCCCGCCGTGCTATTCGGCGGGGCTTTTTTGTGCTATGATCCTTCGGTTCATTCCCGTTCCGAATACTGAGATCGGAGAGAACCATGTTCCAGGATCGCCCCCGCCTCTCTCGCCCTTCTTGCCCTTCTTGCCCTTCTTGCCTTTCTCACCTTTCTCGCCTGAGCCTGAGCCTGAGTTTTGGCCTGATCTTCCTGTTGGTCTGCGGCGCCGCCCTCGCCGCCGCCACCCCCACCGTCAGCCCCCGCCTGGATGCCGCTCTCGGTGATGACGGTTTCGTCTGGCGCAATGACGACGGTCGCCTGACGGTCTGGGTCTTCTTCGTGGACAAGGGCCTGGCAGGCGCCGCCCTGGAGCGCGCTTTGGACCAGGCCGAGAACGAACTGAGCGCGCGTGTGGCCTGGCGGCGCGCCAAGGTCACCGCGACCGGTCAGCGCCTGGTGGACGCGCGTGATTTGCCCGTCTGCCCCCGCTATAAGGACGCCATCACCCGCCTGGGCGCCGAGGTTCGTCGGGACAGCCGCTGGCTGAACGCCGCCAGCTTCCGCATGACCGACACCCAGGTGCGCCAGGTGGCGGCGTTGCCCTTCGTGGCCAAGGTGGATCTGGTGGCCCGCTTCCAGCGCACGCCCGTGCCCGTAGCTCCGACTCCGGACAAGCGGCACGATGAGAGATCCAGCCGCTGGACCATCGACTACGGGGGGAATCTGGCGGCCATGGAGCAGGCCGCCGTGCCCGCCGTGCACGAGATGGGCATCAACGGCCAGGGGGTGATCATCGGCATGCTGGACACCGGATTCCACACCGCGCACGAGGCCCTGGCCGGCATTCCCGTCATCGCCGCCTATGACTTCGTGAACGACGATCCCGAGGTGGACAACGAGGCCGGCGACCCCGGCAACGCCAAGAACCACGGCACCCAGACCATGAGCACCGCCATGGGGTACGCGCCGGGTAATCTGGTCGCTCCCGCTTTCGGGGCCAGCGCCGTGCTGGCCAAGACCGAGGACGTGGCCACCGAGGAACCCATCGAGGAAGACCATTGGGTGGCCGGCCTGGAGTTCGTGGAGAGCCACGGGGCGGACATCGTTTCCTCTTCTCTGGGGTATGTGGACTGGTACGACTGGAGCGACATGGACGGCAACACCGCCGTGAGCACCATCGCGGCGGACCTGGCCGTGGCACGCGGCGTCATCGTG
The DNA here is from genome assembly GCA_002747875.1 of bacterium DOLZORAL124_64_63. Lineage (GTDB taxonomy): Bacteria > Krumholzibacteriota > Krumholzibacteriia > LZORAL124-64-63 > LZORAL124-64-63 > LZORAL124-64-63. The sequence continues at coordinate 9,003 of PDQT01000070.1, forward strand.
ATCAACAGCGCCGGCAACTCGCGCGGCAACAACTGGGGCCATATCAATGCTCCGGCCGATGGTGACAGTGTCATCACCGTGGGCGCGGTGACCAGCACCGGCTTCTACACCTTCTTCTCTTCGCCGGGCCCCAGTTATGATGGGCGCATCAAGCCCGACGTGACCGCCCTGGGTAGCGGCAACTATGTGGCCGATCCCAACAACGACACCGGTTACGGCCAAGCCAGCGGCACCAGCTTCAGCTGCCCGCTGACCAGCGGTGTGGCCGCCCTGGTCCTGAGCGGCGCGCCCTCGCTGACGCCCATGCAGGTGCGCGAGGCCCTGAGGGAAACCGCCAGCAGGGCCGACGACCCCGACAACGACTACGGTTGGGGGATCATCAACGCCTACGAGGCCGTCCGTTACTTCGCCCCCGTCATCCTGCACGAACCCCTGGCCGATACCGAGTTGGTGGGCGTGCCTTACACCGTCACGGCCACCATCACGGACCGCGTGGGGCTGTTGGCGACCCAGTTGCACTACCGCGTGGACGGCGGCACCTGGAACAGCGTGCCCCTGAGCGCCACCGGCAATCCGGATGAATATGCCGGCCAGATTCCCGGCCAGGCGGTCGGTGCCCAGGTGGACTACTACCTGTGGGCTTCCGGTGCCAGCGGGTTGGACACCCGCCTGCCCAACATGGCTCCGGACAGCTTCTTCACCTTCCGCGTCGGGCCCGATGTGACGGCTCCCTTCCTGGCCCACGAGGCCCTGGGGGACCAGGCCCTGATCATGTGGCCGCCTCTGGTGCAGTGCACGGCGGCGGACAATCTGGGCCTGGACCGGGTCGAGCTGACCTACACCCTGAACGGCGGCGCCGTCATGGGCCCCTACAGCCTGGTCGATGATGGCGACGGCGCTTACAGCTTGAGCTTCCCCGTGGACGTTTCCGGGGTCCAGGCGGACGATCAGTTCACCTACACGCTGACGGCCATCGATGCCGCGGGCACGCCCAACCAGACCGTCAGCGGGCCGCACAGCTTCCAGGTCATCGACGCTTTGGGCGTGGTTCTGGTGCTGGATGATTCCCCGTCCGAGGCCGCCGACACGGTCCAATATTACGGCCCGGATAAGCAGCCGATGGCCTTCGTGCCGGGTGCCCGCAGCTCGGCCGCCAGCATAGCCGGCTGGCTGGAGGCGGCCGGTTATATGGCCGATGTGATCGACGCCGCGGGGGTCACCGTGGCGGATTTCACGGATTACCAGCTGGTGGTCCTGAGCTGTGGTGACAACCCCACCCCCGTGACTTCTCCCAGCCTGTGCGAAGCCTTGCATGACTGGGTCGCGGCCGGTGGCAAGCTGATCGTCGAAAGCGGCGTGATCGGTCTCGGTGCTTTTTATGCCCCCTGTTCGCCGGATTTCGCCAGCGAGGTGCTGCACGTGGTGGACTGGCACGGCGATGACAACGGGGACCTGATCATGGTCGCGGGACAGGAAAACCATCCTCTACTGAACAACCCGCACATCATCGCCCCCACCGTGGATATCATCTACGAGGACTACGGTGATCAGGACGCGGTCACGCCCGCCGCGGATGCCTACCTGGTGATGGGCACCGTCAACCAACCCGGCGACGCCGGCATCCTGGTCTACGACGACAACCTGGCGCCGCAGGCCGCGCAGACCGTTTACTTCGCCTTCAATGTGGAGGCCGTGGCCGGGGACTTCGGGGCGCAGTTGACGGAGAACGCCGTGCGCTTCCTGCTGGCTGAGGAACTACCCGGCACCGCCAGCCTGGCCGGCACCGTCACCCTGCCGGGGGCGCCGGATTTCAGCGGCGTCCTGGTGGACGCCGGCCACGGCATCACCACCATCACCGGCCTCGATGGCACCTGGAGCCTGGATTCCCTCCATGCCCGCAGCTACACCCTGACCTTCAGCAAGGCCGGCTGGAGCACCCGGATTCTGGACGTGGAGGTGGCCGATGGCCAGGCGCTGACCGGCCTGGATGTGAGCCTGCTGCCCGTCACGGAAACCCACTACGGCGTGGAGCCCAATCTGGCCATTCCCGACAATGATCCCACGGGCATCACCAGCACCATCACCGTGCCGGTGGACGAGGCGGGCGTGCTGGCGGGCGTGACGGTGGATGTGGACATCGCGCATACCTTCCAGGGCGACCTCGTCGTGCAACTCACGGGGCCGGACGGCACGGTGGTGGGCCTGCACGACCGCGCCGGCGGCAGCGTGGACGACATCGCGGGCAACTATCCTGAAAGCCTGGAAGTGTCCGGTCCCGGCAGCCTGGCCGATTTCCAGGGGCTGGACAACGCCGGGGATTGGGTGTTGAGCATCGTGGACAACGCCTGGGGCGACATCGGCACGCTCAACGCCTGGGGCCTGAATTTCCTGATCCTGGAGCCGGTCTCCGGTGTGGGCGACAGCGGCTTGCCGACCGTCACCCGCCTGCTGCCCAACGCGCCCAACCCCTTCAACCCGCAGACCCGGATCCGTTTCGATCTGGCCGTGGGCGGTCGGGTGCGTCTGGGCATCTACGATATCCGCGGCCACCTGGTGCGCCGTCTGGTGGACGAGAACAGGACGGCCGGTTCGCACTTCGTGCGCTGGGACGGCCTGGATGACCGCGGCCGCGTCGTCAGCAGCGGCGTGTACTTGTACCGCCTCTCGCATCCCACCGGGATCCAGGAAAGGAAGATGGTGCTGGTCCGCTAGTGGGCTGTTGGGCGCGCCGGCAGACCGGCGCTCCCGGTTATCTGGTGCGTCACCGGCAGCCCCTGTCGGCGGTGATGCTTGGGGGGGGGGGGCGATCGCAGTGCGGTCAGTCCCCCTCTGAAAACATCTTCCGCAGCAACTCCAGTTCCTTCTTCCGCTCCTGCGGCGATTCCGCGTTCTTCAGCGAGGTGACCGAGCGCCCCAGCACCTTCTTGATGAACTGCTGCAGACTGGCCTCCACGGCGGCGGCCACCTCGTCGGATTGTTTCTTCCTGACGAACCCGACCTGCTTATCCTTGATGCCTTCCAGGTAGGCCTTGAATTCGGCCACGGTGGGACGCAGATCCATGTCCGCCAGCCAGCCGCGCAGTTCCTCCAGCTCCTCGGCGATGATTTTCTCCGCGTGGGGAATCTGTTGCGCGCGGGCGGCCAGGTTCTGGCGCACGATCTCGTCCAGATCATCCAGGCCGAAGACGAACGTGTCCTCGATAAGGCCCACATCCGGGTGGATGTCCCGCGGCACGGCGATGTCCAGCATGAATAAAGGCTTGCCGCAGCGGCGGTCGGCGGCCTGGCGCACCAGGTCCGGGGTGATGACGGGCTCCGGCGCGCCGGTGGTGCTCAGCACGATGTCCACCTGGTCGAGGGCAGCGCCCAACTCCGCCCAGGGACGGGCCAGCACCCGGTCGCCGGACTCCAGACCACGGGCCCGCGGGTCGCGACTCTCCAGGTTCCGTTCCTCGCGGTTCAGCGCGGCTGCCAGGTCCACGGCCCGCTGGGGGCTACGGTTGATCACCGTCAGGTGCCCGATCTCCTGGGCCAGAAAATGGCGCGCCGCCAAGGCTCCCGTCTCTCCGGCGCCCAGCAGCAGGGCCCTCTGCCGGTGCAGGCTCTCGAAGAATTTTTTGGCCAGCTCGACGGCGGCAAAGGCCACGCTCACGGCGCCTTCGTTGATCTTGGTCTCGGTGCGCACGCGCTTGCCGGCGCGGAAGCAGCCCTGAAAGGCGCGCAGCAGGCCGGGGCCGGGCTCGCGATCCCGGCGGGCGCGGCGGTAGGCGTCTTTCAACTGGCCGCTGATCTGGGGCTCGCCCAGCATCATGCTCTCCAGGCCGGCGGAGACACGGAAAAGATGCCCGGCCGCGTTCAAACCGATGGCGCGGCGGGCGTGCTCTCCGAAAAAAACCGCCGGGTCGGCGCCGGCCGCGCGCAAGCACCGCTCCAGGATGGGGGCGGGGTCCAGTTCCGTCTCCGTCTCCACGTAGATTTCGGTGCGGTTGCAGGTGCTGACGGGGATGCAGGACACGATGCCCGGCTGCGCGGCCATCAAATCCATCAGATCGCCGGCCTGATCGTCTCCCAGGTGGGCGCTTTCCCGCACCTCGGTGGGGGCGTGCTTGTGGTTCACGGTGAAGACATGCAGGATGTCGTGGCGCTTCAAGGGGCCCTCCTCTCGTGGAGAAGGTCGTCGCCGGGCAGAGGCCGCGCGGGTGTGGTCCGGGGTGCTTCGGTCCCGCGGAAGCGATGGAAGCTGGGGACGAAGTGATGCATCAAACCCAGTGAAAGGATGATGACCAGGAAAGCCGTCACCGCCATCACGTTCATGCGGCGGCCGCGCCAACCCAGGAAACGGTGCCCGGTCAACCCCAGCAGATAGCCCAGGAAAATAACCCACGAGACCATGATCTTGGGGTCCCAGGGGGAAAGTTGCCCGGCCAGTTCCGGCGGCAGCCGGTCGGCCAGATCATACATCCACAGATGGCCCAGGCAGAGGGAGAGGAACATCAGCACCACGCCGATTTTTACCGCGCCCACGCTCATGCGCTCCAGCACCGCCAGGGAGGGCAGGCGCCGATACAGGATGCCGAACTGCTTGCGATTCAGCTGGCGTGTCTGGATCAGATAGAGCAGGGCAAAGAGGAAGCTCAGCAGGAGGGCCGTGTAGCTGGCCAGAACCAGGACGGCATGCCCGGCGAAACCGGGATCCGCGAGCAGGTCGCTGGCCTGGGCCTCGGGCTGGATGAAGGCGCTGACGACGCCCTGCAGGATGAGGGCGGCGCCGCTGACGAACACGCCCGTGGATTTGACCTGGATGCGTCGTTCTATGACCAGGTAGGTGGCCAAAAGTCCCAGCGCCGCGGTGGAGGCGAACTCCAGGGGGGATCCGATGGGAAAACGGTCCAGGGCCAGTCCACGCGCCACCAGGACCGCGGTGTGGATGACCACCACGCCCGCGGCCAGCCGGCTGACGACCTTGCGGGGCCAGGGATGGTCGTAGCGGAAGAGCCAGAAGTACAGCCCGAAGACCCCCAGGTACAGCAGGGGTAGCAGGTACAGCATGGGCAGCAGGAGGATCATGGGCAGCCCTCCAGGCCTTCGATGTAGCGGGTCACGTTCCGGCCCAGGGCCTCGGCCTCCTTCACGCAGGCGTTGACGGCGATTCCCCGATAGGAGCTGCCTGTCAGGAAGAGTCCGGGCAGGCGCTCCAGGTCCTGCCCCACCTGCCGCAACAGGGCCAGATGGCCCGGCAAGTACTGGGCGATGCCGCGGGGGTGCCGGATTATGCGGACCATGATGGGGGCCCCCTTCAGGTGCAGCATGGGCCGCAGCTCGCTCAGGGTGAGGTTGGCCAGGTGTTCGTCGTCCAGGTCCATGACGGTGGGGTTGGTGGCGCCACCCACCATGGCGCGCAGCAGCACCTTGCCGTCGGGGGCGCGGCCGGGGAAGATGCTGCTGGTCAACAGGCAGCCCAGGATGTCCCGCTTCTCGCGCGAGGGCACCAGCAGGCCGAAGCTGTTCAGATTGTGCCCCACCGCCTCCCGATCGAAACCGAGGGCGACGACAGCTATGGGGGCGAAAGGAATCCGGGCCAGCTCCGCGGCCGTTCCGGGAGCCACGTCCGTCAGATGCCGGGCCGCGGTGTGGGCGGGTGTGGCGTCCACCACGGCGTCGAAGGGTCCCACGCTGAAGCCGGGGCCGCTGACATGCCAGGTATCCTGCTCGCGGGTCAGGGTTTCCACGGGGCTGTCGCAGCGTATCTCCGCGCGACCGGATTGGCCGATGGTCCGCTCCAGGGCCGCCACCAGGTCGGCCATGCCGCCCTGGAAACTGGTCAGGGTGCCGCTGGGGCCGGCGTCGGTCTTATGGCCTTTTTTGCGCCGGCGGGCCAGGGCGATCATGGCCCGGAACAGGCCGCCGTGGTTCTTTTCCAGCTCCACCATGCGCGGGAAGGCGGCAGCCAGACTGAGCTGACGCGCGTCGCCCCCGAAGATGCCCTTGACCATGGGATCCAGCATCACTTCGGCGAATTCGCGGCCCAGGCGGCGGCGGCCGAATTCGTAGATGGTCTCGTCGGTGGCGGGCTCCTCCGCCGCCCGGCCCAGATTCCGGCGGGCCGGCAGGAACAGTTCACCGGCCATGCGCAACTTGGCCCCGGGGGGTAGCATGCCCGACTTCAGGAAGGCCTTGGGGCTGGTGGGGATTTCTTCCAGACGCCCGTTCACCAACAGGAAACGGTGGCGTGTGGCGTCGCTGCTGGGCAGCAGACGCTCGGCCAGCCCCAGGCGCCGCACCAGCCGCAGGGTGGCGGGCTCGCTGTCCAGGAAACCGTTGGCGCCCCATTCCAGTTGCCAACCATCCTGGTGCAGGGTGCGCAGATTGCCGCCGGGGGTCGCGTCGGCCTCGAAAACGGTGACGCGCAGGTTGCCGCCCGATTTTCCGGTCTGATCCAGAATGTTCAGGGCGGTGGCCAGGCCCGCCACCCCACCCCCAAGAACGGCCACCTGACAGATTCTGGGTGTGATCATGAGACGACTTCCCGCTTGAACGCCTGCCGCGCGATGGTGTCCGCCAGGGAGCGCAGCCAACGCTCATCCAGATTCAAGGCCGCGCCGCGGGAGAAGGTTCGGATCCCCGCCGCGTCGGCATCCTCTTTCAATTCGATATCCAGTTCCAGCGCGGTCTCGATGTGTTCGCAGGTGAAGCTGACCGGCTGCAAGTGCAGATGCCGGACCCCTTGGGCGGCCAGATCCTGTACCGTGCGCACCAGCTCCGGACCCAGCCATCTGATGGGGCCCACCCGGCTTTGGAAGGCCAGCAGGCTCTCCCTGCCGCCGCGGACCCGGGCCACCCATTCCACGGGCAGGGCTCCGCGCACCCGGCTGTGCACCGAGCGCACCGTCTGGCGGGTCTGCTGCAGGTACGGATCGCCCTGGTCGATCATCTTCTGGGGCAGGCTGTGCGCCCCGAAGAGCAGGGCGCATTCCTCGGGCTTGTGGCCGGCGGCATGGAAACCGCGCAGGGCCTCGATGGCGGCCTCGGCAAAGACATCGATCATGCCCGCCAGCTCCGGCCACTGGGGCAGGAAGTGGCAGGTCTTGTCCCGGGCATGCCGGCGCAGGCTGTCCTGCACGAAGAGCAAGGTGCTGCCGTTGGTGGCGCTGCTGTACTGGGGATACGTGGGCACGATGACGAACTGCTCCACCCCCTGCGCCAGCATCTCGGTCACCGTCTGCTTGGGGAAGGGATGCCAGTAACGCATGGCCATGCCCGGCACGAAGGGGCCGCCCAGCATGGTGGCCAGCAGTTCGCAAACCTGTTCGGCCTGGGCCCGGGTGGTGGGTAGCTGGGGCGTGACACCGTCGGGGCTGATCCGCAGATAGCGCTCCCGCACGCCGGGCGCGCGTCGCGCGCTGATGATGCGGCCCAGCAAAGGGCTGAGCCAGGAGGGCACCGGCAGGATGGCCGGATCCGCAAAGAGATTACGCAGGAAGGGTCGCACCGCATCGGGCCCATCGGGCCCGCCCATGCCGCACAGGATGATGCCCGTCACCTTGTGGGGATCCAGGTGCCCGCTGGGGTAGCAGATGCTGCGTTCCTTGATCATGCCGCTCCTAAACCGTCTTGCTGAAGATGGGCTTGCCGTCTTCCCGGCCCAAATACGCGTCCAGGATCATGGCCACGTTCCGCACGAAGTAGCGGCCTTTGGCGGTGATGCGCAGGCCGCGGTCGTCGACCTCCACCAAGCCGTCCCGCACCAGGGGGGGCAGGGCCTTCAGGCTGTCGGCAAAGAGCACGTTCGCGGGCTGCCCGTAGTCGGCCACCGTCAGATCCCAGGGCAGCTCCAGATTGCACATCACGTTCAGGATGGCCAGGCGGCCCAGCTTGTCCCGCGCGGAAAGCTTGTGACCCTTGACGACGGGCAACTCACCCGCGTCCACGGCACGGCCCCAGGTCTCCAGGTCGGGAGAGTTCTGCGTGAAGCGGCCGCAAACATCGCCGATGCCGCTCATGCCGAAGGCCAGCATGTGGGGCGCGGGCTTGGTGGCGTAGCCCATGAAGTTCCGGTGCAGGCGGCGCCGGCGCAGGGCGACGGCCAACTCGTCGTCCCGTTTGGCGAAGTGGTCGATGCCGATCCAGTCGTAGCCCGCCTGCCCCAGCATATCGACCGTCAGCTGGAAGAGCTGGAACTTCTCGTACCCCGTGAGCATGACCGTCATGTCCACCTTGTTCTGCAGGGGGCGGGCCCAGGGCACATGGGCGTAGCTGAAGACGGCCAGGCGATCCGGCGCCAGCTCGATGATCCGGTCCAGGGTCTCGGTGAAACTGGCTTGGGTCTGGCCGGGCAGACCGTAGACCAGATCCACGTTCACGCCGGCAAAGCCCGCTGCCCGGCAGCCCTCGTAGACGCGGATGGTGCGTTCCCGGCTCTGGCGCCGGCCGATGGCCTTCTGCACCCGCGCCTCGAAATCCTGCACGCCCATGCTGATGCGGTTGAATCCGATCTCGCGCAGGAACTTGACCTGCTGCGGCGAGGCGATGCGCGGATCGATCTCCAGGCTCAACTCCGCGTCCGCCTCCAGGTCGAAGTGGGCGCGCAGCAGGTTCAGGGCCCGCTCCGTTTCCTTCTCGTTGAGATAGTTGGGCGTGCCGCCGCCCCAGTGCAGCTGCTTGACCTTGCGCCCGGTGCCGATGACGCGGGTGACCATCTTCAGCTCCCGCTCCACCTGGTCCAGGTAGGTGGTCACGGCATCTTTCCGGCGCGTGACCATGGCGTTGCACCCGCAGTAGTGGCAGTGCTTGGCGCAGAAGGGCAGATGCAGATAAAGGGCCAGCTCGTCATCGGGCCGGCCGGCCAGCTCCTCCAGGGCCTGCCGGTAGTCGGCGGCGCCGAAGGGTTGCTTCCAGGCGGGTACCGTGGGGTAGCTGGTGTAACGCGGACCAGGCTTGTTGTACTTCGCGACGAATTCGGCGGAAATGGGCAGGTCCATGAATATCCTTTTCTTCTCGTACCTTTTTCCTTGGCCAGTTCTTCCAGGCTATGGCGTTTCCGTCCGGCGCCGGAAACCCTGAACGGTTTCCACCAAGGCGTGGACGGCGTCGATGGGGGTCTGCGGCAAGATGCCGTGCCCTAGGTTGAACACGTGGCCGCGCGTTGCGGCGCCCTGACGGCAGATATCCAGGGCGCGGCGGCGGATCTGCGCGTGATCCCCGTACAGCACCAGCGGATCCAGGTTGCCTTGCAGCGCGTGGTTCGGCAGGGCGGCCGCGGCATCGCCCAGATCCAGGGTCCAGTCCACGCCCATGGCCTCGCAGTCTATTTGCCGGATCAGGTCCAGGTAAGGGGCATTGCCTTTCAGGAAGTAGATGCGCGGCACGCCGCGGCCCGCCAGGCTGCCCATGATGCGCTGCACGCAGGGCAGGATGACCCGGGCGTAATCTTGTGGATGCAGGATGCCGCCCCAGGTGTCGAAAACCTGGACGGCGTCCACCCCGGCATCCACCTGCAGATTCAGGTAGGCGATGGTCTGGTCCGTCAGCTTGGTCATCAGCTCGTCCAGCAGCGCGGGCCGACTGTAGAGCATGGTCTTGAGGTTCTCGTAATTCCTGGAGCCGCCGCCCTCGATGAGATAGGTGGCCAGGGTGAAGGGCGAGCCCGCGAAACCGATGAGCGGGGTCTTGGCACCCAGCTCTTTTTTCATCAGTCCGATGGCCTGGGCCACGAAGCCGGTGCCCTCCTGCGCGGGGTAGGTGCGCAGGGCGCGGATGTCGTCCTCGTGGCGGATGGGGCGCTCCAGCTTGGGACCGCCGTCGCCGAAGCGGAAGGGCGCGCCCATGGGTGCCAGAGGCGTCAGGATGTCGCTGAACATGATGGCCGCATCGAAACCGAAGCGGCGGATGGGCTGCAGCGTCACCTCGCAGGCGGCCTCGGGGGTGCGACACAGCTGGTCGAAGCTGTATCCGCGGCGCACCTGCTGGTATTCCGGCAGGTAGCGGCCGGCCTGGCGCATGACCCAGATGGGCACGCGCGTGGTGGGCTCGCCGCGCAGGTTCTTCAGGAAGATGCTGTCGTGCCCGTCACTCACGGCCCGCGCTCCAGTGCTGGAAGGTGTCGGCCACGGCGGCTACGGTCCGTCCAATGTCTTCATCGGTGTGGGCGGCGCTCAGGAAGCCCACCTCCCAGCCCGAAGGGGCCAGGTAAACGCCCCGGTCAATGAGGTCGCGGTGCAGGCGCCCGTAGGTCTGCATCATCTCGGGATCGATGGCCGCGAAGCTGCGCGGGGCGGCGGCCTGGAAGACGGTCCACCACAGGCTGCCCTGACGCACCACCGTGGCCTCCACGCCGGCCTGGGCGGCGGCCTGCTCCAGACCGGTCTGCAGGAGCCGGCCCTTGCGCTCCAGCTCTTCATAGAAGCCTTCGCGCCCGATTTTTTCGAGGGTGGCCAGCCCGGCGGCCATGGCCACGGGGTTGCCGCTGAGGGTGCCGGCCTGGTAGACGGGGCCGGTGGGGGAGATGTGGTCCATGATCTGGCGCCGTGCCGCGTAGGCCCCCACGGGGAAGCCCCCGCCGATGATCTTGCCGTAGGTGCCCAGATCCGGTGTGATGCCCGTCCGCTCGATGGCGCCGCCGCGGGCCACGCGGAAGCCGGTGATGACCTCGTCGAAAATGAGCAGAGCGCCGTGCCGGGCCGTCAGAGAGCGGCACTTGCGCAGGAATTCCGGCCGCTGGACGAGCAAGCCGCTGTTGGCGGGGACGGGCTCGATGATCAGCGCGGCGGTCTGGTCGCCGTTGCGGGCGAAGTACTCTTCCAGGGCGGCGTCATCGTCCAGGGGCAGCACCGCGGTGTGCCGGCTGAAATCCGCGGGCACGCCACCGCTGCTGGGGGTGCCGAAGGTGGCCAGGCCGCTGCCCGCTTCCACCAGCAGGTGGTCCACATGGCCGTGATAACAGCCGGCGAATTTGACGATCTTGTCCCGGCCGGTGAATCCTCGGGCCAGGCGGATGGCGCTCATGACGGCCTCGGTGCCGCTGCTGACGAAACGGACCTGGTCGAAGACCTTCACGCGCTCCAGGAAGGCCTCGCCCAGCAGCACCTCGCGGCGGCTGGGGGCACCGAAGCTGGTGCCTTCGCGCACGGCCTGCAGGGCGGCGGCCTCGATTTCCGGATCGGCGTGGCCCAGGATCATGGGGCCCCAGCTCTGACACCAGTCGATATAGTTTCGGCCGTCCTCGT
>PDQT01000182.1 GCA_002747875.1 bacterium DOLZORAL124_64_63
CCGGCCTCCAGAGCCAGGATGCGGGCCGCAGGTTCCTTGATGATACGGAACATGACCCGATCCAGATGGGCCGGGGTGCCGCTGTAACGGGGATTGCGCGCCAAGGTCAAGGCATGGGAATAATCCCAGTTTTCCAGCATGAAAGGCCCGCTGGCCAGAGGATGCTGATTCAGAGGCCACTGATCGACCCCCACGGGCGCCAGATCCTTGACCAGATGCCAGGGCACGATGGCATGGGCCGAACGGGCGATGGGATCGGGCAGACGGCGCGCGAACCGGTATACGACCGTGCTGTCATCCAAGGCCTGCGCGGACAGGACATCGCGATAGAATCCCTGGCTGCGCGCCCCCACGGCGGGATCCTTGAACAGCGCCAAACTCTGGACCACGTCTTGCGCCGTCAGCGGCACGCCGTCCTGCCACATCCAGGGCTTCAGGTCGTAACGGAGGGAAAGACCATCATCAGCAAGTTCCCAGCGTCGGGCGATCCGCGGGGCATACTCCAGGTCTTCGTCCAGTTCCGTCAAGGTATCCAGCAGTTCAGCCAGCAGCATGCCCGCGGCCGTGGAACGCCGGATCAAGGGATTCAGAACATCCGGATCTCCGGCCAACGCCACCACCGCCATGCCGCCATCCACAGGCTGAGCCGCCGGAGCGCCCTCCGCCACGGAGGCCTCCTGTTCCTTTCCACACCCACCCGCAGGCAACAACACGCCGAGCAGGCCCAGAAGAACAAGACAGGGCAACCGGCGCAAGATGGTTGGAACACGGATCATGGAAACTCCCGACCTGGAATGGAGAGGCGCGGCCCGGGAAAGGGCCACGCCTGATTATACGAGCGCCCGATGGCGATCGTCAAACCATCACTTCACCAGTGTCATCTTATGGATGCTCTCCTGGGAACCGCTGACCGCCCGCATGAAATACATGCCGCTGGACTGGCCACGGCCCCCGTCATCCCTGCCGTCCCACACCATGGTGTGCCAACCTGAACTGATCTTGCCGCTGTGCAGGGTCCGCACCTTCCTTCCCTGCAAATCATAGACGACCAGTTCCAGGGTGCCCCCACCACGACCAGCCGGCACATGCAGGCGCACGGAGGTGGACGGGTTGAAGGGGTTCGGATAGGGGTCGCCAAGCACCAGGCCGGCCGCGGGCACATCCTGGTCGCTCTCCACCCCCACCAACCAGTGCGACGTGTAGACACCGTCACGTTTCATGTTGCCGGCAAAAGTTCCCCAGGACACATAGCGCCGATCGAAGGCATAGGGCATGTCCCAGACATGGACCAGCCGGTCCCAACCACCCATGACGATATCCACATCCAGATCCAGATCCAGATCACAGATGATCGGCGCGGGCATCAAGGGCCCGGCCAGGGTGATGGGGAACCCCGAGATCGGCGTGCCGTCGCTCTCGAAAGCATACAGATTGTTGGGGGCTTCCTCGTCACCGCCGCCGATGCCGAAGAGAATGTCCGGCACATCGTCCCCGTTGATATCGCCGATCACGGGGCTGCTTTCGCTGCTGCCGGGCAGATTCTTGGGCCACCCGCTCATGATGGATCCGCTGGTCCCGCCTTCCCTGTCGGTATCGACGGCGATCATGACACTGGCGTCGCCATGGATATTCCCCACGTACACGATTTCCAGCTGACCATCGCCGTCCAGATCCCCAAGAGCCACACTGGGCATCGGTCCGAACATGGTGTCGTGCTCCAGATCGATGGGGAACCCCGGATAGTCGGTGCCATCCTGTTCGATGACGAAAAGGCGAGGTCGGATGTCGCTGACCACGAGTTCCATGATTCCGTCACCGTCAAGGTCCGCCGCGGCCACACTGGAGTTGATGCGATGCCCCGTGTTGTAAGGGAAGCCCTCCAGCGATGATCCGTCGGCCTTGCGCGCCTCCACCCGGGCGGGGCCCAGATCGTCCTCGCCGGTTCCGAAGACGATCTCGCGCGCCCCGTCACCATCCAGATCCACCAGCGTCGGAGAAGAAATCAACCATTCCGAGGTCGCGCCCGGACGGCGCAGAAAAACACCTTCCGTGGCCGGATCAGCATCGCCGTCCAGGACCTCGGTGCCATCGTGGTGAAAAGCAAAGGTCTGTCCGTTCAGAGTGTTGACGACGATTTCATCGTCACCATCACCATCCACATCCCCCACGGCGGGCGTGGCCCAATTCCACTTTGCGCCGGCCCCGTAAGCCAGACTCCTGGGCCAACCGTCGCAAACACTGCCGTCGCTTTTGAACACATAGATGGCCGGGGGATCGAGCGCCGAAACAACCATCTCCAGACCAGGCTCGCCATCCAGTTCCGCCAGGGCCACCCCGGCCGGCGAAAGGGTCATGTCCAGGTCGGTGAACACGCCCAGGGTCTGGCTGTCGCCGTCGCCGTTCAGAAGCTCGGAGCCGTCGTGGTGCCAGACATAGACCTCATCGCTGACCAGGACCATTTCATTATCGCCGTCGCCGTCCACATCGCCAACCGCCATATGGCTACTGGTTTCAGTATTGAACTCCAGCGGCAGGCCGGGAATCTCCGCCGGCGAGGTGGCCTGCTCCACCACGGACGACAAGACGCTGGGCACCCGGGGCAGGCTCAGGGCCTCCACCTGGTAGAAGTAGCGCGTCAGTTGCTCCAGGCCTTCATCACGGAAGTAGGAGGTACCGGCGATGATATCCCGGTTCACCTTCTCGAAGGGGCCGGAAGCGTTGCTGCTACGGTACACATTGTAGCCGTAGATATCCGAATCCGGGAGCGGCTCCCAGCGCAGGGCGATGATACCCGAGCCCAGGCTGGTGTCGGTGGTGATCCCGCTAGGAGCGGCCGGCCTCCGCAGGTGGAAGACATGGTCCGCCACGCGACCGTAATTGTCGGTGACGGACAAGGTCATCAGGGCCCTCTCGGAAGCATCGTCCAAGGCCAAAGAAAAAGGTCCGATGAAGGGTGAGGTTTCCATCAGGTCCAGGGCTTCCACAGAAGCTCCGGTCTGGAAAAGGGTCACCCCCGCATCCATAGTGCTGAGCGTCAACTCGGCGGCATCCAGACGACCGGCGCCAAAGTTCTTCAGCCGGGCCTGCACCACGACACGTTCCCCATCATCCAGGACACCGTCCCCGTTGCCGTAGGTGCTATCCTCCCAGTCCACCAGCACCACCTCGGGTTCCGGGGCCAGAACCCGTTCCGTCCATTCCACGGTATACTGGTCACCGTTGCTGTCGGTCAGGTTCAACACGAATTCCAGAGGTGTCCCATCCGCTAGGTCTGAAGCAAGTTGGATGATGAAACGGGTGGTGGGGTATGTCCCCCCCTCCGCCTCCACATCCACGAAATCGGCCGTGGGATTCGGGATGGTGACCCCCTCCTGCGCGCAGCTCAGCGTGCCGGAAAGCCCGTTGGTACCGGTGCCCATGGTTTCTCGCAACACGGGCAGGAAGGTCAAGGTTTCCCCCGCCTCCAGAGCGGCGTTGCCATTCCCTTGATCCTCGATGGCATTGGTCCAGAACTCGAAGTATGTGCCCCCGGAAGCCACCGACAGCGAGGTGGTCGTAAGAGCCGTGTTTCTGCCGCTGACCGTCAGATCTACCTGGCCAGGGCCGCTGACCAGATAGTCCAGGGTGACCTGACCATTGGCATCCGTGACACCGACAACATGGTCCTCGCCGTCTCTCTGCAAACAGACGGTAACATCGCTCACCGGCGCCCCCATCGCGTTGGTCACGGTGACGGGAAGACTGTTTGGCCCGGGGCTTAAGGTCCCGGTGGCCACGTTGATGGCGACCGGCGCCCCCGACCAGATGGGCAAGGTGGGGTCGCCCAGCAGGGAGTAGTTTTCAAACGTCCAGCGATCCACGCTGTTGTAGGCCGTATTGACCAGGAAGGGCAACCGGCTCAGGGCCAGCAGACGCCCGGCGGGATTCTCGCCCCCGCACAACAACTGCGAGAAGAACATCTCCTGGTAATATTTGGTGTGGATGAAGGCCGCTCGGGCCGACCCGATGGAGATCACCGATCCTCCGTGGGGATTCTGCAGGAAACGCTCCATCAGGCAGCTGAAATCAAAGGCCGCCGATGCGCAATTCAGGCTGTACAGAGCAAAATAGTTGTCGTTGATCAGGTTATCCGCGTCCGCGTTGAGGAAGTTGTTGTCTCCCACGCTCATGTTGTAATAATAACCGTGCCCGATCTGGTTGCAGATGCCATAATGCCCGGTATTGAGACTGTCGATGAGCGCCGCGCGCGTCAGCTGAGCATCTCCAACGTTCTCCTGATCGGTCTCATACATCCGCATATATTCCATGTCCGAACAGGGTTCCACCAGCTCAGAGATCATCTCCTCACTGAAGCTGGCGCCATCTAGGAAGATATCCATGGGAGGCGACCACGGATCGGGGAACAGAACCTCCGCCGCATACAAGATGCGGTTGGGCCAGTCGGCACTGCTCGATGCCTGCTGATAGTCCATGACCTTGGCCACGAAATTTTCCGCCTGGGCGGGGGTTGTCACCGTGGCCCGCCCCAGATACAACTCCTCCGCGAAATCAGCTTCGTCATCCGCCAGATCGCCTTCGGCCACCTCTCCGAAGAGCGCATTCCCGTTGGCATTCCAATTGCCGTCAAGGGCCGCGAAATACAGATCCACCGGAACGTCGGTATGACTGCCGGATGGATAGAACGTGTTGGTCACATACCGCGCGGGCAGGACCTCGGTATCGCCCCCCAGCAAAACGTACTCAGTTCCCCACTTGGCGTAAGCATCCTGCAGGAAAATCCGGATGGTTTCCTGAATATCGGCTCCATTACGGTAGTTGTCGGCGATGAATTCCGTGGTCACCACCACCGTGGTGATGCCCAACTGGGTTTTGAAATCGGCCAGAACCTGGAAGGCATCTTTCATGGCCTCATTGGTCACGATGACATACTGCACCGCGCTACCGGTCAGACTGGGCGTGCGGGAGGGTTTGAAAGGTCCCGCATCCTCCACCACGATCCCGGTCGCCCGCGCGTAGGAGGCCAGAGCTCCGGGATTGGCCACCAGATTCTTGAGGACACTCTCGGCGCTTTCCCGTTCTCCGGCCACGAAACGCTCGCGTTGCACGGTGTGGTAGGTGGAGCCGCCGTCGGTGTAGCGCACGCGAACGGCATAGGCCTCCAGGTATTCCAGACTGTGTCCGTCTTCCGATTCCAGGCTGCGCACGGGATAAAGATTCATCCCCAGCAAACGGTAACCGTGCCAGGAATAGGTGCCGGCGTACTCGCCCCACTGGGCGGGGAAGGCTCCGTCGACCCGTTCCAGGCGCGCCACCGGGTGTCTTTCTTCCATACTGGTGAGATAGCCGGCGGAGCGTTGCGGCATGGCCGCGCCCTTTTCCAGACGCACGCTCAACGGTTCGATCCAAGCCTCGGCAACATCCCGATCCGAGGGGATCAACAGCAACAACTCCCGAAACGGGAGCCGAGGTTGCCCTATCTCGTTAAGGTTGCGGTAGCCCTTCGCTGTGAGGTAGTGCCCACCTTCGGTGGCCTTTTCCCAGCCCCATTGATCGCTGTCGATGCGTTCTTCCAGCAACACATCCCCACCACCGGCAGCCAGGGAGGGCGCGGTTCCACAAATCAGAGCCAAAGACAAAACGGTCAGCAACAGGAACACCATGGCCCCCTGATCCGAAGACAGGCGCGCGCGGGATCGGAACGTCGTCATTAATTTCCTCCGGTGAAACAGAAACCCTGCGGTCGGTCATGGATATCAAAAGGAGAGTTCCGGTGGTTCCGCAACCATACGACACTCCTTCATCAACCACTCGGACCTGACTAGGGCAAAATCCCTCTACAGCCATAAAAATGGACCAAGAATCCAAATCCGAGGCTCAGAGATTACTATACCACAAGAAGAAGGGAAGGTCAATGGTTCAAAATTATGCGGTAAATGGTGAAAATTTACTTTAAAATGACAAATTAAGGATCTATAAACAAAACGTGACAACTTTTAACTTATTGACATACGGTGCCGATTCCCCCAGAGTTCCCATCAGGCCCCCAAGGCACCACATGGACACTCTCCGCCTCAAGGGCGAAAAGACGGGTTTCTCCGGCCACGCCGGCCGGAGCCATCACCAGACGCCGACTATGGGTTCCGTTGCGTAGAACCAGATTCCGACCTCGCCGAACCGCGCTCACCCCACGGGTCTGCAATTGGGCCACCTCGGTGTCACTCAGATAGGTCGGAGCGGGACCGATCGCCGCCAGCCGGGTCAGGAAATCCTCCAGGGACCTCTGCCCCAGACGCACCACCTCGGGATCCGTGTGGGCCAGATTCACGCGATGAACCTCCACGATGGCCGGCTGTCCCTGCTCCCAGGCCTTCACCGCGTCGGCCACACAGCGGGTCACGACACCGACAGGATCCGGGGACTGGACGGGCTCCAGCCGGCAGTTGCGTTCCAGATACACCCGATCCCGGTTCAAGATGCGCGCCAGTTGGCGATCGACAAATTTCAGCCCCCGCCCCAGTTTGCCAGGGGGCAACTTGGGATTGCGCTGTTCCCGCTTGGCCTGGATACACGCCAGATCCCGGCTGAGCCAGAGCCGCTCCAAAGCTCCATACCAGACATAATCCGGGGCGATGATGCTGGCCGGAGGGCGCCCGAAAAGACGTTCGAACACAACCAGGCCTGTATCCAGGTCACGGGTCAAAACATCCAGAGACCGGGCGAGGCCAAACTCACGAGCAGCTTCGCTACCCGGAAAAAGACTCACTCCTTGCCGTGTGAGCCGGCGGGCCAGTTCCGAAGACAGACCTCTGTCCAGACGCTGCTGCGGGTCGTAGTGCCAGATGGCATGGAGTTCAGGATACCAGAGGCCATCGGCCATACCTTGGAACACCTGCGGCCACATACCAGGGCGGGAATACATCGGGGGTAAGGCGGGCAGATCGTACCGTTTCCAGACCTCGGCGCCATCTTCCTGCTCGTAGGACAGAGAACTGAGCACATAGTTGGGCTGGAAGACCGCCGGCAAACCGTCGGCACCAATGTGGTTGGCCATGATCCGGCACACGCCGGCGACCATGGCGGCGTCCTCCAAGGTGCTCTCCCAGTACACGGCGGGAAACTTTCCGGGCGCCAGTTCCTCCCTGTTCACGCCGGCCCACACCGTGTCCACAGGCACGAAACCGGCCAGCCCCCAGTCATCGCTTTCCATGACCAGGGGACGGATGGGCTGCCAGAGCACCAGGGCCGGGCTTTGCACCGTCAGAAACCCCACCCCCAGCAGCAGAGCGACCGGAAGGATGAGCAGCAGAAAACGGCGTGGTTGCAGCATATTGAGCGTCCTTTTTCCTGTCAGGAACCTGTGGAAGGCTGGGCTTCCACCCACCAGTAGCGCCCCAGAGACAAGCCGTCGCGCCTGATGCTGCGGGCCAGCCGATCGGCCGGGCCGGCCGGCCGCGTATTCCCCGTGCCCGCCAACATGGTCAGGACCGCCTCCGTGTCCGGCTTGCCGGCGTTGGGCTCCACTCCCCAGCGAATATTGCGGGCCCCGGCTTGTTCCAGCCTCGCGACAATCTGCTGTCCCGAGACAAGAGGCCCCCGCCACTGCGGGACAATTTCGGCCAGAAAGGCCTGCAACTTTTGGTAATTCCGCACCGCGGGATCCCGGGTGCCGCAGGCCTGATCCCCCACCAGGAAAAGCCATCCGTCAGGCTTCAGCAAATCCAGCCAACGCTCCAGAAAAAGTCCGGAAGGATCCTGAGCCAGGGCGTGAGGCACCAGATTGACCGCCAACACACCATCCAAGCGGCCAGGGCGCAACGGAGGCCGCAACGCATCCCCGCGGATCGCCAACTTGGTGGCCGCCCCCAGGGGCAGTCGGTCCAGCCCGAAGGCTTCCAGACCATAAGGGCTCAGCCACTGCCCCACGTCCCCATCGCCGCATCCCAGATCCACAAGGCGACAAACGGGCAGGTCCGCCCAGTGGGCCGCCCTCCTGCAAAAAGCTTCGGGTAAAGGTGCGAAGGACATGGGAGAACACCCTGCGTCACGGGTCAGTCATCCGTCAATCCAGATACCGGTGATTCCGCATTCCCCCCGCCGACCCTCTTCCTGGCCACCCGCTGCCGTTCGGCCTGCAGGTCGATGATGTCGGCCACATTCTGGGGGGCCTCGCTGGCCAGCACCTGGATCCCATCATTGAATCCCAGAGCGTAAGCCACCTCGCTGAAAAGGTCGATCCCCTGCTTCCGGTTGTGCCGATGCCGCAGGGCGCCCATTTGCGCCGCCCACAGCCAGGTTCCCGTAGCCGGCAACCCCAGCCAGGCCAGGCCCAGAAAATCGCTCAGCCCGAAGAGGATGGCCCCGCTGGTGACCAGCAACAGGCAAAGGACCACCCCGCGGGGGCTGAACCCCAGACGCAGAAGGCGGTGGTGCAGATGATGGTCATCGGCCAGAAAGATGCTGCTGCGACGACGATAGCGGCGGATGATAGTGGTGCCTGTGTCCCAGATCGGCACCACCATCGGCGCCAGCATCAGAGGCAGACTGAGCCCCACCTCTTGGCCCAGATTCATGATCAGGATCCCCAGCACCAGCCCCATCCACATGCTCCCGGAATCCCCCAGGAAAATTTTCCGGCCACTGATATTCCAGTAGAAGAAGGCCACGGTCGCGCCGCACAAGGAAGCGGCAAAGAGCAAGTTGTAGGTTTCCCCGACAAAAAGGGAAATGGCCACCAGCATCAAGGTGGCCAGGATGCTGATGCCGCTGGCCAGGCCGTCCAGACCATCGATAAGATTCATGCTGTTGATGAAGCCCAGGTACCAGAACAGGGTAAAAGGCCAGGCCCAGCCACCCAGACTGACCTCCCCCACCAAAGGCAAAACCACGACATCGAGCCGCTGACCGAAAATCATCAGCAACAGGATGACCGCCAACTGTCCGTAGAGTTTCTTTTCCGCGTGGATACCGAAGCGATCGTCCCCCACACCCAGCGCCAGAATACCCAGACCCGCCCCGATAAGGATGCCCAGCCAGGACCATGGTAGCTCGGTGTTGAGGACCACATGCTCCAGGAAAAACAGAGCACAGAAAAACGAGATGAAAATGGCCATGCCCCCGGTCCGCGGCACCAACTCCCGATGAGGCCGACGATAACCCGGGTGATCCACGATCTCCGTCAGAAATCCCAGATTACGAAAATGGGGCTGAACCAGCCATGACATGAGAAACGCCACGACAAAGCTCAAAATGGCAAGGGCACCGAGATTCACAGTTCCTCCCTGAAACTTCTGGATCAAGCCCGGCGATCATTCCGTTATTTCGACAAAGGCAAAGGCCAAAAGGTTAGCGGCTAAAGCCAAGATTTTTCTATGCAAAGACCAGCCCGTACGTATAAAGGCCAGCCATGTGGGCATCTAATGTTGCGAATATCTAATAAAATTTATGCCAATCTCATCCCCAGAGCAACGGTTTTTTCAAAACCAGCCCTATCGATGGAGCAGGCTGTGGTACACGTCCAGAGTCCGTTGGGCCGTGCGCTCCCAGGTCCAGATGGCCGCGTTTTCCCGGCCGCGGGCCACCATTTCCGCCCGCCGGGCCGCATCCCCAGCCAGAAGAGCCAAACCGCGGGCCATGGCCGGAACATCTTCGGGATCAACCAGCAGGGCCGCCTTGCCGGCCACTTCCGCCATGGCCCCACGCCCCGCTGTCATGACGGGCAGATCCAGAGCCATCGCCTCCAGAATGGGGAATCCGAATCCCTCGTGCAGGCTGGGAAAAAGCAGAGCCCGCGCCGCCCGATACAGCGTCCCCAGCGTGTCGCTGGCGCAATAATCCATGACCCGCAGATGACCGGCCTCCCGCAACGGCTCGATACGGCGGCGCAGCCCCGAATCCCGCCACCCCCGACCGCCCACCAGCAAAAGCCCCGGCCAGGAACCGGGTTTCTCCACCATCAGGGCGTAGGCCGCCAGCAACCGTTCCAAATTCTTGCGCGGCTCCAGCGTACCCACAAAGAGAAAGAAGGGTCGCTCCCCAAATCCCGCCGGATCCGGCGGCCCACCGTCAAGCGGAACCTGCCGCACCCAGGAGGGTGTGCCAAAGGGCGTGACTGTGATTTGCCCCGTGGTCGGATGCAAACGACGCACATCCCGAGCCGTGGCCTCACTGTTGACCACGATCGCCCGCGCGCGTCGCAATGTCGCCGGCACCAGCAGACGATAGTACCCACGCCGAGGCTGCTCCACCGTGTCGGGAAAGAGTTGCCAGGCCAGATCGTGCACCGTGACGACATTGGCACAGGGCACCCGCCAAGGCGCCACGAATTGCAGGCTGTGCAGAACATCGGCCCCCATCGCCCGGCATAGCCTCGGCAGCCGCGCCTGGGTGAACAAGGCCTTCCGGAAGGTGCCCCCCACGGCTCCAGGGCAGGACACCACCGTCCATTCTTCGGCCTCTCGCAGATACGCGAACGGAGCCTCGGTGGTCACCAACAGGCGAAAATCCAGCCCGCGCTCGGACGCCGCCAATGCCTGGGTCAACTCCAGGATACTGCGCCCCACACCCGTGGGTTTGTCCGTCACCAACAAAGCATCCAGAACCACGACAGGTTTTCTCATGCGGTATCCTCATCGGCAGAAGGACCATTCTCCAGACCGGCCACCAGAACCCCCAGCACGAACCAGAGATGAGGCAGGTTATATTGGCTGAAGGTACACAATTGCACACCAGCCCCCCAAAGCCCCAGCAAGGCGGCCCCCACCACCGCGTTCCGCGGCACCCCCCGGCCCCGGGGCGTGAACAGAACACGACGCACCAGATGAACACCCAGCCCCAGAAAAGTCAGAAGACCCGCCAGCCCAGTCTCACAGAGAATCTTCAGAGGGTAGTTGTTGACCACAGGCCAGGTGAACTGGCTTTGCAGCCCCATAGGATCCACCAGCAGAGGGAAATGGAACGGATACTGCCCCCAGCCGACCCCCACCCAAGGGCTTAACTGGAAAGCCCGCCAGGCCGCCTGCATGCTGTACAGCCGTGTGAGATTGGACCAGTCCTGAGCATTGAAAGCGGCCAGCAGGCGCAATCGGAGATAACCGCCAGTGGCCAGATCACCGGCCATCGCCAAGGCCACCAGAGAAAGCGGGACCGCCCAAACACGCCAGCACGAACACGGCCGTCTTGTCTGCGTCGTCCGACGTTCACTCAGATACCAACCGACACCCAACACCGGCAGCTGAGCCGACAGCCCCAGCCAGGCTCCTCGGCTGAAGGTCATGGCCAGCAGCAAGGCCATCAGCCCGCCCAAGATGAGACGCCACGCCAGGGGTCGGCGCCAGATGAAAAGGAGAGGCCAGACAGTCACCAGATAGTTCCCCAGATACAAGGGCTCACACACCGTTCCCCGCAGGCGGGGAAAATTCTGCAACTGGTTGTCCACATACAGGCGTTCACTGCCGGCCAGGATACTGGGGTTACTGGTGAAAAAGCCTTCCAGGGCGGCGAACACAGTCCCGGGATGCTGGAAATTCCAGGCCATCCATCCGCTGTACAGAATCTGAAAAACCACACCCGCAAAGAGGAAATCCAGAACAGGCCGCAAAGAGCCTCCCCGCCGCCAATACAGCACCGTGCCCCAGACGAAGGCCATCATGATCAGCCACTGCACCACCTGACGCAGCCAACGCCCGAAGGCGGGATTCAGAGGCTCTCCGCTGGGCGCCTCCCACAGGCCGATCAGGGACAGCAGCATGGCCGCCAGGGGCAAACCGGTCAGGCAGAACAGAAGCCTCCCCCCGGGACCTTGGCCGAGAACCTTTCGCCAAGTCCCGACTCCGGCCAGCAGGGCTCCCGCCAACAGCAGCCAGGACGGCTGCAGCCCCCCGCCCATATCCACTCCCGTCAAGGCATGCACCACCCCCACCCCTGCCCAGGGCAACGTGAAGACGGCCAAAAGAAAGGCAGGGCGGCCCCAACGCGCAGGCATCTTTCAGACTTTCCGTCGGGTTATGCGGCGCGCCCGCCGCAGCAGCACGGCGATCAACAGCAGCAAGCCCGCAATCATCAGCAAATTGGCCCGCTGATCCTTGAGACCGGTACCGGGAGCCTTACCCGTGCCCACCCAGGGACGCCGATAAATGAGACGATTCCCGTGGATCTCCAATTCCCCACCCGAAACCATCCATTGCAGCCGGCCGTCGCTGAAAGCCAGGTTGGCATCGATAGACTGGAGCCCTTCCCCCAGAGCCACCGGTCCCGCAGGACTGTTCCCCCCAAAACCCGCCCGCAGGGGGATACCCAGATCACCTTGGGCATCGCCCTGCAGGGACAGTTCGGAAGGAATGATGAGGCGCCCCTCGGGCCAGACCAGACTGAGCTGCCCGCTGCCCGGCCCCTCTTCCCACCGGAAGGAGCGGGTGCTGTCCTGGGCCGCGGTGATGACCAGGAGGCCTTCGCCCGTCAATTCCTGGCGGGTGCCGGGCCGGGCCAAGCCGGGGATGGCCAGCAAGGAGAAGGCGAGCAGGAGGATTATGGGTGGGAGTGGCACGGAATGACCTCGGGATGTGGGCTTGGATGATTTCATACCCAAACTAAAGCATGGAGCCCGCAGGTTGTGCCACAAAAATAGTGCCGCGAAAATTGTTGGTTGCCCCTTCTTGCCCTGCCGAGGGGCGCCCCCTCCCCACAGGTACCTCAAGGAAACCTGCATAAAGCATGAAGAAGAAAGAAAAAACCGGTTCCAAAGATCAGCCCGCCCAGAACTTCGGTCCAGGTATGCCCCACCAGTTCACGCAGACGCCGGGGATGGACTTTTTGGCGGTTCAACACGCCATCCATCAGCTCGTTCAAAAGGGCGGCCTGTTGCCCCATCTCCTGCCGCAGCCCCGTGGCTTCCATGATGACGAAGAGTCCAAAAACTAAAACCAGGCTGAACAGGGATGATGCATACCCCTCACGACGCCCCACCTCCAGAGTCAGGGTCATGACCGTGGCCGAATGGGAACTGGGCATGCCCCCGTTGGAAAAGAACAGCTGGGGCTGCCAGCGCCCTCTCAACAGGGCGATGAGGACTTTGCACGCCTGGGCGGACAGACCGCTGAGAATTGCCAGGACGCCGGGATTGAACATGGCGATCAATTTCTCCAAGTTTTAAGAGGCACGATCTGGGACAAAGGCATTGGGCCAAAGGTGTTGAACCAAGGATGTTGAATCCAGGGTCGTCAGATTGAGATTAGCAGCAAAACGCTTCTTTCCCAAGCTGTCACTTGCCCCGCGCCGCCCCTGATACCATTTTATGGGGCGTGCTTTTCACACAGGAAGAACGTCGGGTCACTCGACGTTGTTCTTCTGTTATGTTCGTCACCCAATGAGGGGAATACAATGTTCAAGCTTCTCCGCTCCCAGGCCAAGATCTTTTACTGGATCATCGCCATCAGCTTCATCCTCTTCGGTGTTGTCTTCTCCTACGGCAGCGCCACCAGCGGTTGCCAGAAGAGCTCGCCCAAGGCCGCCCGCCAGGCCAACCTTGCCGGTAAGATCAACGACCAGATCATCACCGGAGAGCAATTTGACTGGGCCTACAGCCGACTTCTCAACGCCACCACCCAGCAAAACCCCGATCGCCAGCTGAACGCCAATCAGCGCGCGGGGCTGCGCCGGCAGGCCTGGGAGGAAATCATCCAGGAAGTCCTCATCAACCAGGCCATCAAGGAATACGACATCCAGGTTTCCGATGCTGAGTTGAAGCAGCGCTTCGAGACCAACCCGCCAGCCTTCGTTCTCAACGCGTACCGGAATCCCGAGACCGGGGACGTGGACATGAACGCCTACTACTCGGATCTGCAGAATCCCAACAAGGACTGGTCCGGTATCGAGGTCTATGTGCGCAACACCATACAGACCGAAAAATTGCTGGACATCATCGCCGCCGATGTGGTCGTCAGCGACGACGAGGTCCGTAAGGAGTACCTGGCCCAGGAAGGCCGGGCCATGGCCCGGTACATGGGGGTCCTCTACGCCGAACTGGAAACCGACTTCACCCCCACCGCCGAGCAGGTCGCGACCTACTACGACAGCCACCTGGAAGATTTCCAGCGCCGCGCCAAGGTGGGCGCCAAGGTGGTGCGCTGGGCCAAGGAGCCCAGCGAGAGCGACTGGAACGACGCTCTGGAAGAGATCGCCGAGATCAAGCAGGAGATTGAAAGCGGTAGCATCACCTTTGCCGATGCGGCCGCCCGCTACAGCGAGGACGGTAGCGCGAACCGTGGCGGAGATCTGGGCACCTTCGACCGCACCCGTATGGTCCCCGAGTTCACCGAAGCGGCCTTCAGCCTGCCCACGGGCCAGATCAGCCAGCCTGTGAAGACCCAGTTCGGCTATCACCTGATCGAGGTCACCGAGCAGCACACCGATGAAGAGACAGGCGATCTCTTCCAGGTCACCGCCCGGCACATCCTGCTGAAAGTCACGCCCGGCCACACCACCCTGAACATGTTGCAGGAAAAAGCCAAGGAATTTACGGACCGGGTCAATGGCGGAACCTTCGTCAGCACCGCGGAAGCCGAGGCCCAGGATCTGTTGTCCCCCGAGCCCTTCATCGAAGGCCGGGACATCCCGGGTCTGCCCCTGTCCATGGCCGGTAGCCTCTGGGCCCATGCCGCCAAGCCCGGCGACATCAGCCCGGTGTTCGAGAACAAGGATTGCTTTTACGTGGTGATGGCCGGCGACCACATCCCCGCCGGCCCCGCTCCCCTGGATGAGGTCAAGAGCCAGGTCGAGTTGGCCCTGACCAAGGAGCACAACAAGGAAGTGGCCGCGCAGAAGCTGAGCCCCGCCGTGGCCGAGGTTCGCAAGGGTGTGGCCATGAGCCAGGCCGCCACCGACGCCGGCCTGACCTATGCCGTGACCGACACCTTCACCTACAACAGCAACGTGGAGGGTGTGGGCTTCGGCACCGAATTCAACAAGCTGGCCATCGAAGGCCAGGTCGGTGAGTTGATCCCCGAGGTGGAAACCCTGCGCGGCCTCTTCGCCCTGACTCCCACCTGGATCAGCCCCTTCGATGAGGCCGACTTCACCGCCCGCCAGAACGGCATTCGCGAGGCACTGCTGAACCGGGCCAAAAATAAGAAAGCGGCCCAGTTCCTCGAGCAGCGGCGCGCCGCTGCCGTCATCGAGGATTACCGCCAGTAGCGATCCCCCCCAGCGGGGACAGACGGAAAGCACACAGCCCGGGACCATCAGGTCCCGGGCTTTTTCAACGCGCCGATGCGGGAGACTCAGTCTCCGAAAGGATTAGGGGGCTTGGGGCCCTTGCGGAACCCGCCCAGTTCCTCATCCATGCGCCGCAGCTTCTCCTGTTTTTTCCGTTCGTGCTCCCCGGAATCGAAAAGGTTGGCCATGCGGCGCGCCTCTTCTTCCTTGCGGCGATCGAAGGCCGCCAGGTCTTCGCTGATGGCCGGTCCGGACTCCTCGGGCAATTCCTCGATCAACGTGTGCTCCTTGACTTCCACGTGGGTCGCGAAGGCGCTTTCTACCACCTGCACGATACCGCGCTCATTCATGAGATTGATGCGCAGGCGCACGCTGCTCTCGTCCATGTCCAGCAGGCCCGCCATCTCCGCCGGTTCCGGCGGCCGGTCCAGCTTGTGCTCCAGGACCCGGATGGCGGCCACCAGCAGATGGGCGTCGCCCCTATTCAACTCGGCCATCAAATCCTCCCTTGAATGCGGGCCTGTTTCTTCTCCAGGCGCGCGATGCGATCGGCCTCCCCGCACAGGCGGGCATGTTCCAGGGCATCCTGCAGACGGCCCAGGCGATGCTCGTAGAGAATGGCCGCCTCCCGGTGCACCCAGGGCTCCCGCAACCCCGCGCGCAAACAACCGCCCAGCAGGCGCCGGACCCGTTCCCAATGGGCGCCCCGCTTGAGAATACGCACCGCGTCCGCCACGAAACGGGCCTCTCGCAGAGCCGCCTCCGGGGCGGCGCAGCTCCCCTCGGTGGCGGCCAGTATCCAGCGCTCGGCCGCGGCGGCCGAGCGGCGGCGCTCGGCGATGCGCCCCAGGGCCCAGGCGTCGCGCCAATGGCCGGGCGCGGGTTCGGACTCCAGAAGTTCCGCGCGCCGCGCCACCTGTCGAAAGATCCCGGCCATGCCCACCAGATCCCGTTGGTTGTGGTGGAGCACCCGGGCCATCATATCGCTTCGGCCTTCCTTCAGAAAGTCAAACCACACCTGGGGAATGAGAGAACCGTCGATATCCTTCGCCGTGCGCTTCCAGTCCAACAGATGGCGTTCCAGGGTTTGTTGGCGGCAATCCGGCAACCGCAGGCCCCACAGCCGCCGCCCGGGCACCAGCAAATCCCACCCCACCAGCCGGGCGCAGGGATCCGGCAGCCGATTCATCAGGGCCCGGGTCCGCAGCAGCGGCAGATCGAACGAAGCGCCGTTGAAGGTCGCCACCACCTGGAAACCCGCGGCCAACCCGGTCAGGTCCTCCAGCATGGCGGCCTCGGCCACGAAATCCGGCAGCAGATACTGCCGCCACTGGAAAGCGCCCCGCTCCCACCAGCCCACCCCCACCAGAAACGCCAGGGTTCCGGTGCCCCCCATCAGACCGGTGGTTTCCGTATCCAGGAAGAGAATATCCTCGCCGGCGGGGTCGGCTTCCTGGGCGCGGGTAAAGAAACCGGCCAGATCAGGCAGCGGAGCGACCGGGGGCGAAAGGTCCTCGCGCCCCTCCAGAATCCAGGGCGATGAAAGCGTGGGGTCCAAGGAGCTCTGGTCCAGAGGGCGCAGCCCCATCCGGGTCAGCATCTCGGCCGTGGCCGGCATCCCTTCAGGGGCCTGCCGAACGGTCTGAGGAGGGGTCTGGGGCTTATCCGGGCGGCGGGTCAGACGATCCAGGTCGGC
The DNA here is from genome assembly GCA_002747875.1 of bacterium DOLZORAL124_64_63. Lineage (GTDB taxonomy): Bacteria > Krumholzibacteriota > Krumholzibacteriia > LZORAL124-64-63 > LZORAL124-64-63 > LZORAL124-64-63. The sequence goes on from PDQT01000182.1 coordinate 16,904, forward strand.
CAGGCGCTTGCGCAGATCCATCTCAGGCCCCGGCCGCGGCCATCCCGGCCCGGTTCAGCAACCAGGCCGCCGCCTGGCGCGCCGTGCCGCCGCTTTCCACCGCGGGCCCCACACAGCTAGGGCAGCCCTTATCGCAGGGGCAGCCATCAAGATGCTCTCGGGCCGAGGCGCAGATCTCATCGAATTGCTGGTGGATGCGCCGCGCGTAGCCCACACCGCCCGGGAAGGCATCGTAGATGTACAGGGTGGGACGGTCCGTGAAGGGGGAACGCACCATGGCGGTGGCGCGCAGGTCGCTGGGATCGGCCATGACGAAAACGGGCGCCACACGGCCCAGCAGGTGGGCCAGCCCCTGGAGGCCATCGCCCAGATCCAGCCCGGCGGCGACCATCTCATCGATCACATCGGTGGGCAGTTCCCACCAAAAACTGACGGTGTGCATCTCGATTTCCGGCAAGTGCACCCGCCCGGCACCCACGTTCTCATGGGTGCCCAGCTTGATCTTCTTGAAGACGGTCACCTTGGAAACCAGCCCGATCTCCCCCAAGGCCAACTCCCCGTAACCGTAGGGCCGCCGTTCCTCGGCCGTGAGGGTCTTCAGCTCGCTCTTGCGCTGGGCGTCCGTGTAGTATTCCACGGTCACGGGCATGACGTGGGCCTCTCGCCGCTCCCAATCCAGCTTGTCCACATGGTACTGTTGGGCGCCGTGCAGGTACACGGCGTCGTCGTGCAGCATTTCCTGGGCACTGAACAGGTCCATCTCCCCGATGACCCGGCCCCCGGGAGTCTTGTGGTCGATGATGACCACGTTGTCCGGCGCGGCGCTGCGCAGGCTCACGTCCTCCGCCGGGTAGGTGTCGGCCATCCAGTGGTAACGCTCCCCGCTGCGGTGCAACACTCCCTGGTCCACCAGGTAATCCAGGATCTCGGTGATCTCCTGCTCGCCGTACTGTTCCCCCGCCAGGAACGGCAGCTCGAAGGCGGCGCACTTGAGGTGGCTCAACAGGATCACCAGATTGTCCGCGTCCAGGGTGGCGTGTTCGGGGCTGCGGCCGAAGAAATAATCCGGATGGTTGATGATGTACTGATCAGCCGGGCTGCTGCTGGCCACCAGCACCACCGCGCTGAGGTTCTGCCGCCGGCCGGCGCGTCCCGCCTGTTGCCAGGTGCTGGCCACCGTGCCGGCGTAACCGGCCATGATGCAGACATCCAGTCGGCCGATATCGATGCCCAACTCCAGGGCGTTGGTGCTCACGACGGTGGTGACGCTGCCGTCGCGCAGGCCCTGCTCGATGGCCCGGCGTTCGCCCGGCAGGTAGCCGCCCCGGTACCCGCGCACATCGCCGGACTTGATCCCCACGCGCCGACCGGCCTTCTCCAGGTAAGTCAACAGCAACTCGACCCGCATGCGGCTGCGCGCGAAGACGATCATCTGCGCTCCGCTGCTCATGAAGCGTTCCGCGATGCGGCGGGTGCTCTTGAGAACGGATTGCCGGATACCCAGCTCCTGGTTCACCACCGGCGGGTTGTAGAAAATAAAATGCTTCTGGCCCCGCGGCGCGCCGTTGCGGGCGATTTCCGCCATGGGCAACCCCGTCAACCGGGAGGCCAGCTCTCCGGGGTTGGCAATGGTCGCCGAGCAGCAGATGAAAAGCGGATCCGACCCGTAGAAACGCGCCACCCGTCGCAGCCGGCGCAGCACGTTGGCCACATGGCTGCCGAAGACACCGCGGTACTGATGAACCTCGTCCACCACCACGAATTTCAGGTTCTCGAAAAGTTTCACCCACAGGGTGTGGTGCGGCA
>PDQT01000098.1 GCA_002747875.1 bacterium DOLZORAL124_64_63
CTGGCGGCTCTTCTGCTTGGCTGCATTCAGCCAACGATTCTCGTTCTTATCATCAGCCACCTTCACGATCTCCCGCGCCTTGGTATAGCCGATCTTCCCTTCCTCCATCTCCTTCTTCAACCGGGGCAGCTTTTCCAGCTTCCGCGCGAGGTGGAGAAAGTCCCCCGTCCGCGTCTTGGAGAACTCCAGTTCCACCGCCGCATACTGATAAACGGAGCCATACCCCAGTTCCTTATAAAGCTCCCTCTCCACAATCTCCTTGAACCACAAAACGGCACCGTGCCGCGCCTGGTCCATGGCCCGCACGGCCCTCTTCAAACAAGCGCTAACTTCGGCGGCAGACTGATCGGGAACGAAAGAATCAACAGCAAGAATACTCATGGCAGGCCTCGGCAATCTCTGGCATAAGTGGGCGGGAGGAGTGATAAACTAAATATACAAAACAAAAACAAAAAACTCCAGTAAAATATTGTTAAAAAACCAATTATTTAAAACTCAAAACCCACAAAACACCCCCCGCCCACCCAAAACTACCCGCCGGTGGGCATCTGATAGCACAAAAAAACCACCGAAACCACCTGCAAGCAATCCCTTCATCGCCCCGAGGCCAACCCCCTTCTACCCCGCGCCCCCGCACCCCGGCCGGCCCCCGCCCACGCTCCTGATCCTGCTTTTCTGCTTTTCCGCTCATCGCCACCGTCAGCCATCCCCGGAGCATTGCCTATCCATCAGCACCTACCGTGCGGGTCTGGCCGCCCCAGCCATTGTGCCCTGATTGCAAGCTGATTGCCCCCCGGCCCGACACGCGCTATCATGCCCACGACCTGAACCCGCCGGAGAAGTCCCATGCCCGACCTGAAAATGCTCAAAACCACCTGGGCCATCCGCCTTTACGCCTTGACCCGCATCCCCCTGATCGCCCTGGTGCGGCCGCGCGTCGTGCAGGCCGATACCCAGACCTGCGTCATCCGTATCCCCTTGACCTGGCTGGTGAAGAACCACCTGCGGACCATGTACTTCGGTGCCCTGTGCATCGGCGCGGATATGGCCGGCGGGCTCATCGTCATGAACCTGATCCGGCGGCGGCGCAGTCGTGTCGCTTTTCTGTTCAAGGATTTCCGGGCGCAGTTTCTCAAGCGGGTGGAGGGGCCCTGCGTCTTCACTTGCCACGATGGGCGCAAGCTGGCCGCCCTGCTGGATCGCGCCGAGGCCAGCGGCGAGCGTGAGGAAGACACCGTCACCGTCACCGCCACCGTGCCCGACAAGCTGGGCGACGAGCCGGCCGCCGTTTTCACCTTGACGATCAGTATGAAGAAACGCGGATAAGGAAGAGAAGGGCATCGCGGCGGATCTCCGGCCCCACGGCAGGAGCGACGCGCTCCCGGTTCCAGCGCAGCTCCGCGCGCCACAGGTGCCCCGCCCCCGCCAGGACAGGATTGCGGCCCCACTCCAGACCCACCGTGGTGCGCGTGACCGATCCAGGGCCCAGACGGGCATGATCCCAGCGCGTGTGTCGCGCCCAGGCCACCGCCTGCCGGCGGCCGCGTCCCGGTCGTAGCGCCACCTTCACCAGACCACCCTCGGCCCCGCCGCCGGCTTCGTGACCCAGCACCGTGCCCTCTTCGGTATAACCCTCACGATAGCCGCTGTTGCTGTACCAAAGGCCATGCGGGTGCTGGGTCTCGAAGCCCTCCAGGATCAGATCCCAGCGCCGCGACACCAGTTCCACCCCCAACACCGAAGCGGGGATGCTGAGCTCGGGAAATATCCCGCCCGGACCGCCGGGCAAAAAATCCGTCCCCCCGTATTCCCAGTAGGCGCGCCCCGCCTCACGGGGCAGCAGGGGCACCGGGCCGCGGCTCCAGCGCAGTTCCAGTTGGACGGCGAAGATGCGGTCGGTGATGGGCCCGGATTCCATCTCCCGCCAGGTGGTGCCGATGAGCGGGAAGTTGACCTGCATCAGGTCCGGCCACAGGGTGCCCTCGCGCGCGGTCGCCATGGTGCCCTGGGTGCAGGCCACGCGGAAGAAGGAAGCGGGCTGCCAGCCCATCAGCCACTGGAAGAACCAGGGATGAGCCCGCTTGGCCTGATGACCGTACTGGTCCTGATAACGCGCTTCACGCCTGCTCAACCGACCGGCCCGGAACAGAAGATCCGTCGGCGCGAACGGCTTCAGAAATCCGGACCAGCGCAACGGCGTGTGGCGCCGCACCTGCACCATGCTCAGGGACGGTGCGTTCCGATCCAGGACCAGCGCTCCGCTCACCCCGGGCCCCGTTCGCGCCGGGAATCGCCCGGCCGCCAGGCTCCATCCTCCGTGCCGATAGCCCAGCACCAGACGGGTCAGCTCGCCCCGCGTCTGCCCCTGGCGGATGCGGGCGCTGCGGGTGCCTTGCTGGCCGGCGGGCAGGGGGCGGCCGGGATAGGCCAGCGGGTCGTTCAGGGCCAGGGGGCCATTCCCCTCCCACAGGCGCCCCGTCAGGCGCCAGGAGGCGGCGGCCCACCAGCGGCGGCCCGCTATTTCCAGACCCGGCTCCCACAAAAAGTACCCGCCGGCGGGTAACTCCAGGCCCGCTTCGCCGGGTTCGGCGCGGCCCAGTTCCTGCCAGCCCAGTTCCAGGTCCCCATGAAAACGGGAATATTCCAAAGGAAGATAGCGCGTCATCCCCGAGGCGGGACGATCCGCCAAGGCAGAGGACCCAACAGCCCATGGACCGGTCCGCAGGCGGCTCAATTCCTGGCGGCTGATCGGCTGTGTGGCCGGCGGGAAACGGCCGGTCAGCAGCGCGGCGCGGCGCACCGTATCCCAGGGGATGCGGCGGGCATCGTTCTCGATGATCTCCTCACCCGCCAGAGCCGGGTTCGGCAGGGCCCCCACAACGAGGAGCAGAAACAGGAGCAGAAGGGCAAAAGAAAATCTCAACGCCCAGAACCAAGATCTCAGCCCCCCATCAGGCTGACCGTCACACCGCCCAGAATCAGCACCGGCACCAGCAAGGCCAGCAGCCCCAAAGGCAGCACCGCCATCACCACCGAGCCCACGATGAACAGCAGCGGCACCAGCAGCAGCAATCCCAGCAACCCCTTGGTCAGCACAAGGACCACCTTCAGGGGAATCAGAACCAGGGCGAAGACGAATTTCAGCAGTAGCAGGCCCACGCTGAGGCCCAACATCAAGAGGGACAGACCGATAATCAGTTCCACAAAAATCATGACATTCTCCCGGTATGGACATGGAGGCGGCGATCAGGGAATCCTCGCCAGGCCCTTGTTCAGATACGTGTTCCCGAGGCGCGGGTTGCATCCACTCAACTCCAGGTTTCTACCCGGGGAATCCCCTTGGTATTCAGGAAAATTCTCCCATGGTGCGTGACAATTCTATCCATCATCTTGTCCATAAAAAGCAAATAGTTTTTATCAAATATTGCCTATTTTTGTACAATTAAGGTTAAAAATGTGCTAAAATACAACAATAGCTGCTTCATCGGCGACAGATCCTGAGTTGAACCGAGGCTCACGCGCTTTTCGTTTCGCTCAGGTAGACCGTGAAGCAGCTATGTCTTTGGCTCCTGCAGAATACCACTCCGGCCCCATCAGGTCAATAGGACCAAACCAATAGGACCAAATCAATAGGTCCAAACCAATAGCCTCAAGCCCATAACTCCAAGCCTCCAGAAAAACCAGGCAGGCCCCCACATCGGGAGGCCTGCCATGGCGCGCATCGCGGAGAACCGGTCCGCGCAAGCCCGGCTCCGGAAAGCTACTTCTTGGGCTTGGCGAAAATGGACATATCCACCTTCGGGTTCGCCTCGAATTCCTGGAAGGTGCCCGTGGCGAAGGGCTCGTCATCATTGGTTATGCGGATGGTCTTGGGCATCAGGAATCCATCCATGTCCGCGTACTCGTCCACATAAAGCTTCTCCGTCACCGGAGCATTGGTCATGGGCGACACGCCGGGAGCCTGCACCATCTTCACCAGATGCGTGGTGGTGTCGATGAAGAAGATCTGGTAGTCATCCCCGTCGCTGACATGCACGGGCAGGCAAGGCACGCCGTCCACCTCGGTGGGAGCCAGGGCCTGGCACGCCAGCGTGTCGAGGTTGCGGAAGACACCGATGCCCTCGGTCTGCACCTCCGCCTTGATCTTCTGCACATCCGTCGCCCCCAGATCCTGCATACCCTGCGGACCTTGGGCCCAACCCGTGTCCCCGTTGACGCTGGTGACGACGTTGCCGAAGGGCGTCTTCTGCATGGTCAGAATGTGGTCCGGATACAGCACCGTCTTTTCGATGGTGAAGTTCAGGGCCATGCCCTGGATCGTGGCGTCCAGGACCATCACCTCACGGGTGCCCTTCAGGGCCTGGAACTTCTTCAGGCCGCCGCGGGCCTCGGCGTAGGCCTCGAGCATGGCCTTGCCCTGGGCCAGGCTCTCGGCCGTGGGCGCGGGAATGTCCAGGGGCGGCTCGGGAATCTCGATGTCCACCATGTTCACCGGGCCGAAGGTGCTGAAATCGCCATCGAAATCGGCGTAGTTGCCCACCGCCAGAATGGTCATGCGCTCGGGGTGCCAGACGGCCTGGCAGGCCTCCAGGACCTGGGCGGCGGTCATGTTCTGGACCTTCTGCTGGTACTGCTGCAGGAAGTCGGGATCGTAGCCCAGGCGCTCGAACATGACCATACGGTCCAAGATCTCGCGCTTGGTGTCGAAGTTGAAGACCTCCGAGTTGAGGATACCGTCCTTGGCGTGCTCCAGTTCCTCGGCCGTGACTTCCTCGGCCAGCATCTTCTGGATCTCCGCCAGGATGAGTTCGGTGGTCTTCTCGCTGCTCTCGCTCTTGGTCATGGTGTAGGCCATGAACAGACCGGGAAAGCGGAAGCCGGTGCCCGGGCTGCTGCCCACGCTGTAGGCCAGACCCTGGCGGCTACGGACCTCGTTGAACAGGCGGCTGGCAAAGCCCCCGCCCAGGATCCGGTTGGCCACCTGCAGGCCCGCGTAGTAGGGGCTGTCCGCGCGCACGCCCTTATGGCCCATGAGCACGGTGGTCTGCGTCAGGTCGTCCTTGTCCACAACGTTGACGGTGCGCGGGAAATCGGGCACTTCCGGATCGGCAGGCAGCGCGGCGGTGACGGACGCCCAGCCGGCGAAGCTGCTCTCGATCAGGTTGATCATCTCCCGGCTGTTGAAGTCGCCGATGACCACCAGGTACATGCGGTTCGGGCCGAAGTACCGGTTGTGGAAGTCCACCATGTCCTGGCGCGTGACCGCGGCGATGGTGGCGTATTCCGCGTGACGGGCCATGGGATGGTCCGCGCCGAAGACGGCCTTCATGGCCTCACGGCTGGCGATGGACATGGGGTCGTCGTTCCGGCGGCTGATGCCGGCCTTCTGCCCTTCCTTGGCCAGCTTGATCTTGTCCTCGGGGAAGGCGGGATGCATCAGGATGTCCGCCAGCAACTCCATGCCCCGGCGGGTGTCCTCTTTCAGGACGCTCAGGTAGGCCCCGCCTTCGCTCTGGCCGATCCAGGTTTCCACCGTCATGCCGCGGGCCTCGACCAGTTCGTCCAGGGCGTCGCCCCCGATGGTCTCGGTGCCGCCGCTGCGCATGACCTCACCGGTCATGGCGGCCAGACCGATCTTGTCCGCGGGCTCGTAGATGCTGCCCACGTCGATGGAAGCGCTCAGTTCCACCAGGGGGAACTGATGGTCCTCGGCCAGGTACACGATCATCCCGTTGTCCAGAGCCACCCGCTCGTAGCTGGGCATCTTGATCTCGTTCAGCTGGGGAATGTTGATCTTTTCCCACCGCTTCTTGGCCTCTGCCTGGCCGCTGATGGTGATGCTCAACATCAGGACCAGCACGAGAACCGGCATCAGGGTCCGATTCAGCTTATTCATGTCGATATCCTTTCCATGCCGGTCCGACTAGGAGGCATCTTCGGTTTCGATGATGGCGACGGTGCGGTTGCTGGGCGCGAAAATCTCGGCGGCCACGCGCTTCACATCGTCCAAGGTCACGGAGTTGATGGCCTCGACCTGGTCGAAAAGCTCGCGCCAGTCGCCCATGACGGTCTGGTTCCAGGCCAGCTGCTCGGCCATGCCGTTGTTGCTGCGCAGGCCGCGGATGAAGTTGGCGCGGGCGCGCTGCTTGACCGCCGCCAGTTCCTCTGCCGTGATGCCCTCTTCGATGATCTTGTCGACCTCGGCGTAGATGGCTTCTTCCAGATCGAAACCGGTCTTACCCTTGACGGGCATGGAGAAAAGCAGCAGACCGGTCTGGAATTTCTGACCGGGGAAGCCGACGAAGCACTGGGTGGCCACGGCGATGTTCTGCTCCTTGACCAGGCTCTTGTGCAGGCGGCTGGTGCGGCCCTGGCCCAGCACGTCGGCGATGACCTCGTACACGGGCCAATCCGGATGCCTGACATTGTTGATATGGTACCCGACCGCGAACAAGGGCTGGCTGGGGTCGGTCATGATCAGACGCTTCTCCACCAGCTGCTTGGGCTCGAAGGTCTCCACCTCGGAGGGCTCGCCGGCGGGGATGTCGCTGAAGTACTTCTTGGCGTACTTCTTGACGTCGTCGAAATGCACATCACCGACGATGGCCACCACCAGGTTGCCGCCGTGGTAATGGGTCTTGAAGTACTCGGCGCAATCCTGGCGGCTGACGTTCTCGATGTCGCTCATGTAGCCGATGGTCGAGTGGTGGTAGCCATTGGCCATGAACATCTGGTTCTGGAATACCTCGATGAGCCGGCCGATGGGGTTGTTGTCGGTGCGCATACGGCGCTCTTCGGTCACCGGGCCGTCCTTCTCGGTGTAGTACTCGCGCAGGACGGGGCCGGCCATGCGGCTGCCCTCCAGGTAAGCCCACAGCTCCAGCCGGTTGCTGGGGAAGCTGTACATGTAGCGGGTCAAATCGGTGCCGGTACTGGCGTTCATGCCCACCCCGCCGTTCTCCTCGATGATCCGGCCGAACTCGTTGGACTCCACGAACTGGCGCGCCTCGTCCTTGGCATCTTCGAAGGCCTGCTCCCGAGCGGCGAACTCCTGCTCCAGGGGCTGGATCTTTTCCCGGTACCAGTCCACGATCTTCCGCTCGTTGGCGCTCAGGTTGAAGCTCTCCACCTTCTCCTGCTCGGTGCCGACCGCATGCAGGACATGCACCCAGCCCTTGTCCAACTGCAGTTCGACATCAGGGTCGTCCGTGGCGGAGAAAACCGAGTCGAGGACCTCCTGCCGCTCGGCGGGCAGGGCGCGGACCATGCGGTCAAGCTGGATCCGGGCGCGCTCGATCTTGGGGGCGATGACCAGGCGGGCCTCCTTGAAGGCCGCGAACGCCGCGTCCTCCTTCTCCATGGCCTTGCGCTCCTTCCTGATATCCTTGCCACCGATCTCGTCGGTGCCCTTGAAGGCCATGTGCTCGAGGATGTGGCTCAGGCCGGTGATCCCACGGGTCTCGTTGGCGCTGCCCACGTTCAAGATGGTGCGGAAGGAGAAGACGGGCACATCGTGCTTCTCCAGCACGATGAAGTGCACACCGTTGTCCAGGGTGAATTCCTGGACCTGGCTTTCCAGGTCGAGGTAGGTCTGGGTCTGGGCCTGGGCCTGGGCGCCGAAAGACGCCGCCAACAGGACCACCAGAGCCAACAGGATCTGCAGTCGATTGCTCATGGGCTGTGATGCCTCCAGGGTTGGATTCCCGGCCGGATCGGGCGCGGGAGTCGAGAAATTCCGAGGCCGTTCTTCGGGGCCCGGACCATGGACCGATGGCGCCCGGCAGCTGCCGGATCGCCTGCGTCGATAACCGTTTTCAACAACAGCAAGCTAATTCCTGACGCCCCCCCCGTCAACAGGGGCCTGCGCGGCCCATCGGCGGGAAATCGGGACGTTAGCGCGGATCTTGGCGCGCCGGCAACAGAAAACGATAAAGCCGTTCCACCCCCTTGCTGATGCCGATGCGCGGGGTCCTCTCGATCACCGGCGAGACAGGCCCCGCTTCCAGATACAAGCGGCGCTCCCCTGAACCATCCAGCGGGACGCCGTTCCAGGCGCGATCGATGCCCAGGGCCTGGCACAGCTTGCCGGGCCCGTCGCAGAGATGCCGCCGCGGCACATTCCCGCGCCGCTGCCGTATGAGGTCCCGGCCCGTCAGCGGCGTCAGGGCGCGAATGAGCACAGCCCCCGCCCGACCGTCCTCTTCGGTGACGAAATTCAGGCAGTGGTGCATCCCGTAGATCAGGTACACGTAGGCCCGGCCCGGGGGACCGAACATGACCTCGCTGCGCGGGGTCGGACCGCCCGCCGCGTGGCTGGCGGGATCATCCTGCCCCAGGTAAGCCTCCACCTCCACGATGCGGCCGCTGCAAGCCCACCCCTCGTGCTCCACGCACAAGATGGCCCCCAGCAGCTCCGGAGCCACCTCCAGGGTGGGGCGGGCAAAGAAGGAGGCGGGCAGCCTCACTTCTCGATTTCCTTGCCGCGCAGCAACCACACGCCCAAGGCGACGCACAAGACCATCACCGCCAGCAACACCACCACCGATTGCAGCTTGGGCACCGGTGTGCGCACGAAGGCCGTCTGGAGCAGGGCGCCCAGCATGCCGTCCAGGCCCTCGGACACTACCCGCGGCTTGTCCACAATATTCTGCAGATGGAAACGCAGGCTCAGTTCCTGCACCCGCGCGGGCACATCGCTGACCATGCTCTCCCACATGAAGGTGAACAGGATGGCCGGAGTCACCGGCTTCTTGAAGAAGGTCCCCATGGCCGCGAACAGAGCGCTGTAGCTGAACACCCCCAGCACGATGATCAGGAATGTGACCAGGTAAAGCTTCAGGAATGCCCAGTCGATCACATCCAATCCCGAGCTGACCATCACCAGGAAGCAAAGGATCAGCGAACCGCTCAACACCAGGCTGCTGGTCAGCTGGGCCGCCAGCAGGCGCCCCAGATAGATGGAGCGCCGCCTGATGGGCCGCGTCCAGAGGTAGACGATGGTCCCCTCCTCCACCATCTCACCGATGGCCCCGGCACCCACGAACATGGCCACCACCGGGATCAGGAAGGGGATGAAGACGTTGTGGCTGAGGCTGCTGAGTTGCAACTGGGCGCTGAGGCCCTGGTCCTGGAACCAGATGCGGATGATCAGCACCACGGCCACGGGTAGCAGATTGATGGCCACCAGGCTGAGCAGGCGGCGGCGGCGGATCATTTCCCGCACGCTGAACCAGGCGATCCACAGCACCGCCGGCAGGCTGGGCAGCGGGCGGGGGGCCCCATCGAACTTCAGAGGTTGCGGCCGGTATTCCAGATGATTGCTCATGTTCGTCCTCGATCAACTCTCGGTCAGGTACTGGAAGACGGCCTCCAGGCTGTCGTCCAGGGTGATGATCTCTTCGATGCTCAGGCCGTTGTCCAGCACCCAGCCGGGCAAGGCGGCGTAGAACTCCAAAGCGCGGTCGGTGCGCACCACGACACGGCTGGCGTCTTCCATCTGCACGCTCACCACGTGGGGCCGGCCGATCAGGAACGCGGCCACCTCCCGCGCCGCGCTGGAGACCAGCGCCACGGTGGTGGGGTGGTCGCTGATCTTGTCGCGGATTTCGGTGATCTTGCCCTCGGCCAGGACCCGCCCCCGGTCGATGAGGATGATGTCGCTGGTCATGGACTCCACCTCGGGCAGGATGTGGCTGCTGACCAGGACGGTGCAGCCGGCAGCGCCCAGTTCGCGCACCAGGTCGATGGTCCGCTTGCGCGAGACGGGGTCCATGCCGTTGAGGGGCTCGTCCAGGAAGATGATCTCCGGATCGTGGGCCAGAGCCTGGGCCAGCTTGACCTTCTGGCGCATACCCTTGCTGTAGCCGCCCAGTCGGCGCCCGCCCGCCTCGGTCAGGTCGAAACGCTGCAGCCAGTAATCCGTGCGGCGCCGCACCTCGTCTTTGCCGAAGCCCATCAGGCGCAGGCCCAACTGCAGGAATTCGCGACCGGTCATCCATTCGGGCAGGGCGTCGCTCTCGGGGCAGAAGCCCACCAGGTGGTACCAGCCCACATCCTCGCGCAGCCGGCGGCCGTGGACCAGGACCTGGCCCCGGCTGGGCTCGATGAGCCCGGCCAGCATCTTGAACAGGGTGCTCTTGCCGGCCCCGTTGGCCCCCAGCAACCCCACCACGCCGCTGCCGATGTTCAGGGTGCAGTTGTTCACGGCGATGACCTCGCCAAA
>PDQT01000160.1 GCA_002747875.1 bacterium DOLZORAL124_64_63
ACCCAGCAGAGATGGCCGTCGCGTTCTTCTTCCCGCAACAGCGTGTGATCATCCTCGTCCACGTTGCGGCTGCCCAGGTCGTCGTAGGTGAAATCGGAGCCCATGAAGTAGTCGCGCTTGGCGGAAGAACCGCTGATCCGCCGCGTCTTCTTCATGGCCGGCAGATAGAGCCAGCGGTCGTCGTCCTTGCCTATCTCGTCGTAATTCCAGGCCAGGAAGCCGGTGCCCCGCACGTCGGCGGGGTAATCGAAGAACATCAGCATCTTCGAATCCTGGTGCCGGTCACCCACGTCCATGGACCAGGAATACAGACGGCGCTCCCGTTCCTTGCCCTTCTTGCTGATCAGGCGCATGGTCATTTCCGAATAGCGCGAATCCCCTTCCGGCCGGTCATGGACGCGCTGGGCGATCTCGCGCCCGGTGAGGGATTGGCCCCGGGCCGCGGGCGCCGCCAGCACGAGGGAGAGAATCGCGAACAGGATCATCGTTTGGCGGATCGTCATGACCGCTCCTTTCCGAAGGGTTTGGTGAGCATGATGAGGGCGGGGGTGGCCAGGTAGTCGGTGATCAGCGCCACGAAGAGCCCGCCCGCCGCCAGCATGCCGATGCGCACCATGCCGGACATGGGCGACAGCGTGTAGATGCCGAAGGTTCCGCCCAGGATGATCGTGGTCATGGCCAGGTTCTTACCCACGGTGGCGAAGGCCGCGTGGACGGCCTGCGCGTAGCGACCGCAGCGCTCGAACTCGAACTTCACCTGGTTGATGAAATGGATCGTGTCATCCACCGCGACGCCCAGCAGCATCGGCATGATGGTCATGGTCATCATGTCCAGCTGGGAATTGAAATACCCCATGTAACCCGCGATGGCGATCATCGGCATCAGGTTGGGCACCATGCCGATCAGCCCCATCTTCAGGCCGCCGAAGACCAGCACCAGCAGCACGCCGATGACCACCAGCGCCGTCAGGATGGATTTGATCTCGCCCGACACGATTTTCTGGTTCAGCTCGGCGAACTGCACCGCGCTACCGACGATGCTCAGCTTCGCGTCCGGGAAGTGCGTCTTGCCGAATTGCTCGATGATCCCCAGCTCGCGCACGATCTCCACCGCGTCGAACTGCCAGACCTGCACCCGGGCGCGCATCATGGAGTAGTCCTCGTCGATCCAGCGCAAGGTCTTGGTGCCGCCAGATATTTCATAGAGAAGCAGCAGCTGGGCCACCAGTTCGGGAGAGTCCGGAACGGTGTAATAGGCGGGGTCGTCGTTGTTCAGCGTCTGGTTCATCTCCTTGATGATATCCAGCACCGAAAAGACGCTGGCCGCCTCCTTGTGCGACTTGGTCAGCGGGAACGTCCCCACGGTATCCAGCAGGGCGTCGAACTGCCGCAACACCCGCGGATCCTTGATGGCATCCGGCTCCGGGAATTCCAGGGTGATGTTGTAGGCCAGATAAGATCCCAGCTGCGAGTTGACGACCTCCCACACCCGGGCCACGTAGGGAATACGGGTGCCCATGAAGCGGAAGATGTCCATGTTCACCTTGAGATCGGCCACACCCGGAGCCAGCCCCAGCACGATGATGACCGACAGCACCACCAGCAAACCGCGCCGCCGGATGGCCAACGAGGCGATGCCTTTCATCAGGCGGTCCAGCGGCGAAGGCCGGGGTTCCGCTCCGGGCCGCCGCCCGGGGACCAAGGCCAGAACGCGCGCGGCCACCCGCCCCAGGCGTGTTGTCCGGCGCCACTGGGCGGCCTGGCTCGGACTCATGCCGAAGCTCATCAGAACCGGCACCAGAACAACGACGAAAAGGTAGTCGGCGGTGACGACCGCGGCGCAAGTAAGGCCCAGCCAGGCGATGGAGGGGATGCCCGTCGTGGCAAACGCCATCACGGAACCCATGGTCGTGATCGCCGTGAAGAAGATAGGCCAACCCGTTTCCTCGACGGCGGCCACGGCCGCGTCACGACGCTCCGTATCCGGGCCCAGGTGGCGCTTGAAGGCGTTGACCATGTGCACGGAGTAACCCACCGACAAGGCCATCCCCAGCATGACCGGCAGGGTGACCATGCTCGAATCCAGATCGAGCCCCAGCCAGCCCATGATCCCGAAAACCACGATGATGCCCCCCACCGTGGTCACCACCGGCACCAGCACGCCGCGCGCCGACCGCAGGAAAAACACCAGCAGCACAACCATCAGCAGGAATCCGGAGAGCACGCGAACCTGGGTCTCGCGCGCGAAGAAATCCCGCTCCTCTGTCTCGGTGTAGGGCATGCCGGCGGCCTTCAGCGTGTAGTGATCGCTGCGCCAGCGCGGGTCCGTGACCACGGCGATGGCCGCCTCGCCCACCGTGAACATCGGGTCCGTGTCGCCCTGCTCCGACCACTCTTCCTTTTCCGGATACTCCAGCAGCTCCAGGGTCAGCCAGGTCTCGGTGCCATCGTCCGACACCAGCCGGTTGACCAGGGCCTGCCGGGAAAGCACCAGATCGCGGATCTCGGCCAGGCGCCGGGGGTCATCCGGGATGCCATCCTCGAAAGGATTGATGACTTCGACACCCTCCTCGGTGCCGATGGCGATCTCCAGCTCGGTCAGAGAGATCACCTCGTCGGCATAGGGGACCTTGTCCAGCAGCTCTTCGCCCAGTTGGTCGATGGTGCGCAACACCTCGGGCTGGAAAACATCCTTGGCCGTGATCAGGACGCCGACGTTCTCGTTGTTCCCGAACTGCTCCTCGAAACGCTCGGTGGCCATTTCGATGGCCTCGTTGTCATCGAACCAGCGATCCCGGGAATTGGCCATCCCCACCCGTTGCAGCCCCGTCATGCCCAGCACCAGCAACAACAACGCGCCCAGCAGAAACCACCAGCGATAGCGGATCTGGAAGGCGCCGATCGAACGGAAAACGGTGTTGATCCTGTGTATCTTCATGCGTGCTCCTACTTAGGGGTCGAGCCCCGGACCAGAGAGAGGCAAAGGGTGAGATAGGCCTCCTCCTGGGCCTGGGCATCCCCCAGATGTTCCAGCCGCGCCGCGTAGCGCGCTCGGTAAACAGGCCAGTAACGCATCATGCCGCCCAGCGCGACCATCAGCAGTTCCGGGTCGACGTCGCCATCCAGCGTGCCCGCCCGCTGCGCCGCCTCAAGCCGCTCCATCACCCGGTCCATCAGCGTCAACTCTCCAGACCAGATCCGCGCATCGCTCTCCAGCTGCGCCCAGGCGAACAGGCGCAACAACAGGGGATTCTGCTCGCAGAAGCGGAAGTATTGCCGCAGGCCGTCTGCCAGGAAGTGGCCGATGTCGTCTTCCGGCAGCGCGAACTGAGGCGCTTGCGACTGGACATAGGCCGCCAGCGCGTGCTCCCGGACCGCGTCGTAAAGGGCCTGTTTGGTGCCGAAGTGGTACTGGATCAGGCCCACCGAAACCCCCGAGGCGTCGGAGATGTTGCGCAAGGAGGTGCCGGCGAAACCCATGGCGGCGAAGAGCCGGGTGGACGCGTCAAGGACCCGCTCACGGACGCGTTCCGGGTTGCGGGTGCGGATTGGGGTTTGGGGGTGTTTTTTTGAAGTGCTCATGGGGCTTATTGTACGTTAAACAAGTAAGGGAATCAAGGAAAGTTTTGAATCGGAAACTCCTGGGTGCCCCGGAAATTGTTGGAGAGGGGAAGCGCGGGTATCCGCTTTTAGAAGAGGTCAACCCTTATCCATTGATTCTCCCTAATTTTTCCACTCAGGCACCTTGAACCGCCCCGGGTTTGACGGAGACTCCATTATTTGAGAGGATGGAGTCATGTCAAAAAAACAAAGATACTCCCCAGAGGTCCGCGAACGCGCTGTTCGGATGGTCCTCGACCACGAGCGAGATTACTCCTCGAGGTGGCAAACTATCGTTTCGATTGCCAGCAAGTTCGGTTGCACCGCTGAGTCTCTGCGACGCTGGATCCAGCAGTATGAGGTGGACAACGGCAGCCGGGATGGACGCAGCAGCGAAGACAAGGCCCTGATCAAGGAACTTCAGCGCGAGAACCGCGAGCTCCGTCAGACCAACGAGATCCTTCGTAAGGCCTCAGCTTTTTTCGCCCAGGCGGAGCTCGACCGCAAACCGAAGTAATGGTCTCGTTCATTGACGAGCATCGCGACGACTACGGGGTCGAGCCGATCTGCAATGTTTTGCCGATCGCCCA
>PDQT01000255.1 GCA_002747875.1 bacterium DOLZORAL124_64_63
GGGGTTGTCCATGGGCGCACCTGGTGGAGTGTTGGGTAAGGGGCAGGCGGAACCCGGGCCGGCGGGGACCGAGCCGCCATGAGGAACTGCTGGAACATAGTTTTCAGGGGGCGAAACTTCCAGGGTTATGATCCGTTCCTGTGTAATTTCCGGCAACCGAAGTTCATTTTGCGGCGGCTTTCCCGGGGCAGTCGGAGCCGAACCCTTGCGGCATTGTCGGCCTGTTTTTTGATGGGCCGAACCCGCCCGGATTTCTTGACGTTGCGGACTGGCCTAATTATTCTGCAGACGTGAAAATCTCAACAAATGCGCTTTCTGACAAGAAGAAGCGGTTAAATATTTAACGAAAGAAACAGGAGGCTCTCCTTTGAGGAAACGAAGACGAGGGTGTGATGTCCCGGACGCGACGGTACTGCGTCTGCCTCTATATCTGGAAAAGTTGAAGCTGCTGCAGGCCATCGGGGTGGAAGATGTTTCCAGCCGCCAGTTGGCCGAATCCCTGGACATCAAGGCCAGCCAGCTGCGCCACGATTTCCACTACTTTGGCGGCTTCAGCCAGCCCGGGCGCCCTTACCAGGTGGATAAGCTGGTGGAAGCCCTGGAGAAGATCATCGGCATCGCCCAGCCCGTGCCCACGGCCATCGTCGGCGCGGGACATCTGGGGCAGGCCTTGGCCAATTATCAGAACCTGGAATTGCAGGGCTTCCCCGTGCGGGGCATTTTTGACGTGAGCCCCAAGCTCATCGGTCAGGATTTCCGCGGGATCTTGGTGCGGGGCATGGATGAGTTGGAGGATGTGATCCGGAAAGAAGGCATCCGCATCGCCATCTTGACGGTGCCGGCCGCCAGCGCCCAGGCGGTTACCGACCGCATGGTCAGCGCCGGGGTTGTGGGTATCTTCAACTTCGCTCCCAAGGACCTGAAAGTGCCCGCAGGCGTGGCCGTGCGCAACGAACGGCTGGTTGTGGGCATCATGTCCCTCAGTTTCAAAGTCAAATGTCTGCTCGAGCAGCAGGCGGCGGCTGCGGAGGGCGCGGACGAAGCGGATGATTCAGACGAGCCGGGCTAGATTTCATCCTGCCGGCGGACAAGATGGGGTCCAAGTGAGATGATGCCTCCAAGTGAGATGATGCCCCCAAGTGAAGTGGTGCCGAAGGCCGCGGTGATCACCAGACGGCCCGTCCATAGCGGCCCCGGGTCATGGCTATTCGCTGGTCAGCGGTGGACGACGAAAGCGTCGGGCAACGATTTCTGGTTCTGTTTCAGAAAAAGCCGGGCCTCGTCGCGGGATTGGAAGTAGCCGATCCAGACCCGATACACCATCTGCCCCTGGTTGTTGCTGCCGGCGATGACGACGGCCTGCCAATCCAGTTCTTTAAGACGTTCGGCTTCTTTGTCGGCGTTATCGGCCTTACCGAACCCCCCCACCTGCACCGCCCAGCGGCCTTCGCTACGGGGTTGGATTTTTTCCATGGGAGGGGTTTGGGGATCTGGTTTTGGGGCCGATTTCTTGGCGGGTTTTGGGGCCGGTTTGGGCGCGGGCTTCTGAACCGATTTCGGAACTGATGTGCCGGCCGGTTTCGCGGGAATTTTTCCGGTGGTCGCTGCGGTGCCCTCGGGCTTCTCGGCCACGACCTTGACTTCCTCGTGGGTGATATCGACCTCGCCGCTGCGGGGACGATTATCCAGGGGATTGTTGCCGTTGCTGTCCATGGAAGCGGCGGAAGTGACGACGGACCGGTGCTCGCCGATACCTGCGGGGACGCCCCCGTTCTTGGGCCAGAACAGGAAGAGGGCCGCGGCAGCCACCAGCAGCAGGGCCAGAATCATGATCCGCGGCGTGCCGCGTTTGTTGCCCTTGCCGGTGCGTAGCCGACGGCTGGTGCCGTCCTTGCGCAAGCCTTCCTTGGATTTTTTGGGTGCCATGATTTCAACTTCCGAATTTCAGGGCCGATTTTTGACGGGCTTCCGGTTATCATAAGGGGGCCTGGGGGAAATAATCAACGCCTATGCGGAAGGCTGTGCAGAAGGCGACGATGCAGGAATCTATACGGAAGGATGATCATGGGCAAGGGACGTTATGGGGGGCGCCGGGCCGCCGCCTTCATCTTTGATCTGGACGGAACCCTGGTGGATTCGGGGCGGGATATCGCCATCTCGGCCAATTTCGTCCGGCTGCGTTTCGGCTTGCCCGAATTGTCGGCGGAAACCATCCGCTCCTACGTGGGCGACGGCTTGGCCAAGCTGCTGACCCGAGCCCTGGGGCACGACGTGCGCAGCGGCCTGACAGGCGAAGCCGGCCTTCCCGTCAGCCCGGAACAACATGCCGAAGCCACCCGGGTCTTCGCCGAACATTATCGGCGGCACATGCTGGACAACACGCGTCTTTATCCGGGCGTGCTGGAAATGCTTTCCCGTTTCCGGGGTGTGCCCCTGTTCGTGGCCACCAACAAACCCCAGGTCTACAGCGAAGAAATCCTGAAGGGGCTGCATGTGGCCGGAGCCTTCCAGCGCGTTGTGGGGGGCGATACCCCCAGGGCCCGCAAACCCGACCCCGCCCACCTGGAAGCCACCCTCCAAGGGTATTCCTTCGAGCCTGCCTCGGTGGTGATGGTGGGGGATAGCCCCAACGACGTGAACGCCGGTCGGGCCTTCGGGGCCATGACCGTGGGCTGCACCTTCGGGCTGGTGCCTCCGGCAACCATCAAGGCGGCACAACCGGACTTCTTGATCGATCGCTTTGATCAACTGGCGGATCTTTTCCCTTCCCGCAGCTCCTGAGGCGCGCGGCCTGCCGCCGGGCGGGGGAGCCTGTCGGGCCTACTCCGGCGTGTTCACCTTGGTGGTCCGTCCAGTTGACGTAGCAGATCCCGTAGAGCCTCCCGCACAGAGTCCGGGGTGTAGGGATCATCTGGATCCGGCCGGCTGCCGGGGCGGTTGAAGTGCGGCTTCTCGGTATAGTCTCGTCCCCAGCGCGCGTCCGCCTGGCGCACCAGCTCTTCCAGCCGCCACGGGGTCTCCAATACGGCGCGCACCCAGCGGATCAGATCGGCGGTTGCGGTGTCGGGCCGGGTGTCCCGCAGATCGGGGCTTTGTGCCAGCTCCCGTTCGACAACGGCGCGCAAGGAACCCTCGGGATCGACCAACCGGCTCTCCAGGAGCGCGCCCATATCCAGCAGAGCCTGCCGGCGGTCAGGAATGGGGGAGGCCCCCTTGAGAGAACCACCGGCAGCGCGGCCAATGGCCTCGGCAAGACCAAAGTGCCGCCCTTGCAGGATTTGCTTTTCCAGATCCTGGCCGGGTTGGTCGGCTTGCGCGCTTTGGTCCGCTGGGTGGTTTTTGTTCTTTTCACTCATATGTCGAGGGCCATTCTCCTTGCGGGCGGGCCGGAGCCGGCCACAGCCCCGCACAAGGGTGGACTCAGCACTGTCTCCAGGGGGCTCCCCATACCACCCCGGGAAACGGATTCAGTGACGCTTTTATCAGGCCAAGTCAGCTTTATAAGGTCAAGTCAGCGGGAAACCCGTTGTAGGGAAATCCGCCGGCAAAACTCAGGGAATGAGAATGGCCCGGGTCACTTGACGGGGCTGATCCGGCGTCTCAAGCACGAAATAATACACACCCGCGGGCATGAGCTGACCGTCCTGGCTGGTCCCTTGCCATTCCAGGTGGGTGGAGCCTGCCGGAGCGTTCCCTTGCCATAAATGCCGGACGCAACGGCCCCGGACATCGTAAACGGCCACCGTGGCGTAACCGGCGGCCGGCAAAGTGAACTCCAGAGAACAGGATGGGTTGAAGGGGTTGGGATAGGGGGTGCCCAGACGAAGCTGCCCCGGCAGGTCCGGTGCGGGGGTGGTGCTCAACAGTACAGTGAACTGATCGCTGAGGTGCTGGGTGGTATTGCCCATGATATCCTGCACGACGACTTCCAGGCGCAGGTTGCCCGATTGCACTTCCGGAGCGGTCCACTGCCAGTAATATTCTGCTGGATTTTCCAGCCAGTCGATTTCGGAAATGGCTTCTCCGTCCACCAGGATGCGGGCCTGAAAGTTCTCAGGGGCCTGACCGGGGTTGGCATCCCCGGCGGTCCAGTGGAAGATGTATTCGTCGCCACCCTGCAGAAGCTCGTCCGGCACGGAATCCACTTGCAGGAACGGGGCTTGGGTATCCACAAGGGTTGGGTTACTGGTGCCCATGCCGACGCCGGCCCACCCCGTGCGGGGCGCCGGGAAGATGAGCAGTAGGGATAATGCGGCAAGCAACCACCTTCGATTCAGCATATGGTCGAGACTCCATAATGTTAGGGGGGCGATCTCTTGAAATTTCGATATTGTCATCTAAGCATAACATAATCTGGTCCGGCAGGAAAGGAGGGTTAATAGGGGGGCAATAGGGGACCGCCAACGGCTGTGCCCCTGAAATTGTTGGCCGCACTTTTCTTGCCCTACCCAAAGCCGGGGCCCATACACCAAATTAAGCAGGACCGTCTTTTTGCAGGGTTGCCTGAAAATCCCGGGTCCGGAACCCACTCTGCTCCGCCAGAGTCAGCAGCAGGGCGCGGGCATCCAGCAGGTTGGCCGGCTTTTGCTGCGGGTTGTCGCGCAAGGCGCGGTAGGTCAGGGCAGCCAGCAGGATTTGCAGGCTTTCCCGCCGGAAATATTCGGTGCCCTGATGGGTGTTCACGTCCAGGAATTCTTTCATGGAAGGCTGCCGCAGGTCCTGGGCCAGCCAGCGGACTTCCCCGGCCGCCAGGTGCCGGGCCGCGTCCGGGTTCCGGACCAGCAGGATGGCCAGGCCCACAATGCGGCGGGCTTGCTCGTTATCCTGCAACGCCGCCGCCAGACGGGCGGTCAACTCCTCCAACAGCAGGGGGCCGTCGGCGGCTCTCAGGGTGAGGCCTCCGGCGGCCAGCTGTTCAGGCCCTCCCCAGGGACCAGGCCAACGGGAAAGCTCATCCGCCAGCTGATCCGCCCGCAGGATGGTTCCATCGGCCAGTTCCCGGCGCAACGCCCGCAGGTCTTTCCGGGTGCGCTCACCCGGCCGGAGCGGGGGCTCGGCTGTGTCCGCGGTCTTGTCGGCAGTTTTCCCGGGCGTCTTGCCCGCCACCTTGTCCGCTCCATGCCCGTTCTCATCCCGGTCTTTCCCCAAGGCCGCGAAAATTTCCTCAGCCATAGCCAACTCAGGCGCCACAGCCTCCACCACAGGCGGAATCAGCTCCGCCAAGGCGGGGGCGATCAACCGCCGCCGGGCGGCCAGTTCCAGGTCCGGGGTGCCGCCACCCTGCAACCAGGCGGCCAGCTCGGCCCAGGAACCATCGCTGTCTTCGAGGCGGCGGAAATCGACCAGGGTGCGGTACTGGTAGCCGTCCAGCTGGGTGTGGAAACCATCGCGCACCAGTTCGCTGCTGTGGCGCAGGAATTCCAAGCCGGCGCTGTGATCGCGGAAGGCGTACCAGATGTTCCGGCCCTCTTCCAGTTGCAGGGCTTCGGCCAGGGAGCGGTGCACCAGATGGGGCGACTCGGCGCTGCCCACGTTCACGGCGCTGCTGGTGCGGACGTGTCCGCTGGTTTGCTCGTAGCTGTTGTTGTAGATGATCAGGGCCCGCTCTTCGCCGCAGCGATTGGTGTAGGCGAAGACGTTCTCGTCCACATGGCCGTGGCCGGACTCGAAGTCGAAGAGGTGGAAATGCTCCGCCCCGCTGAACAGGTGACGGCGGCGCATGAGGGGGAAGACCTCGCGCTCATGCCGGGCCACCATCTCGTCGTCGATGTTCTCGTCCCAGTAGGCGCGGCGGTATTCCATGCCGTACTTCTCGCTGAAACCTTCGATCTGGCCGTGGCCCAGCATGGGCAGGCCGGGCAACGTGACCAGCAGGATGGCGCAGCCGAAGTACTTGTCGCCGCGGCCGAATTGCTCCACGGCCGTTTTCTCGTCCGGGTTGTTCATGAAGTTCACGAAGCGCTGCAGGATGGGCGGGCTGTATTCCAGCACGTTCTTCAGCGTCTGCCGGTACTTGGCGTTGTCCTCCATCTTGAGCATGTTCATGAAGGCGCTGTTGTAGACGCGGTGCATGCCCAGGGTGCGGACGAAGTAGCCTTCCATGAGCCAGAAGGCCTCGGCCAGCAGCAGGGTGTCGGGGGCCTCGGCGGCCACGCGGTCCACCACCTGGCGCCAGAATTCCACCGGGAAGACCTCGTTGAACCGTTCCTTGGTCATGCCGTGCTCGGCGCGCGAGGGGATGGCGCCCGCGTCGCCGGGGGCGGGGAACCAGAGGCGTTGGTAATGTTTCTTGGCCAGGGTCATGGCGGCGTCGAAGCGGATGATGGGGAAGCGCCGGGCCACGTCCAGGATGACTTGGGTGACGGCCTCGCGCACTTCCGGCAGCATGAAATTGAGCTGGGCGGTGTCGTTCCAGGGCATGCTGGTGCCGTCGTTGCCATGGTAAATATAGCGGGCCTGTCCGGTGCTTTCGTCCACACGCTGGAAGACCACGGCCGCGTCGCTGTGGTCCCAGTAGCCGTCCTCGATGCGCACGGAGACTCCGCCGTGGGTGCAAAGGTCCCCGCCGGTGAAACGGTAGCCGGGGAAGGGGGGCTGCTCCGCCTGGAGGAACCAGTCGGGGTGCTCGATGACCCAGCGGCTATCGATGCCCATGTGGTTGGGCACCATGTCGCTGGCCAGACGGATGCCGCGATCGGCGGCGCGCCGGCGCAGGTTGGCGTAGCCTTCTTCGCCGCCCAGTTCGGCGGCGATGTGGTAATCGCGCAGGGCGTAGGCGCTGGCGGCGGCCTCGGGGTTGCCCATGTACTGTTTGATGAGGCGGGAGGCTTCCGAACGCTCCCACAGGCCGATCAGCCACAGGCCGGTCACGCCCCAGCGGGCCAGGCGGTCCAGTTCGGCGTCGGGGATATCGGCCAGGGTGTGCACGGGACGGCCGTGCCAGCGGCTGAGCTGATCCAGCCAGACATGGACGCTCTTGGCCATCAGGACGACGTTGCTCATCCAGTCGGCATCGCGGCTGAAGGCCTCGGGTTCGGGTTCGCCATCGGCCCAGAAACGGCTGCCGGGGCCGAATTCCAGCACCGGGGGCGACCCGTATTCGGCGTGGCGCGACACATCCACTTCCTTCAGCACGTCCAGGGCCAACTGCAGCTGCGTGAGGAGTTCATCGGGCAGCAGGTGGCCCCAGTGTTGGCGGATGAACTCGATCTGTCCGGCCAGGCTGTCCGGGCTGGCCAGCATGGGCCTGCGCAGCAGATGCAGGATGCTGCCACCCTCGCCGTCGGCGGGTTCATGTTCCTCCAGATAGCCCTCCAGGCTGGTGATGAAGGGCACGAAGGAGGCCCTGCGGCGCAGATCGCTGTCGTCGAAGAGGTGGCTGACATCCTTGGCGGCAGGGTTGCTGGTGTTCAGAAAAAGGAGCAGCATCTCCAGGCAGGCCTGATCCTGGCCGTCTTGATCCTGGCCGTTCTGGTTCTTCTGGCGCGCCAGCAAAAACTCATGGGGAGTGATGCGGGCCAGCTGCACGGCCAGGGGCGGGAAAATGTCCACGAAGGCGCGGAACAGGGCCGTCACCGACTCGGTGCCCAGCCGCCGGCCGGCCCATTGGCGGCAGCGCGTCAGCGAACCCGGGTTCTGTCGCTGGAAGTAATTGGTGGACAGATGCCGCAGCACCTGATTGATGGTGCGCAGGGCCAGTAGGGTTTCCGCGTGGGTGGCGGGCAGGTGTTCGGCCTGGCGGGCGGGGTCGTTGTTGATGCGTTCACTCAACTGGCGGATCTCGTAGGTGGGGTTCACCAATCCCCGGGGCGGTTCTTCCGACAGCACGGAGCGCACGGCGTAGCGGTGCCATGATCTGTCCGAAAGGGGAAAACCGAAAACGAAGTAGTCCTGCTGGGGGATTTGTCGCCGCGCCATGGGTCGGTACCCTTTCTTGCTTGATTCCTGGATGGCTTCCTGGATAATGGAACCGGAGCCTATTATCAGGCGGAATCGAGAAAACACAAGGTGCAAAGCTGGAGAAAGGGTCTGGTGTGAAGAAAACGATCCGAATCGGAAATGCGGGAGGCTACTGGGGTGATGATCTGGACGCCCTGCGGCGGCAGTTGGAAGGCGGCCCCCTGGATTATATCACTATGGACTTCCTGGCCGAGATCACCATGTCCATTCTGCGCAAACAGCAGCTCCGGAACCCCGCTCTGGGCTATGCCCGGGATTTCCTGACCCAGCTGGAAACCTGCCTGCCTCTGATCGTCGAGAAGAACGTGCGGGTGATCAACAATGCCGGGGGCATCAACCCCATCGGTCTGGGCCGGGAGATCCTGGCTCTGGCCCGCCGGCAGGGGCATGATATCAAGGTGGGCGTGTGTTACGGCGACGACATCACCGGCCAGTTGTACGAACTGAGCGCCGCGGGGGAAAAGTTCACCAACATGGAAACGGGGGCCGATTTCCAGGGCGTGCGGCACCGTGTGACCAGCGCCAACGTCTATCTGGGGGCCGAGCCGGTGGTGGCCGCCCTGGACGCGGGTTGCCAGATTGTCGTCACCGGCCGGGTGACCGATACGGGCATCACCATGGCCCCCATGATCCACGAATTCGGTTGGCCCATGGATGACTGGGACCGCCTGGCCGCCGGCGTTGTGGCCGGCCACATCATCGAATGCGGGGCCCAGGCTTCCGGTGGCAACATCACCGACTGGCAGGAGATCCCCAGCTTCCACAACATGGGCTACCCCATCATCGAGATGCAGGAGGACGGCACCTTCTTCGTGACCAAGCACCCGCGCACCGGCGGCCGTGTCAGCGAGAAATCCGTCAAGGAGCAGCTGGTCTACGAAATGGGCAACCCGGCCCAGTACATCAGTCCCGACGGGGTGGCCTTCTTCGACACCATCGAGGTGACCGAGGTCAAGGCCAACCGGGTCAAGGTCAGCGGGGTGCGTGGGGGACCGTCGCCGGCCATGCTGAAGGTCTCCATGGCCTATGAAGACGGCTGGAAGGCCGACGGCGAGGTGCTGATCAGCGGGCCTGATGTCCGCAAGAAGGCCACCGCGGTGGAGGAGATTTTCTGGCGGAAGGTGGGGCACGAGTTCGAGAAGAAGCACACCGCCCTGGTGGGCGCGGGCAGCATCTGGCCGGATCGGCTCAATGGCTATGAACCCAACGAGATTTATCTGCGCTTCGGCGTCTGCGACCATGACAGAAGCAAGCTGGAGGATTTCAGCAAGGCTTTGCCGGCCCTGATCCTGGCCGGCCCTTCGGGCATGGCCGTCAGCACGCGGGGGCGTCCCCGTCCCCAGGCCATCGTGGCCTACTGGCCGGCCCTGGTGCGGCGGGATCACTGCCGGGCCAAGGTGCTGACCATGGACACCACCGGTGCCGAGACCTTCCAGGAGCTGGATTTCCCCCTGCGCGAGGGCATGGGCGATCCCGTCTTCAGCGATGTGCCCAGAAGTGTCCGCAAGCCGCGCGTCTGGAAGGGGGCCCTGAAGGAGGTCCCCCTGCGGCGCATCTGCTATGCCCGCAGCGGGGACAAGGGGGACATGTGCAACGTGGGGGTGTTGGCGCGCTCGCCCCAGGTCTACGAATGGATCCGGCAGAACCTGACCGCCCGCCTGGTGAAGGGCTTTTTCAAGGGCCGGGTCCAGGGCCGGGTCACCCGCTATGAGCTGGACAACCTGCAGGGGCTGAATTTCCTGCTGGACGGGGCTTTGGGCGGTGGCGGCACCACCAGCCTGCTGGTGGATCCGCAGGGCAAGACCATGAGTCAGGCCCTGCTGGAAATGACGGTGAAGGTGCCGACCGGCCTGTTGCGGGGGCTTTCCTGATGGGTTGAGGCTACAGTCGCGCCGCTGTCGGCCGACCTGATATCCAGGCCGCAAACCCGCAACCGTCTGGAGAGTTCTTGCCTCCCGTCTTTTTCCTCATCTTCGTGGTCCTGATGATCATGGCGGGCGTCTACGCCTGGCATCAGGAGCGGAAACGGCGCGAGGAACTGCATCGCTGGGCCTTCAGGTACGGCTGGAAGATGTTGGGGCACAGTCGCGACGACTGGGCGTCCCGGTATCCCGGCCTCGCGCTGTTCGGCAGGGGCGGCGGACAGGTCGGGGACAACATCATCACGGGCCATTTCCGGGGGCGGGCCGTGACCGTGCTGGACTACAAGTACGTCACCGGTTCGGGCAACAGCCGCACTACCCACCATTTCGGGGTGGTGCTGATGGAGACGGGCTTTCCCGTCGTCCCGTTGGAGATCCGGCGCGAGCATGTCTTCGACAAGGTGGGGGAATTCCTCGGCGGCGGGGATATCGATTTCGAGTCGGCCGAATTCAGCCGCACCTTCCACGTGGCCAGCAGCGACCGAAAATGGGCCTACGACGTGATCCACGCCCGGACCATGGAGTACCTGTTGGGGGCTCCGCCGT
Source organism: bacterium DOLZORAL124_64_63 (assembly GCA_002747875.1). Classification (GTDB taxonomy): domain Bacteria; phylum Krumholzibacteriota; class Krumholzibacteriia; order LZORAL124-64-63; family LZORAL124-64-63; genus LZORAL124-64-63. The sequence goes on from PDQT01000255.1 coordinate 10,428, forward strand.
TCTGCATCGAATTCGGGTTTGGCGAGGTGGCCGTCTACAAGATGGGGCGCAGCCGGACGGCGGATTTCGAGGCCCAGGTGGAGATGGCGGCCAAGCTGATTGACCTGGTGCCGGATTTCGTGGTCCGGCAGATGAAGGGAGAGAGCTGATGTTGTGG
>PDQT01000256.1 GCA_002747875.1 bacterium DOLZORAL124_64_63
AGAGCTGATGTTGTGGGGGTGGCTTCTGGGCATCGTGGTCGCGCTGACGGTCTGGGTGATCTTCCTGTACAACAGCCTGGTCAAGACACGTCAGATGGTGCGCGAAAGCTGGTCCGGCATCGATACGGAGCTGAAACGCCGCTACGATCTGGTGCCCAATCTGACGGAGGCGGTCAAGGCCTACGCCGCTCACGAGAAGGAGGTGCTGGCCAAGGTCACGGCGGCCCGGGCGCGGGCGGTGGCATCCATCGGGGATCCCGGCAGCCAGGCGCGGGATGAGAACGCGCTGGTGGCCGGTCTGCAGAATCTGCTGGCCGTAGCCGAGGATTATCCCGACCTGAAGGCCAGCCGGCATTTTCTGGATTTGCAAGCGGAGCTGGCCAACACGGAAGACCGCATCCAGGCGGCCCGCCGCTTCTTCAACGCCAACGTGCGGGACCTGAACACCAAGGTGGAGGCCTTCCCTACCAATCTGGTGGCCTCGGCCTGGGGCTTCGAGCAGGAATCGTTCTTCGAAGTGGAAAAGGCCGTGGTGCGTAAGGTGGTGGACGTCTCGTTCTCCTCCATCCCGTGACTCTCCCGCGTGAATGACCCGGGTTTTCCCTTTTTCCCCTGTGTTGCAATATTTGCGGGCTGAACTATAATCCCGGCGGAAGATCGGGTCTTTCCACACTATAAGCCTTCGGAGTGAGATCATGTTTACCCCCTTTGCCGAGACCGAGGAACGCATCGTTCTGGATGCCGCAC
>PDQT01000144.1 GCA_002747875.1 bacterium DOLZORAL124_64_63
CGCACCTGCGAGCGCGTGCTGCCCATCAGCGCCCTGGGCCTGGTCGGCCGCGGCTTCAAGACGGAAATGCGCCCGGCCATGAACGATGCCCTGCAGGACACCAACTGCGTCAGCTGCGGCAACTGCATCGACGCCTGCCCCGTGGGCGCGCTGACCCCCAAGTACGCCTTCCAGGGCCGCGCCTGCCTGGACACCCAGGACCAGCTGACCCATTGCGGTTTCTGCAGCGTGGGCTGCGAGGTGAAGGTGCGCCGGTTCGGAGCCGCCAGCTACTATACCACCAGCAACGATGTGGCCGGAGACTACCTCTGCCGCTACGGCCGTTTCGGCAGCGAGCTGATGATCCAGAGCGAGCGCCTGCGCGCCCCGCGCGAACGCGACGGCCACAACCACAACCCCCTGGCCCTGGACGAGGCCGTCACCCGGGTGGTGGAAAACCTGCGGGCCGTGGCCCGGAAGCACGGCCCCGAGGCCGTGGGCGTCTTCGTCAGCCCGGAAGTGACCAACGAGGAGATGTACCTGGCCGCGCGCATCGCCCGGGAAGGCCTCGGCACGGGGAACATCGGCTCCCTGGCCGTCCTTTCGGGGGCCGGCCGCAGCGGCGCCATGGACCCGGTCCTGGGCCTGACGGCCAGCACCGCGGACCGCAGCTGCCTGGCCACCGCCGACCTCATCATCTGCAACAACACGGCCATGGAGTCGGATCACTTGGTGCTGAATGTGGATGTCATCGCGCCGGTGCGCGATGGGGGCGCCAAGCTCATCGTGGTCAACAGCACCCTGGACCCGGCGGATCTGCACCTGGGAACGCTGACGGTGGATCCCCTGCGCGGGCGCGCCTCCTATTTCTGGAACGCCGTGTTGCAGGAGCTGCTGGACAGCGGCGACCTGAAGGCCGAGGGCCTGGCAGGCGCGACGGAATTCCTGGCCAATCGGGACGGCGGCGACAGCGAGCTGGCCGCGGCCAAGGCAGGAGTCCAGATGGAACAGATCCAGCAGGCCGCCGATCTGGTGCGCGGGGCCAGGAACATCGTGGTGGTCCACGGGGTGGACCGTCCCCAGGATGCCGCCGCCGGCGATCTGGAGATCTTTGCCAATCTGGTCGCCCTGCTGGAGGCTTCCGAGCGCAAGGCCGAAATCCTCATGCCCCGCCAGTTGGCCAACAGCGCCGGTCTGGAGGTCATGGGCGCGGATCCGGCCTTCGTCTGGGGCAAGGTGGCCGCTCCGGAACTGCCCGGCGCCCACGACAGCCAGCAACTGCGCGCCCTCCTGGAAAGCGGCAGCCTGCGCGGCGCGCTGATCATCGGAGAGAACCCGCTGGAGCACGACCGGCCCGGCAGCTGGTTCCAGAACATCGAATTCTTGGCCACCATGGATTGGGCCGAAACCGAAACCACCCGCTTCGCGGACATCGCCCTGCCCGGCTCCACCTACCTGGAGACGGCGGGGACACGGTGCAACTTCGAGGGGCGGGTGCTGGACTACACGGCACCGGTGGAGGCCCCCGCGGGCCTGCCCGGAGATGCCATTCTGCGGCAGATGGCGGAGGAATTTGGAATCGAGGTCCCGACGGAACTGACGGAGCATCTGCGCGAAGCCACAGCCGACCGCTTGGGCGACCGCGTGGCCTTCTACTGGAACACGGGCCAGGAACGCCGGCGCCCCCAGGCCGCCCGGCTGGTCCCGGTGAGCCTGGAGGCCCGGGCCGCGTCCATCCAGCCGGCCCTGACCCACACCCAGCGGTACCGCAAGGAAATCCGCGAGGTGGGCACGGAACGGTTCCGGGTCCGTCACTAGCGGTCCAGGCGCCTCAGGAACAGGAAGCGGGAAGATCGATCAGGGCTTGTGCCGGATCAGGGTGAGGAATTCACCCCGGGTCTTGGGATCGTTCTGGAAGCACCCCAGCATCTCGCTGGTGGTGGCGAAGCTGTTCTGCTTCTGGATACCGCGCATCATCATGCACAGGTGCTGGGCGTGCAGCGTGACCGCCACGCCCAGCGGTTGCAGGTTGTCCATGAGGCAGCCCGCGATCTGGGCCGTCATGCGCTCCTGCACCTGCAGGCGGCGGGCGTAGGCCTCCACCACCCGGGCAATCTTGCTCAAGCCCACGATCTTGCCGTTGGGGATATAGGCCACGTGCGCCTTGCCGAAGAAGGGCAACAGGTGGTGCTCGCAGACGCTGTAAAAGTCGATATCGCTGACGATGACCATCTCCTGGCCCTCGGCCTGGAATAGGGCGCTGCGCACCATCTCCCCCGGATCCACGCGGTAGCCGACGGTGTTCTCCCGCCAAGCGCGGACCACGCGCTCGGGCGTCTTGACCAGTCCCTCACGGTCCGGATCCTCGCCAATCTTCACCAACATCTCACGCACCAGCTTTTCCATCGCCCGCACTCCCGGTATGGCAAGACTTCACCCATTGCAGGCGGCAAACCCCGCCGCCCGGCCCAGTCCATCCGTCAAAGACACCACGCCCCGCATAGGGGGCGCCGTGGGCCCAATAACATCATTTCACGCCCATGGGTCAAGCCCCTGGATCCATGGCACGCCCTATGCTGACACGGAGGTGAACGCGTGCTGGTCGTGCAAGTTGGTCTACGGACGGATGGAACGGTCACCACGGCAAAAGGGCCTGCGCAGGAATCTTGCCAGCCGGGTTGCTCCCCCCGGCCCGGTTGGCGGTAGCGCCAGGCCCTTTTCTTATCCCCAGCCCTATTGTCCCGTGGTCACCTGCCGGGCCAGTTCCCCCAAAACACGCGGGTACAGCCGGCATTCGGCCGCGAAAACCCGCCGTGCCAGGCTGTCCACGTCATCGCCGGCCAGAACCGGCACCCTCTGCTGGGCGATGATGCCACCGGCATCGTACCGATCGCTGACATGGTGCACCGTGCAACCGCTTTCCTTGTCCCCCGCCGCCAGGACCGCCGCGTGGACCTTGTCCCCGTAATAGCCCCGCCCGCCGTGCCTGGGCAGCAGGGCCGGGTGGATGTTCACCACCGGGCCCGAAAAATCCGCAGGCGGGATATAGAAGCAAAGATACCCTGCCAGGCTGATGATCTGCGGCCGGAAGGGCGCCAACCAAGCGTTGATGGCGGTGTTGTGCTCGGCCACGGAACCGTGATCCCGGCGAGAGAAGACCGCCACGGGCACCCCCCGCTCCCGTGCAATCCGCACGCCCCGCGCCTGGTGACGGCTGCTGACCACCGCCACGATCTGCACGGCCAACCGGCCCGCATCCATCTCGGCAAAGAAATTCGCCAGGGTCCGTCCGCTGCCGGACAGCAGCACGGCCACCCGCGCCGGGCTCATGATTCCCGCTCCCGGGCCAGCTGATCCAGCACCTTGCGATGGGACGCGAAGGCGATGGGCCCCGGCAGATCATCCAGAGCGAAGAACCCCACGGCGGCGGCGTCATCGCCGGCCTGGGCCCGCCCCCCCATGACCTGGGCCCGAAAGAAGGTCACCTGCACCGGAATATCCGGCGGCAGAATACCCGATTCCGCGGCGTACAGGCCCGTGATGCGCACCTCGAGGCCGGTCTCTTCCAGGCACTCCCGGACCGCCGTCTGCCGCACCGTCTCATTCCATTCCATGAAGCCCGTGGGCAGGGTCCACTGCCCCTCCTTGGGGGCGAACTTACGCTGCACCAGGCAGATCCGATCCCCCTGGAAGATGATGGCCGCCGCCCCGGGCGCCGGATTCAGGTACTGCACAAACCCGCAATCCGGGCACACGGGCCGCTGCAGGCCCCCCTCCAGCCCCCGAGCCATCTCCGCCCGGCAATGCGGACAATAGCGGAACACATGCCGGTTGTTGTCCAAAGGATCCATGCCCGCGGAACTCATGCCCAACGCCTCCCCATCCACAGAACCAACGCGCTCCAGATCAGAAGCCCCCAGCACAGGGGCCACGCTCCCCAGCGCACATAGGCGGTGGCCCCGCTGCCAGGAGCGATGGCGGCGCTGATCCAGCCACGACGCCCCAGGCCCAACCGGGCCAGCAGCCGGCCGGAGCTGTCACTGATAAACGAGATGCCGTTGTTGGCGCAACGCACCACCGGCACCCGGCATTCGGCGGCGCGCAAACGGGCCAGGGCGCTGTGCTGGCGGGGCCCGGCGGTCTGGCCGAACCAGCCGTCATTGGTCAGAATCATCAGACAACGGCTACCCCGACGCACGCTGTCGCGCGCCTGGGCCGCCAGGATGGACTCGAAGCAGATCAGCCCCGAAAAAGGGAATCCGCCGGCATCCGTCTGCAGGGTGATCGCCTCCGGCGGCGCGCCCGGCGCCCATTCGGCCTGCCCCACGTCCAGCTTGGCCAGGGCCGGGAAGTAGCGGGTGAAGGGCATGGCCTCGCCGATGGGCAACAGGTGGTGCTTCATGTAACGATCCTGTAGCCGCCCCTGGGCGTTGAAAAGCCCCGCGCCGTTGTAGCGCAGCAGCTTGCCGTCCAGGCCCTGCTGGGCATCGGGAAAGCCCGTGAACACGGCCGCGCCCGCCTCATGGATGACCCCCCGCAGCCAAGCCAACTGCTGGTGGTCGTGCCGCACGTAGGCCGGCACGGCGGTCTCCGCCCAGATCACCAGATCGGCCCCCTCGGCCGCCGCCTCCAGAGTCAGCTTCCGGTAGGGTATGCGGCTGCTGTCGATCAGGGCGGGCTGCCACTTGTCGTCCAGGCTCACATCCGCCTGCACGGCGCTCACCCGCAAAGGGGCCTCTCGCAAAGGGCTCTCCCCGCCGGCGGGACCGTGCACAGGCACCGGTCTCAGGCCGGCCCCCAACACCAATCCTCCCCCCAGCAGGGCCACCCCGGCCAGCGCCCACAGGGCCGCGGGTCGGGCCGCGCCATCACGCCGCCGCCAGATCCACAGCAACGCCCCGGCCGCCCCCAAGAAGGCCATCAGCGCGCTCAGCCCGATTTCCCCGGCGGCCGCCAGCAACGGCATCAACGGCGTGTCCAGCACGGCGCTGCCGCCCAGGCACCAGGGAAAGGCCATCTCCCCCTGCGCCCGCGCCGCTTCCATGCCGGTCCACAGCACGGGCAGCACCAGCAGGGCGGCATAAGGCCCCGTCCGCCGCCGCAGCAGCCCCCACAACCAACCCAGCAGCGCGTAGAAAGCCGAAACATAAAGAATGGTGGCGATGGCCTGGATGGGCACCAGCGCCCGTGTCGGGATGGTCTTGGCCGGGATCAGGAAGAAAAGCCAGTGCAGCAGCGTGGTCTGGTGCGCCAGGGCGAAAACCCACAAGGTGCGCCCCGGCCTTGACGCCGCGTGCAATGCCCCGAACAGCCCCGCCAGCCCCACGGGCACCAGTAGGCCCGTGCCCGGCACCGGGGGCAGCCCCAGGGTCACCACCAGGCCCGCCACGAAGGCGATCAGGGTGGGCCCGAGGTCGGATGGATGTCGCCTGAAATATTTCATGGCAGGCAAGATACCGTCCCCTCGGACCCCTGTAAAGATCTTCGGCATTCCCGGGGCTGCGGTGTCTGCGGCCGCTCAGGCCTCCCGGCTTTCGATCAGATCCTCCATCCCGTACCGCGCGATCTTCTTGTACAACCCCTGCCGCGAAAGTCCCAGCTGCCGCGCCGCCATGGCCTTGCGCCCGTCCGCCGCGGCAATGGCCTTGCGGATGAGGTACTGCTCCAGCAATTCGCTGGCCTGGTCCAGCTTGCGCAAACTGCCCAGATCCGACGGATGGGCCAGCCCCTTGTCCCCCGTCTGGATCTCCAAGGAAAGATGGTTGGGCCGGATGCGCTCAACCCCCGGGTGCAGGGCCAGCAGCCGCTGGGCCTCGTTCTCCAGTTCGCGCACGTTGCCGGGCCAGCGCCAGGTCTGCAGCAACTGCAGCGCCTCTTCGGAGATCCACATGCGCCGGGTGTCGCGCCCCGCCTTCTGCAGGAAGTAGCTCAGCAGGGGCAGAATGTCCTCTGGCCGATGGCGCAGGGGCGGGATCACCAGCCCCACCACCTTCAGGCGGTAGAACAGATCCAGGCGGAAGCGCCCCTCCTCGATCTCCCGGGAAAGGTTCTTGTGGGTGGCGGCCACGAAACGCAGATCCACGGGCACGCCCTTCAACTCGCCGATGCGGCGCACGGTGCGTTCCTGCATCACGCGCAACAGCTTGATCTGCAGGGCCAGGGGCATGTCCCCGATTTCGTCCAGGAAGAAGGTCCCCCCGCTGGCGGCCGCCAGCAGCCCCTGCTTGTCCTTGTGGGCACCGGTGAAGGAACCGGATTTGTGGCCGAAAAGTTCGCTTTCGAAGAGAGTTTCGGGAAGCGCCGCGCAATTTTGCCCCAGAAAGGGCCCCCGCCGCCTGTCGCTCCGCTGGTGCAGGGCCTGGGCGATGATCTCCTTCCCCGTGCCGCTTTCTCCGTTCAGCAGCACGTTCACGCCGCTGTCCGCCACTGATCCCAGTCTCTGGCCCAACTGCATCATCTCCTGGCTGACGCCGATGCACCCCGGGATGCCCGGCACCATGACCGGAGCCGGCAGGGGAATATCCCGACCGCCTCGCTGAGCCCAGGGCCTTTCCAGCATCCGGCCCGCCGCGGTCTCCCGCACCTCCGGCTGGGGTAGCGGAAAGAGCGTGGGCTGCCAGGGCGCGAAGCCCCCCGGCTCCAGGGCCGGCACCATTTCCAGTTGCGGAAGCACCGAGCTCAGACGCGCGGCCAGGCGCTGGGCCCACAGGAAAAGAGCCTCCCGCCAGCGTCCCTCCGCCTCGAACCACACCCCGAGGCAGCCCATGACCCGGCCCTCCTCCAGCAGGGGTTCCACCCAGAGGTCGGCCCCACCCGGGGTGGGGATCAGCTCCTCCAGACCGGTTTGCCCCGCGCGCAAGAACGCCCCCAAAGGAGGCTGGGCGGCGCGGCCTTCGCGCCGGGCCGCGCCGCAGGCCCAGGCAAAGAGGATCTTCAACGGAGCCTCCGGCTCCACCCCTTCCTTACGGACCACCCAGAGGGCCATCCCCTCGCTGCCGTGCGGAAAATTTCGCATTTCTTCTTCCCAGAATTTCAAGGTATTCATGGAGCCTCCTTCAGATGAATGTGCTGTAGCGATGAGCTGGGAGGGTCCTGGCCGATATTGGTTCATCGTGTTCGGCGAGAACAACAGGCCAGTATTGCAAGAGGCGGTCCATAATGAGAAATGGCTATGGGGATAAAATGGGGATAACCAAGTCTTTTTTTCCCAAAAGTTTACACTGGGTGCCCTCAAGTTTCTTCCCGGTTCATGGGATGAGAGGGGAAAACCAAGCTCCGGTTGTGTCCCACGAATGTCCCATTTGAAAGAATGTATCCAAAAAAGAGCCCCCCTCAGGCGTCAAAAAGGAGGATTCTCCACCCGAAACACCTAAAGTAAATCATTCAGAAAAATACATAACCTTTTTATATATATAAATATAGCAACAAAACCAAAAGCATGTCCCACCTTCTGTCCCACACTTTTCCACAAAGCCGCAGAGTGAGACTACCTGGCGCATCAGTGGCAGATCGCACAAAGCGAAGCCCGAGAGGGCCGTGCGCGCCGGGCGGATGGCTGTTTCCGCAATCTGCAGAACGGCCCCCCCTTAGAACGGCAACGTCACCGGCTCCCGCCCTTCGATCACCTCGCCCAGCTGAACGCCGCCCAACGCCTGGAAGACGGCCGGATCGGCATCCGCGGCGGCCATGATCACCAGCCCGATGCCCATGTTGAACACCCGGTGCATCTCCGCGTCGGACACCTGGCCCTTGGCCTGGATGAGCTGGAAAATGGCCGGGGTTTCCCACGCCGCGGGGTCCACCGTCACCGTCACCCCGGCGGGCACCACCCGCGGGATGTTGTCGTAGAAGCCGCCCCCGGTGATATGGGCCAGCCCATGCACCGCCTCCCGGCCGCAGGCTTCCCAGATCCGGCGCACGTCCGACAGGTAGCTGCGATGCACCGCCAGCAGAGCATCGGCCACCGAGGCGCCGCCCAATTCGGCGGGGGTGTCGTGCACGCCGAAGCCCGCCTTGTCCAGCAACACGGCCCGCGCCAGGCTGTAACCGTTGGTGTGCAGTCCGGTGCTGGGCAGTCCCCAGACCTTGTCGCCCACGGCGATCCGCCGGCCGTCGATGACCTGCTCGGGCAACACCCGCCCCACGATGGTCCCGGCCAGGTCGAACTCTCCGGCGCCGTAAACGCCGGGCATCTCGGCCGTCTCGCCCCCCAGCAGGGCGCAGCCGTTCTCGCGACAACCCTGGGCAAAACCGGCGATGATCTCCGGCAGCACACCCTCTTCCAGCTTGCTGGTGGCGAAGTAATCCAAGAAGAAGAGGGGCTCGGCGCCCTGCACCAAGATGTCGTCCACGCAGTGGTTCACCAGGTCCTGCCCCACGGTGTCGTAGCGGCCCGCCAGGCGGGCGATCATCACCTTGGTGCCCACGCCGTCCACGCTGGCCACCAGCAGGGGCTCGCCCGGAGCGGCCTGGAAAAGCCCCCCGAAGGCGCCCAACTCGTTCTTGACCCGCGCGTCCCAGGTGGAGCGCACGGCCTCCTTGCTGCGGGCCAGAGCCCGTGTGGCAGCATCGATGTTCACTCCGCTGTCGGCGTACTTCATGGCTTCCTCCAGCCAGAGAGGGAAAAGAACCGGACGGCTGCATGATAAGCGGCACCCGTTCGGCATTCAAGGGGGATCGAGAAAGGGAGAACAAGTGCCGGAGAGCCCCGGAAAGGCTGCTACCCTGAGGCCTGACTTTCTTTCAGGGAAAAGAGGCTGAGCCGTCGATTCAGAGCGTCCAGCACCGCAAAGACCACCGCCTGTTGCTCGTTGTGGCGCAGCCCGCAGCAACCGAAGAGCGTCTCGCTGCGGCGTCCCTCCACCAACTCGATGGCGCAGACCACCAGATCCTGCCCCCCCAGGTTCTGCTTGCGTACCTCACGCAGATGCAGCGTGAGGGGTTCGTCCAGCATCTGCAGCAGGGTCTTGCACGTGGCCTGAGCCACCAGCCTGATGGCGCTGCCCTCGTGGTTGCTACCCTCGGCAACACCCCGCATCTGCAACTCCCCCACACGCAGTCGCACCTCGGCCCGCACCAGACTGTCGCTGGCCATCACCCCTACGCCACTGCAGATAAAGCGCAGGTTCTCCTCTTCGCTGACCAGAACGGCGGGAATGGGAGGCGCGACCGTTCGCGGCTCCGCCTCTGCTCCCAACGATGCGGACGACGCGCGCGCAGCGGCCACTTCCGTCTCCAGATCATCCAAATCCCGATCACCCAGGCCGAAACCCGCCAAGCTAAAGTCATCCAAGCCAAGATCATCCAGACCAAGATCATCCAGACTCTCTTCTTCGGGATGGAAGGTGACGGTGGAAGAGGCCCCCCCCGCCTGAAGAGAAGACGGATCGGCCCCGGAATCCGAAGGCCCGGCGGGCGCGGCATCAGGGGCGGCAGAGTCATTCTCCACCACCTGCACGACACCAATTTTTTTGTAGTAGACATCGATATCAAGGCGGGCCTTGAGCAGACTTTCTACATCCCGAACAATGTGGCGCGCGTTACGCTCCATGCCCGCGACCACATGCACACCGGCAATCTCCCCTTCCGAATCCAGATCGATCTTGCATTGCAGAACACCGTGGATCTGCTGGATCCAGCGCTGGGCATCAGCGACCCAGTCGTCCCTCTCCTTCGGATCCCACTGCACGACTTGCTCCTCTAATAGCTTCCGTCCGGTTGTGTTACGCTGCAAGACCGGCAAGCCAACTCTAGCACAGAGTCAGATACAGCACAACACCATCTTTGTCCAAGCCGGCATTACTTATGATGTTTCCATCTTTATTTTACTTAAATAGCCCACACCAAAGCGAAGCTATGGACCTATTATTTTCAAATAAAGATGAAAATTAAGGAATCATCATTTCCTTAAGGGTGTTCATGCGTCGCTCGTAGGCCGCATCCGTGATGGCCAGCAGACCCTCCTGGTTGAACCCTTCGGGGCAGAAGCTAGCCGTCACCGTACCGTCCAGCATGGCCTGCCTGAAAACCGCGTCGTCGCTGTCCCGGTCCGCTCCGGCCAAAGCCAGGCTGCGCATGAAACCGCCGGCGAAACTATCCCCCGCGCCGGTGGGATCCACCACATCGTCCAGGATGATGGCCGGCACGGCCAGGACGCCCTCGCGCCCGAAGAACAGCGCCCCGTGCTCCCCCTTCTTGATGATGACCATCGGCGGCCCCATCTTTCGGATGGCCGCGGCCGCATGGGCCAGGCTGCGCTGGCCGGTCAGCAGACGGGCCTCGCTGTCGTTGACCAGCAGCACATCCACCCGGGCCAGCACTGCGGCCAGTTCATCCCCCGTGGTCTCGATCCACAAATTCATGGTGTCCAACGCCACCAGACGCGGGGCCCTCACCGTTTCCAGGACGTGCTGCTGCAGGCCCGGGTGGATGTTGGCCAGGAAGAGGTATTCCGAATCCTGCCATTGGGCGGGGATCCGGGGCTGGAAATCAGCAAAGACGCCCAGTTCAGTGGCCAGGGTGTCGCGCTCGATCATGTCCTGGTGGTAGCGGCCGGACCAGTGGAAGCTTTTGCCGGGCACCTGCTGAATACCGGCGATGTCCGCGCCACGCTCCCGCAGCAGATCCAGGTCCGAGGCCAGGAAATCATCCCCCACCACACCCACGCAGCGCACCGGATAACGGCCCAGATTGGCTATGGCGAAGTAGCTGGCACTGCCGCCAAGCTGGCGCTCGCGCTTCTCCCGGGGGGTCTCGACGGTGTCGTAGGCCACGGATCCGACCACGAGGATGCTCATTTTCCGACCTTCTCTTCCATGATTTCCGGAGCCTCGACCCCGATGATATCCATGACCACCCGCAACACGTGGCGGGTGATCAGACTGAGCTGCACACGGCTTTGGGCCAGCTCCGGCTCATCGGCCAAGATCTTCACCACGGGGCAGTTGTGGTAGAACTTATGGAACAGTTCGGCCACCTCCGCCAGGTAAGCCGTCAGCCGGTGGGGTTCGCGCGCACGGGCCGCCGAGACGATGACCAGAGGCAGCCGGATCAGCTCCCGAACCAGATTCCACTCGGCCTCTTCCTTCAGCAGGCTCAGCGCCTTCGCCGAAGGCTCCTGCGCCACCAGCCCCGCTTC
>PDQT01000040.1 GCA_002747875.1 bacterium DOLZORAL124_64_63
GCCACCCCTCGTCCCCCTTGAGCTGGGAATAGAGCTTCCACTCGCCGGCGTGATAGGTGGCGCGGTAGAGTTTTTTCCCCTCCTCGTCTTCGTCTCTCCACTGGTGTTTCTGCATGGGGAAATGCATAGCGTGATCCGGCTGCGGTGGGAATGTGAAATTTCGTCGATTCCGGTAATTGACGCGCCAAGGGAATTTTCAGACAATGGTATCCGTGAAACGCCTCCTCCAGAATGACATCACCAAGCTACTCATCTACTTCACCCTTGCCCTCGCCGGTGCGGCTGCGGTCTCGCCCTTGCTGTTCAACCTCGGGAAATTCATCGCGGAAGTGGGCGAAACTAGAAACCTGAACGTAGTGATGAACTGGATTGCCCAGAAATGCGCCCACGAGGAGTTCGGGTATTTTTTCAAACTCTCCCTGCTGCTCTGTGCGCTCGGTCTGGCCGCCCCACTGGTTTCGTGGATGAGGCTGGAAAATGCGGTGGCAGCCCCGCCTGTCTCCCCGTGGCGAATCCGGCTGCCAAAACACAGCACCGCCATCGACCACGGCCAGCCACTCAGGCACAACCGCCACGGCTGGCTCCATCTGGCCACAGGATTCCTGCTCGCCGGCAGCTTGCTCACCCTGATGGTCTGGCTGCTGTTAGTCACCGGATGGTTCGGGCTGGAACAACCGGACGGTTGGCTTGGCTCCCTCGGCGCGGCACTGGCCACGGCATTGCTGGCGGCCACCGTCAGCGAGTGGGTGTTTCGCGGGGCGTTGTTAGGAATTTTCCTGCGGAGCATGCGCCCGGCAGCCGCGCTGGTCGCTGTGTCGCTGGTCTTCACCGCGGTGCATTTCCTGATGACCTCCAAAGGAATCGCACTGCGCCACCCGGACAGCTTAAACGCCGGATTCAGGATGCTTGGGCAGCTCGGCACGCAGCTGACAAATCCGCAGGTATTTCTGCCCGGCTCCGTCCCGGCTTTCTTCGCCGGGATGATTCTCGCCTACGCCAGATACCGGACAGCTTCGCTGTGGCTACCAGTCGGGCTGCACGCTGGCTGGCTGTTTGTCCACCTCCTGTTCTTGGATCTCGCCGTAGCGGGCAAGGAAAGCCTGCCACTCATGCGGGTGATGATCGGCAATGACCGCCTGTCGGGATTACTGCCGCTATGCTTGCTGGTGACTACCGGCGTGTTGGTGCATGTTTTTGTCCAGATCTCCAATGGCTGGCGCAAACTTGAGACATCGTAACGCGGCATCATGACCCCGGTCAAAAAAATGGCGGCAAGATTTCTGGATTTCATCTATCCGGCAGCCTGCCACCTGTGCCACCGCCCGCTGAAATACGGACGCCATCTCTGCACGGCGTGCAGCGAGTCCCTGCACTACATTGAGCCGCCATTCTGTTCACGCTGCGGCGAAGCCTTCGACGGTGCCATCGGCGGCGAGTTCGTCTGCCCCAACTGCCACGAGCTAAAGCTGCATTTTGATTTTGCCAGAGCCGCACTGCATAGCGACGACAACGGGCGCAAAATGGTGCATGACCTCAAATACGGCAGGCAGATCCACCTCGCCGACAGCCTGGCGTCACTGGCCGCCACCGCCCTCGACGATCCCCGGTTTTCAACCTACCTTGAAACTGGCATGCTCGTCCCAGTTCCGCTGCACTGGATGAGGCAGCGCAAGCGACGCTTCAACCAGTCCGAGGAAATCGCCAGATGCCTCGCCAAACTGACCCGCCTCCCCGCAGTCAACGCGCTACGCCGTGACCGGAACACAGAAACCCAAACACGCTTCAGCCGGAAAAAACGGCTGAAAAACCTCACCAACGCCTTCTCTGCCAAGCCCCGCCACCACCCACAGATCAACGGTAGCCACATCATCCTCGTCGATGACGTCTTCACCACCGGCTCCACCGCCAACGAGTGCGCCAAAACCCTCAAGTCCGCAGGCGCAAAAGCCGTCTCCGTTCTAACCGTGCTGAGGGGATAAACTAGCCCGCGGCCAGCTCGCAGGCACGGGGCACCTCCCGCCCACACTACCCCTCCGCCCGGGGATGCGCCGCATCGTACGCCTCCCGCATCCGCTCCTTGGTCACATGCGTGTAAATCTGCGTCGTCGAAAGCGAGGCATGGCCTAACAAATGCTGCACACTCCGCAAATCCGCACCATGGTCCAGCATGTGCGTGGCGAAGGTGTGGCGCAGTTTGTGCGGTGTCACCTCAATACCAATGCCCGACGCCGCAAGGTATTTTTTCAGCAACATCTGCACCGATCTCGCCGACAGCCTCCGCTTGCGCGGGTTTTTGTTTTTATTGATAAACAACGGCCCCTCATGCACCCCGGCCTCGCTGCGGTATTGCTGCAAGGCTTTCATCGCATGCGACCCAATCGGCACCATCCTCTCCTTGTTCCCCTTCCCGACCACACGCAGGGTTTCAGATAAAAAATCCGCGTCCCCGACATCCAGCGCCACCAGCTC
>PDQT01000332.1 GCA_002747875.1 bacterium DOLZORAL124_64_63
CCCTGATCGACGAGCAGCGTGCTGCCGGCGCCGACCACATCATGTGGGATGGCACCAACGATCTGGGTAGCCCCGTCAGCTCTGGCGTGTACTTCTACGAAGCTCGCGCCGCCGGCGAGGTCAGTGTCAACAAGATGGCCTTGGTCAAGTAGTCCTCCGGGATTGCTCAGCTTGGTCTGATCGGGAGCGGCCCCCTCAAGGGGGCTGCTCCTTTTTTACTTCCCGGTGTCAGAGCGATGACTGGAGATAACCCCCCTTTTTTACTGAAACCTTGAGGTTGACACGGTCCGTTCTGAATCCCTATATTTCAAGTGTCCATAAAAGGCCAATCAATTGGCCGTAAGAGCTGATTTTCAAGACTTTTCAGCCGCTGCGGCCGCCGTCGCTTGGCCCACCCCGCGATGGCCCAAAACCTGAAGTCGTCACGACGCTTCCAAGGGGACGCTCAATCGTATGAATTCAAGGCCCAAAATTCTCTGGTGGCTTCTGCTGACAATGACTCTCACGGCCCTGACCCTGCTGGGCGGGTGTCGGGCGTTCGAGCCGGAAGCCGTTGTCGTCAATATCCCGCCCGAAACCTATCTGGTGGGGGCCCCCCTGCAGGGCGGTGGTGGTTACTACCATTACCACATGTTCTGGTATGGCAGTGATGAAGATGGCGTGGTCACCAAATTCGTCTGGGCTTTGACTGACACGAGTGTGCAGCTTGAAGATACCCCTGACGACGAGGAGGACACCCGTTTCAACCCGGCCTTGGATATATCCCATCTGGAGATCGGGCACTGGACGACGAAGACGGATTCCATCTTTGATTTTCAGATCAATGAAGGTACTCTGACCTCCGTGGATATGACTTTCCACATGGTGGCGGTGGATGATTACGGGGATTTCGATCGCACGCCGGCTCGGCTGCATTTTTTCAGCAATACTCTGGGCACGCCGGAAATCTCCTTCTCACGGATCAGCGGGACAGACACCATCGCCTTGGCTCAAGGGGTGCCCGATACGGTGGGCTACGGTAGCCCTTATACCGTTTACTGGGAGGGAAGCACCCCCAACGTGCGAGGATACACTCCGGAAACCCTGGCCTTGGTGGATACCATTCCTCCGGTGGACGACGGCTTGTTCGGCTACAAATGGCGCTTGCTGGGCGATGGCTGCAACACCTCCACCACGGACTGCTGGCATCCGCGGGACTTCAACGAAGCAACCGGTGACAGCTTCTCCTACTTTGATGAGATCAACAGCCTGACCTTTTACAACAACCGGCCGGGCGCGGCCAATCCGTTCCTGGCGCTGCTGCCCAGTGGCATGGTCGAGCTGCAAATCAACAGTCTTGATGTGGCTGGTGTGGAAGTTCTGGAAGATTTGCGGACCTTCCAGCTGATGGTGAACTATGATCCGGAAACTCGCTTGCTGCGTCATGAGACGGACATTTACCATCCTGAAGATACCCAGGTTTATCCCTACTATGTCCGCTTGAACGATCCGAACCAGACCAAGATCCCCTTCAATGAGGGGGAGCGCATTCCTGACCGTAGCTATGTGGTTTTCAAGGCCTTGGCCCGGGACAATCCGGCGGACAGCCAGGTGGATCCCGATTTCCAAATCGGTCTGACGGCCCAGATTCGGGGCGTGCGCGAGAACTACAGCGGTGGCGAGTTCTCGTTCCAGTCCGGTGCCAGCGAGATCAACTACGAACCGGCCTGGGGTGCGGGGATCGATGGCTGGTATGCCGATACCCTGGGCTTCCTGGTGGGGCCCAGTTCGGACTTCACCTTCCGCATGCAGGCTGTGGATGAGCATGGCCGCCGTGACGGGACACCCCCGGAATTCGAATTCTCCGTTGGTTTCCCTCCCTGCGTGCAGTGCTTGGAGTTGCTGCCCGATGTGGATGGGAGCAGCCAGTTCGACGACTCACTGGACTGCTACGATCCCCTTTCCACCGACCCCCATCCCTGTTTCGGGGACACCGCCGTGTTCGTGGTCAGGCATCCGCTGTGTACGGAGCCCCTGCAGGATGGCTACCACTACCTGACATCGCAAGGGTTGTCGGGCTATCTTGCGCTTAGGAGGAACTCTGCCCTGACGCCCCAGTTCTTTCTGGAAGACCCCGGTACGGATAACTACTACGTGTACGAGGTGCGGTTCTATACCTTCCAGATTCTCTTGCACGGCCGGGACGATTTGCGGGAGGCTTACGATAACCCATTGTGGCGTACCATGGCCTGGCGTTACCAGGTGGATAACGAATGCGACCCGGGCAACAGCATTTTGGATGGTGGGGGAGTGGACAACCTGAGTAGCCCGACCTGGGGCTACAACAGCACCGACCCGTACATCGATGTGAGCCCCACCGATGGCATCTGGACTCTGGATGTGAACATCATGGTCCCGGAGAGGCTGATGACTTTTCCCAGTCTGGAGACCTTTGAACTGGTCGTCAGAACCACGGACACCGGAGGGGATCAGGATCTCTCTACCCGTATCATCAAGACTTTGTTGCGGCAGTTCGGAGATGGGCTGGTATCCGCCATCGCGCTGGATCAGGGGCAGTGTGGTCTGGCCCCCACACGGCCGGCCAAGTACCACATCTTTAAGGATGTGCGCCCGCCGGCCCAAAGCCTGAACCCGGGAGAGACCTGGCGGGACTGCTCGCCCGGTAACTACGTGAGTGACATCTATTCCTCGTTGCGCCTCGACCGCGCGACCATGGACAGTGCGGTCTATGAAGGAAACAACCTGGTGCCGGCCACCAAGCCTTTTAAACTCCTGTTCCAGAATGCGGACGGCACCTTTTTTACCTGTTCCAGTGCTCTGCCTTGGGAATGATGGCGGCGCGATGGGGATTCTGGGCTGAGAGACGACCATTGGACCGAGGAGATGACAGATGATAATGCGTAAGTTTGCTGCGGCTCTTCTGGTTGGCCTTTTGGCTGTCCTGATCGGATGCTCCGCCAGTGAGGAACTGACCGGTAGTGCCGTTCCCAACAGCAGGCCCGATACGCGCGTCACTGGCCAGCCGCCGACTTTGTTGGAGGCGGGCTATTCGGTGCAATTCCACTGGACCGGGGGGGACCCGGATGGCCGTATCGTCGGTTATCAGTGGAAAATCAGTAACAATGGTCTGGATGGTATCAGCCCGCGAGACACCCTGACTTTTGACCCGGTGACGGGGGCGGAAATCAACCCCTGGCACTACACCACGGGTAACGACAGCCTCTTCTATGTCTTGGCCGACCTACCCGGTTTCGAGGGCGATCCGGAAGGCTTCGAACGCAGCTTCCGCACGCATTCTTTCCTGGTGCGGGCCGTGGATGACAAGGGCGCTGTGGATCCTTCACCCGCCATCATCACCTTCACCTCGACCACCATTGTTCCCACCTGTCAAGCAACCTATCCCTCTTCGGCTCCCGGGGCCATCTTTGTCCCTGCCAAGGTGAACTTGGGTTATGAGGGCCAGGATGCGGATTTCGAATTGGGTGTGCCTACCCATGTGCGCTTCCTGTGGACGGATGCTCAGTATGAGGATGCCTCGGGTAACCTGATCGATATCAGCACTCGCTACCAGTATGAGACCTATGGGCAGGAATTGATTGATTTCGATGATCCGGATTGGTCGCCCTGGCAGCGTTACGCCACCGCGGAGAGCGATCGTAAAATCAGCTTTGATGAGGGGCTGGATGGTTCGCTCTACTTCTTTGCCGTTCAGGTGCGGGACACGGCCGGTGCCGTCAGCATTGGTAAGAGCTATGCCCGGGAAGTGCTGAATCTCCGTATCGCCGCGGGGCAGTTTAAACCCGCGGTGCGGGTTGTGGAAACTTATCTTGGTACCACCGATCAGATCCGTTCCGACAATATCCCGGCCGGCCAGCCCCTGAATTTCAGCTGGAGCGCCAGTGCTGAACGCTACAACGGCGAGGTTGTGTCCATGCGCCATGGCTGGGATCTGGCGGATGTGGACGATATCAACGACCCCGGTTGGTCCGTGCCGGCTGGTCTTACGGACCAGAATCGGTTTGCGGAGGAAACCAGTTTCATGAATGGTGAACACACCTTCTGGCTGCGGGTGGTGGATGATTCAGGGGGCGTGGAGGTGTTGCGCTGGAGCATCTCCATTATCCCGTTCGTTTCGCGGGAGAATCAGTTGAATATGGTTCTGCTGGACCAGGTCCAGGATGATTCCACGGGGCGCTGGCCGCAATATGAAGGCGGTCCGGCCATGGATCAGGAAGAGTACCGCAATGCTTACTGGCGATTCCTGGATGGTGTGGGAGGCATCAGCGAGTTCAGCTGGGAACGGGATCGGGTGGATCAGGATGAGGCCAACCAGTTCGCCTACGAGGATCTGGTCCGCTACAAGGTGGCCCTGATTCCCGCGCGCGCCCATCTGAATCAGGCGATCTTCGCTGATTTCATTCCTCAAAACGGGGTGGACCGGTTCGTGTGGTTGACACCCTATCAGGAACGGGCCGGCAATCTTTTCCTGGTGGGAGAGCAGTCCATGGAGTCCTTCCTGGAGCAGAACCTCTACATGGTTCCCATCATTTTCGATTGTCCGGTTGCGGGTTACGTGCAGGATGGCGTCACCTATACCATCGGTTTCGGGACCAAGGAACTAGCGGACGGCACGGAGATTGACCGCGGTCCTCTGCTTTACCCCTACGCCACAGCGGGGATCAGTTCTCTGGACTGGTCGGTTCCCCGGACCAAATGGATTTATGGCCGTCGTGCACGCGCCAATGAGGAGCGCCGGCTCTCGTGTGTGGGCATCAAGCAACTCAAGCTGGCGGAAGACTTCCGCGCTCACCACAATATTGGTCCCGCGGCCATTGCCGACGTGATCAACACCAGCCCTCTGATGGACTGGCGAGACCCGCTGGCTGGTGCCGGGCTGGATTCCGCGCTGGCGACCAGTTTCCCCTTCCCGGGCGACGAATTCGTCAACGGCATCATCTCCGAGGCACCCAGCACCTTGACTCCGCAGTCGTGTGAGGACGGTTACAACGGGCAATGCATCGAAACCATGTTCACGGGCGTGGCCCGCTTCGACTGGATGCGCGAGACCCTGTGGGACTATGGGGATGACGATTGGCCTTACAACCGATACAGTCTGGGGGATCTGAAAGAGATCTGTGGCGAGATGGCCCTTTCGACCTACGTGGGGGACGACGGTACCCTGTATCCACTGGCGACGGCTCGGACCACGGGTCAGACCTACGGTTACTTGAGCTACAAAACTTTGGCGGACAAGCCTGTGCCCCTGGCGGATGTCTACTGGGGCTTCGATCCCTATCGTTTTGACCACGAGCAGACCAAGAAAGCCATCATGTGGGTGCTTTCGGATTATCTGCAGCTTCCGGTGGAAGCGGGCACTCCGCGCTAGGCTACCGGCAACGAAGACCAGAAATGACCCCGGGATTCCGGGAAAATCTTGGAAGGCTTGAAAGGCAGGATTTGATGAAGGCAGGGAACGTGAGGGCTCGCTGGACCATCATGGTTGCGGTTATCCTGACGCTGGTGTTGGTGTCACCTCTTGGGGTCTGGGGCCAGGCCCTGACGCCCACCTCGACGTGCGCGAACGATTCACTGTACCTGATCTCTCCGCAAAATCTGGAGATGACCCACCAGGTCCAGGGCCGGGAAGGTCTGTTGATTTCCTGGCGGGATCTGAATACTGAGGAAGCCACATGCACGGCTCTGGTGGGGGTCGAGGACCTGGACCACCCGGTCAGTGTGGTCGGTGGTTTCGCTGACAGGGTGGATCGGCAGTTTGCGTTCATCACTGCCGACAGCGGTGTGGTGGGGTCTACCGAGGCGGAGAACGTTGTTCTGACCTGGTCCAGCGAGGGTAGCAGTATCTATGGTTCTCTTGGTGGCACCATCAACTTGAGCAACAACGGAGGTCTGCTGAGCTATTCCACCGCCGGCGGCTGGTCCCAGGAGAATGCCGGCTTACCCATGACCTGGCAACAGGTCAATATTCGGACCTTGGCCGTGGGCAGTGACGGTTTCAAGGTGGCGGCCTTTTCCGGCGGTCAGGCCCTGACTTCGGACTTCCAGGGGCTTTTCGTGCAAGAAAATGGGACCTGGATGCGGATCGCCGAGGACCTTTTCACCGCTGATGTGCGGATCAATGTCGTGGCGGTCTCGCCGCAGAACAACAACCATTTTGCCGTGGCCACCGAAAACGACGGTCTTTTTGTCACCACCGACGGCGGCCAGACCTTTCAGCAGTGGATGGGGGAACTGGATCCCGGATATGATCCGCAACCGTCCAATGTTCGGATCAGTGCTCTGGCTTGGGGCATGGATCAATTGTGGGCCTTCGCTGCCAACTTCGGTCTCTTCTATAGCGATGACAACGGCAGCACTTTTCAGCGTAGCGATATCCTGGTGGATGTGGACCTGGACCATCCGGATCAGGGCATGGCTTTCCCGACGGCGGCCTATACCATCAGGATCAATCCCACGAACTCGAACCATGTGTTGATCGGGCTGGCTTTCAACGGTGTTTTCCAGAGTCTCGATGGGGGCGCGACCTGGACCAATACTTATGGGGATTTGCAGGTTCCCGACCCCGCAGAAGGGGGGGCCTGGAGCTACAATGCCAATGCCGTGCTGGTGGATCCCTCGGATGCCAACATCATAGTGGCCGGTATGATGACCAAGGGGTTGTTCCGGACCGCCGATGGCGGGCAGACCTGGGTCCGCGTGGATACTGCCGTGGCGCCTGAAAACATGAGCCTCATGCGCGAAATAAGCCTGGAGGCCAGCCCCACGGTCCCGGGAACTTACTATGCCGTGGTGGACCAACATGCCGTGCTTGTCAGTACGGATTTCGGTGTTACCTGGGACTATCTGGACCCTGCCCCCATGATCAGCAAGTGTGTCACGACGGCCATGGATAGTGCCGGCAACCTGCACCTGGGCACCTGGGGCGGGGGCAACTATGAGGTGGGCACGCCGCTGTCTCTTTCGGCTACCTATGGCAGCAACACCAGCTACGATCTGCGTACCTTGGATCTGGGCCTGGATCTCATCTTCGAGGCCGGTTTGGTGGTGCCCAACGAATCTTTCACCCTCAAATGCCAGACCTTCCAGGGCTGGGCCGTGTGGCGGGCCCCGAACCACAACCCCGATGACATGACTCTCATCGGCCTTTTCGATCGGGTCAATCCCGAAAGCTGCATCGAGGGCTACTGTGGAGACATGAGCTATGAGATCGTGCCCGAGTGCTACAACTCCAAGCGGGCCGCCTGCTTCGATTTCGATACGCCGGATTCCGTACGCTTCTTTGATGGCGATGTCTTCAACGGGTTCAGCTACTACTATGCCGTCAGTTCCTACGACTATGGCAATACGGCACTGAGCAGCCCGCAGAACAACAGCCAGGTGCCGATCTATTCTCCGCGCTGGCAGGATGATGGCCTCTCTCCCTTTGCCGGGGCGGGAAACCGCACGCACATCCAACTGAACAACGAGCCGACCTTCGCGGACTATGGTCCGGAGATCTATGTCTTCCCCAACCCCTTGAGGGCGGATGAGGGGTTGCCGGGGCAGGAAGGTGAGACGGTGGTCTTCACCAACCTGCCGGTAAATTCCCGGGTTCGGGTTTTCACGGCCGCAGGCGATATCGTAGCGGACCTGGGATCGGAGCTCATGAACGAGGGAAATATCGAATGGAATACCCGGAACAAGGAAAACGAGAGCGTGAGTCCGGGCGTCTATATGTACAAGGTGGAGATGCCCTCTCGTCAGGATCACTGGGGGCGCCTGGTTATCATACGCTGATCGTCCGCTAGACCCCGCGGCCTTGTCTTTGAACAGGACCTGAACACGGTTTCGGTTGCGTTTCCGAAGCCGTGTTTTTTATTTAGCGCATACAAGAGATTGTCCATGACAGCAGTTTGCGTGAGCGAACCATGCCGATGCGGCGGATGGTCCGGCGTTCGGTAGCGACCCTATTCCGATGGAGTGAAAATGAGCAGCAAGAGGGTTTATTATTTCGGCGACGGAAATGCCGAAGGTGATGGCAGCATGAAGAACCTGCTGGGCGGCAAGGGAGCCAACCTGGCCGAGATGACCAGCCTGGGTATCCCCGTGCCCCCCGGTTTCACCATTACCACCGAACAGTGCACCGAGTACCAGAAGACCCATCAGCTTTCCGCCGAGTTGAAGTCGGAGGTCGCCGAGGCCCTGGCCAAGGTCGAAGGGGTCATGGGCAAGAAGTTTGCCGATGCCGCCGACCCTCTGCTGTTCAGTGTGCGCTCGGGTGCCCGCGTCTCCATGCCCGGCATGATGGATACCGTTCTGAATCTGGGCCTCAATGACGACACCGTTCAGGGGCTGGCCGCCAAGAGCGGCAACGAGCGCTTCGCCTTCGACAGTTACCGCCGCCTGGTGCAGATGTACGGCGATGTGGTGATGGGCGTGGATGGCGAGCATTTCGAGCATGCCATCGATGACATCAAGAAAGATCGCGGCGTGAAGCTGGATACGGAGCTGGGTGTGGATGACCTGAAGGAACTGATCGCCACCTTCAAGGGCATCATCAAAGAACAGAAGGGACTGGATTTCCCCTTCGACCCCATGGAGCAGTTGTGGGGCGGCATCGAGGCCGTCTTCAAGAGTTGGAACGTGGAGCGCGCCATCGAGTATCGGCGCATCAACCACATCCCCGGGGACTGGGGGACGGCCGTCAACTGCCAGACCATGGTCTTCGGCAACATGGGCGACAGCAGCGCCACCGGTGTGGCCTTCACGCGTGACCCGTCCAGCGGCGAGAACTACTTCTACGGCGAGTTCCTGGTCAACGCCCAGGGCGAGGACGTGGTGGCCGGCGTGCGCACCCCTCAGCAGCTGAACAACCACGGCCGCGATGCTCTGCCCGCCGGCAACAGCGCCAAGGATCTGCCCACCCTCGAGGAGATCATGCCCCAGTCTTACGCGACGCTGTGCGAGATTCGCGAAGGGTTGGAGAAGCATTACAAAAACATGCAGGATATCGAATTCACCATCCAGGAAGGTCGTCTGTGGATGCTGCAGACCCGTCACGGGAAGCGCACCGGTGTGGCGGCCATCCGGGTGGCCGCCGAGATGGAGGCCGAGGGCCTGGTGACCAGCGACGAGGCCCTGCTGCTGGTGGAGCCCGCCCATCTGGATCAGCTGCTGCACGATCAGATCGACACCGGTGCCAAACTGGACATCCTGGGTACGGGGCTGCCCGCCAGCCCGGGCGCGGCCCAGGGCGAAATCGTTTTCAGCGCGGAAGATGCCGTGGCGCAGGTGGAGGCCGGCAAGCAGGTGGTGCTGGTGCGGCGTGAGACCAGTCCTGAAGACATTGCCGGCATGAATGTGGCTCAGGGTATCCTGACCAGCCGCGGCGGCATGACCAGCCACGCGGCCGTGGTGGCCCGTGGCATGGGCAAGCCCTGCGTGGCCGGCGCCGGGGAGCTGACGGTCGATAGCGCCAAGGGTGTCATGAGCATCGGCGGCAAGGAGTTCAAGGCCGGGGACATGCTCACCATCAACGGCACCGACGGGTCCATCATCGATGGGGCGCCCAAGCTGGTGCCGCCCCAGATGGACGATCCCAACCTGGCCAAGGTCATGGGCTGGGCCGACGCGACCCGCCGCCTGAAGGTGCGGACCAACGCGGACAGCCCCCACGACAGCCGTCAGGCGCGCGAATTCGGTGCCCAGGGCATCGGCCTGTGCCGGACCGAGCACATGTTCTTCGGCGAGGAACGCATCATGAAGATGCGGGAGATGATCGTGGCGGAGAACGAGGAGCAGCGCCGCGCCGCCCTGGCCAAGCTGCAGCCCATGCAGCAGGAGGACTTCGAGGGCATCTTCCGGGCCATGGAAGGCCTGCCGGTGACCATCCGCCTGCTGGATCCCCCTCTGCACGAGTTCCTGCCCCACGAGAAGGCCGACGTCCAGGCCCTGGCCACCGAGATGGGCGTGGCCGTGGAGGCTTTGCAGCGCAAGATCGAAAGCCTGCATGAAGAAAACCCCATGCTGGGCCACCGTGGCTGCCGCCTGAGCCTGACCTACCCCGAGATCTGCGAGATGCAGGTCAGCGCTATCATCGGCGCCGCTTGCGTCTGCCAG
>PDQT01000133.1 GCA_002747875.1 bacterium DOLZORAL124_64_63
TGCCCGGGTTGAAGTCCGTGGCCAGAGCCAGGGCGCAGCCCTGGTCAATCATGGCGCGGCCCGGCGCGTAGGACTTCAGGCCCAGGGAGAAAACCGTGCCGGGCAGCATGACGGCCACGGTCTCGCTGGCGGCCAAGGCCTCGCGCCCCTTCTCGTCGATGCGGATCAGATGGTCCGCCGAATCGGCGCCCAGGCGCGCGGCCAGCACCGCCCCGCCGAAGGATGCCAGCTCGTCGGCGTGCACCGTCAGGCTCATGCCCAGATCCCGGGCCCGGCTCAAGATGACCAGGCTTTCCTCCAGATCAAAGACCGTGGGCTCGCAGAAGACATCGCAGCGCGTGGCCAGCCCCTCGGCCTGGGCCCGGATCAAGATCTCATCCGTGATCAGCCGCACGTAATCCTGGCGGTTGTCCTTGTACTCGCGCGGCATCTCATGGGCCGCCAGGCAGGTGCGCACAGAACGGATACCGACGATCTCAGCAGCGCGGCGGGCGGCCCGCAGCATTTTCAGCTCGTCGTCCAGGGTCAGGCCGTAGCCGCTCTTGATCTCCACGGTGGTGGTGCCCAGGGACAGCATCTCCCGCAGGCGGGGCACGGCCAGCGCCACCAGTTCGTCCTCATCCCGCTGCCGCAGATCCGACACCGAAGCGTGGATACCGCCCCCCGCGGCCGCGATCTCCAGATAGGTCTCGCCGCGCACCCGACGCTCGTATTCATCCTGCCGCGTCTTGCCGAAGACGGTGTGTGTGTGCGGGTCCACGAAACCCGGCACCACGGCCATGCCGCCGGCATCCACCACGTTCAGTTCCGCGGGAAGGCCCGTGGGGAAAAGGCGCGCCACCAGTTCGTCTTCGGGGCCGGCCGCCAGCACCGTGTCCTCACCGATGGCCAGGGCCGCCTGCTGGAACAGCCCCAACTCCTGCATGGCCGCGCGGCGGCGAGGCCCGGCGGTATCCGCCTCGCCCGCGTCCACGGTGCACAGTTGGCCGATGTTCCGCACCAGCAGGGTGACCGTCCGTTTTCCGTTCAGCAGTTCTTCATGGTAGCGGCCGGCGGTGGGCATATCAGGCTCCCTCGGGGTTATCGGGCAAAGCGATGGCCGCCAGGCAGGCGCGGGTCTCGGCGGGCATCTCCCGCAGGCGCATGGCGGCGGTCAGGATTTCCAGATCCTCGGTCAGGGGACGGTCCACCGGATCCAGATCCAGGCGGCCGGCCACATCCTCCAGCAGGGCCCGCAGCGGGTCGGACAGTTGCAAAGGCTGCCGGCCCGCGGCGACGGCCAGATCCTTCCGGGTGATGAACTGCAGGGCCCGCGCCGCCGTCAGAACCTCCACGGCGATGACGGCGCGCGTGCGCTCCAACACCCCGGCCAGCTTCAGGGCGCTGACGCTGCCCATGCTGACATGGTCTTCCTGACCGTCGCTGGTGGGAACCGAATCCACCGCCGCGGGGAAGGCCTTGGACTTGTTCTCGGTCACAAGGGCGGCCGTCAGGTACTGGGCGATCATCAGGCCCGACTCCAGCCCCGGCTGCCCGGCCAGGAAACGCGGCAGGCGACCGCCGTTACCGCCCATCAGCAGGTTCACCCGGCGGTCCGCGATGTTGGCCAGTTCGCAGACGCCCTGGTACAGGGCATCCAACTGCAGGGCCAGGGGCTGGCCATGGAAGTGACCGCCGGTGACGACCTCTTCCTGCTCCGGCAGCAGCACCGGATTGTCCGTCACGCTGCCGGCCTCGCGCAGCAGGATGTCCGCCGCGTGCTGGATGGTCTCCAGGGTGGCGCCCAGAACCTGCGGGCTACAGCGCACGGAATAGGGATCCTGCACCCGCGGGCAATCATGATGCGCGGCCAGGATCTGGGAACCGTCCAGCAGCTGCCGGAAGCTGCGGGCCACCCGAGCGATGCCGGGATGGGGACGCACGCTGTGGTATTTCTCGCCGAAGGGCTGAGCGCTACCCTCGAGAGCCTCCAGGCTCAGTCCCGCCGCCAGCACGGCCCAGCGCACCAGCTCCAGGGCTTCGCCCACGGCCAGCAGGCCCAGGCTGTTCATCATCTGCGTGCCGTTGATCAGGGCCAGGCCTTCCTTGGCTTCCAGGGCCAAAGGCGCGCGGCCGCGCTCGGCCAGGATGGGCCCCGCCGGCAGGCGCCGACCGTCCCCATCCAGGAAATGGCCCTCGCCCATCAGCACCAGGGCCAGATGGGAAAGAGGCGCCAGATCCCCGCTGGCCCCCACCGAGCCCCGGGACGGAATGAACGGGTGCAGGCCCTCCTCCAGCAGCCACAGCAACTGATCGATGACCTCTTCCCGCGCCCCGCTGTAACCGTGGCTCAGGCTCATGGCGCGCAACAGGATCATGCCCCGGGCTTCGGCCCGATCCAAGGGCCGGCCCCAGCCCACGGCGTGGCTGCGGATCAGGTTCTGCTGCAGATCGGCCTGCTGTTCCAGAGGGATGACGGTGTCGGCCAGGCGACCGAAGCCGGTGTTCACCCCGTAGATTTTGCGCGTGGACGTGGCCAGACTGCGGCGGAAGGCGTCGCAGCGGCGCACCTTTTCCCGGGCCGAAGCGGCCAGACGCACCGCGCGGTCTTCCTTGCAGATGGCTTCAAAGGTTGGCAGATCAAGGGTATCTTCCCCGATGACGAAGGGGCGGGCGGAAGTCTCCTGGGCCAAGGCTGTTCTCCTAATCCTGTTGGAAGAATTGTTCGATGCGGCCGACCAGATCGTCCGCGTCTCCGAAGGTGGCGGGCACCGACGGCAGTGCAGAAAGAAACGTAGCCCCATAGTTTTTCGTGTGCAAACGGTTATCCAGAATGATGACCACGCCCCGGTCCCCCAGCCGCCGGATCAGCCGCCCGAAACCCTGCCGCAGGCGCAGCACCGCGTCACGCACCATGAAGCGGATGAAGGGATTATCGCCCGCGGCGCTGATGCGCTCGCAGCGGGCCTCCACCCAGGGATCGCTGGGCACCAGGAAAGGCAGTTTCGTGACCACCAGGATTTCCAGATCCCGGCCGGGAAAATCCACGCCTTCCCAGAAGGTGGCCGTGCCCAGCAACATGGCCCGCCGATGGGCGCGGAACTTATCCAACAAACCGCCGGCCGGCACGCGCGGGTCCTGGGCCAGGATCACCGGCCCGCAGGTGCTGTGCGGGTCATCCGTCAGCCCCGCTTCGGCCAGCACCTCGCACGAGTGGCGGATCATCTGGAAGGAGGTGTACAGCCCCATCGTCTTGCGCGGCACGTTCATGGCCAGGGTGCGCATGACCTCGCCGATGGCCTGGGAGAAATCCCGGGCGCCGGGCGCGGGAAAATACCGCGGTGCCAGGATCAGGGCCTGACGGTCATAATCAAAGGGCGAGGGACAAGTCACCGTTCGGCAGGGCGGTCGCCGGCGCAGCAGGCCCAACTCGCCCATCATGTGCTGGTAGTCTTCGCCCACCGCCAGGGTGGCGCTGGTCATGATGGGGGCGTAGGGCGTGTCTTCCCAGTAGCCGCGCAGCACGGTACCCGCCTCCAGCAGGGTGGCCCCCAGCACGCGCACACCGGATTCCGGACCGGGCTGCACCCAGGTGACCCAGTCCTCGTCCTCATCCTCCATCAGGAAGCGCACGTCCTGCTCCAGTTGGCGCAGCAGCGTCCCCGACGAAGCCACCTGCGCCAAATCATCCTCCAGGCCGCTGGAAAGATCCTCCAGCTTGTCGGTGGCCCGTTTGAGGTCCGCGAAGGCGGTGCCCGCTTCCGCCAGCCGGATCAACAGTTCCGCCGTTTCCCGGCGCATGATGCCGAAGGCCTCGCTCTTGTCCCGGACCCGGGCGCGGCCCAGCCGCTGGTGAGGCTGCGGCATGACACTGTCCACGCGGTCGGCCAGGGCCTGCCACCAGTCCTGGTAGGCGCCGAAAGCGCGGCGCAGGGCGCGGGAGTAATCCACCAGGCGGCGAGCCGCCTTGGCCCCGTCCTTGCCCAGGGGTTCCAGCCGCGCGGCCAGCAGGTCCAGCAGTTCGAAGCGGCTGCCTTCCTTGTGGCGGGATCCCAGCAGGTCCCTGATCTCATCCAGACGCCGCGGGCCACAGGCCACGGCGTGGCTTTCCAGGGCCACGGCGGGCAGGCGGTGAGCCTCATCCACCACCAGGTAATCGATCTCTCCCAGCAGCATGTGCCCCGCCTTCAGGTCATGCATCAGCAGGCTGTGGTTGACCACCAACAGATCCGCATCCCTGGCGCGGCGGCGGGCCCGTTGGACGTAGCAACGGTCACCTTCGTAGCACTGACCGGGCAGGCAGTTGTCCGAGCGGAAGAAGATGCGGTCCAGATCCGGCCCCAGCAGCGGGTGATGGGAAAGCTCCTCCCGCAGGCCATCGGAAGTGACGGCCAGCCAGAGGCGGAAAGAGGCCGCCGCCAGTGCCTGATCGAAATTCTCGACCGGCCGCTGGGCATAGGCCAGGCGCTGCCGCAGGCAGAGGTAGTTGGCGCGCCCCATGAGCAGGTTGAAGCTTTTATCGCCCAGCAGGGGTTTCAGGCGGGGCAGATCCTGTTCCAGAATCTGGGACTGCAAGGCCTTGGTGTGGGTGGAGACAACGGCGCGCTGCTCCCCATGCCGCACCGCCGTCAGCAGGGGCAGCAGATAGGCCAGGGTTTTGCCCACGCCCGTGCCCGCCTCCAGTAGCAGAGCCTCGCCCCGTTCCAGGCTGGCGCTGACCTCCTCGGCCATGATCGCCTGCTCCTCCCGGGGCCTGAAGTGTTCGCCGTAAAGGGCCCCCAGGGCGTCTTCTTCCAGGAAGAAGGCGCGCATGGCGCGGGAAGATGCCGGTAGCTCCGGCGGCACCACCAGATCCTGGACGGCGGGATCTTGCTTCTCCGGCTCCAACTCCCGCGCCGACGTGGCCAGGGGCTTCAGCGGCAGATCGGTCAGCATGGTCAGCAGAGGCAAGAGATCCGGTTTGCGCCCCCGCAACAGGTTCCGGCAGCCCGCGCGCACCTCGGATTCCAGATTCTGCCACCAGCGCGCCCGCCGCCGGAAACGCAGGACCAGCTCCCGCAGCTGGTTCTCCGCCTCCAGAGCCCCGGACGCCACGCCATCGGCAAAAGGCCAGGGCCGCAACGGATCCAGCAAGGCCCAGAAAGCCCCCTCGGAAAGCCGCACCCCGCCGTCGGGCAACGGGACGCAGGAACCATCCCGTCCGGAGACCAGGAAGGGCGCCGGCAACTCCGGCGGTGGCGAGGTCTCGGTCTGCAGCCGATACAGACGATCGCCGCCGATCAGATCGATGGCCAGCCAACCCTCATCCGAGCCCTGGCGCCAGGCGCGGGCATGCAGCAGATCCCGCTCCATCATGGGGTGATCCCGGCATCGGCCAGATGCCGCAGGAATGCCGCCTCATCCACCACCGTCACGCCCAGTTCCCGGGCCTTCTTGCGCTTGCTGCCGGCCTTCTCTCCAGCGATCAGGACATCCGTCTTGCCTGTCACGCTTCCGGTGACCTTGGCCCCCAGGCCCTCCATATGCTTGCGGGCGGCACTGCGGCCCATGCTGGCCAATGTTCCGGTCAGGACCACCGTCTTGCCCGCGAACCAGTTGTCGCCCGGGGCGGCCTCCACCGCCGGGAGCGCGTTTTCCTCCTGGCGGAAAAATCCCACCGCCAGCAAGTCCCGCACCAGGGCCCGGCCCGCCGGAGCATTGAGGAAGTCCACCACCAGCCGGGCCACGATGGGCCCCACGTCCCGCAGGGCGGCCAACTCATCCCACGAGGCGGCCGCCAGCTGCCGGATACCGGCGTAGGCCCCGGCCAAGGTGCGGGCGGTGGTCACCCCCACCTGGGGAATGCCCAGGGCGTAGAGCTTGGCCTCCCAGGGGCGATCCGCCGCCGCGCGCACACCCGCCAGAACCCGGTCGGCGCTCAGTTCGCCCCAGCCGGGCAAGTCCACCAGCTTCTGACGCTCCAGCCGCCACAGATCCGCCGGCCCCGTCAGAAAGCCCTGTTCCAGAAAAAGGTCCAGGCTCTGGCCCCCCAGGCCGTCGATATCCGCCGCGTCCCGGCCCACGAACAGACGCAACCGCCCCGCCAGCACCGCCGGACAGAAGGGATTCCGGCAACGCAGGGCTGCCGCCAGCTCATCGCGGACCACCGGTTCGGCGCAAACGGGGCAGTGGGTGGGGACCGGCACCGGACGCGGCGCGCCCTGGCGATTGGGCAGCAGCACCCTCAGCACCTTGGGGATGATATCTCCCCCCTTGACCACCACCAACTGGTCGCCGGGCCGGATATCCTTGCGTCCCATGTCCGTCCAGTTGTGCAGGGTGGCCCGGCTGACGGTGGTTCCCGCCAGGGACACCGGCTCCAGTTCCGCCACGGGAGTGATGACTCCCGTGCGCCCCACCTGCAGCGTCACCGCGCGCAGGGTGGTGACGGCCTGTTCCGCCGCGAACTTGAAGGCCAGCCCCCAGCGCGGCGCCTTGGCCGTGCTCTTGAGCCGCAACTGGTCCGCCCGGCTGTCCACCTTGATGACCGCGCCGTCGATCTGGTAATCCAACCCGGCCCGCAGCTCCTCCAACTCGGCCAGATGCGTCAGCAGTTCATCCGGCCCGTGGGCCACCCGCAGGAAGGGGTTGACCGGCAGGCCCAGCCGCCGCAAAGCCTCCAGCTCTGCCTGATGATCGGGAAACTCTCCCGCCGCCGGGGTGAACGGATCCGGCTCCGTCGGCCCGGGCCGCTTCCCGTCCGCCAGCGGGAATATCTGGTAGAAGAAGACGCTCAGGCCACGGCGCCGCACTTCCTGCGTGTCCAGGGTCTTGAGGGTGCCGGCGGTGGCGTTGCGGGGATTGGCCAGCAGGGGCAGGCTCTCCTTTTCCCGCGCCGTGTTCAGGCGGGCGAACCGGCCCAGGCTGAGGTACGCCTCGCCCCGGATCTCGAACTCGCGCACCCCGCCGCCCGGGAAAGCCTCCGCCCAATCACGGGGCAGTTCCGCCGGGACTTGGGCAAAGGAGGCCACGTTGGCGCTGATCACATCGCCCTGACGGCCGTCGCCCCGAGTCAGGGCCATGTGGAAGCGGCCGTCCCGGTAGCGCACCGCCACGGCCACGCCGTCCATCTTGGGCTCCACCGTGTACGACACCTGATCCCGCTTCAGCTCCCGGCTCACGCGCTGGACAAAGGCCGCCACCTCGCGCGGATCGTAACTGTTCTGCAGGCTCAGCATGGCGTCGGAATGGGGCGCGCTCGGGAAATTTTCGCTACGATCGCTACCCACCCGCCGGGTGGGACTGTCCTCGGATTGGAATTCCGGCCAAGCCTCCTCCAGGGCGACCAGTTCGGCGTACAGGGAGTCGTACTGGCGGTCGCTGATCCGGCTGCGTCCCTCCGCGTAGTACAGCTGATTGTGCCGGGCGATCTCCTCCCGCAGGGATTCGATCCGCCGGCGCGCTTTTTGCCGTTCCATGGCCCCTCCGCAAACCGTTGCCAGGGGTTTCCCCGGATTTTAGCCCGGATGATTCATGAATGATCAGGGCTTCTAGAAGGATTCCATCAAGGTGACGTGAAGCTTGGCCTGCTCGAAATCCACGGTGCCGGGAAAGCCCACCGCCAGGCTGATGTCGCCGCCGGGCGTGCGGGCCAGGATGCCCAAACCATAGCCCCGGGGCCAACCCTTTTTCAGGCTTCGGTTTTCCGGGTCTTCCGGCAGGGGGTCGAGAGCCGAAAATTCAAAATACCCCAGGTCGTAGAAGGTGTAAAGGCGGGACCCGCCGGCCCGGCCCAGGCGCACTTCCAGGGCCGTCCAGGCCGCCCGCGCGCCGTGGAACTCATCTTCCCGATAACCCCGCAGGGTGGCCGCGCCGCCAAAACCGAACTGCTCGCTCAGGGGCACCTCTTCATCCCCGCCGGTGATCTGGCGATACCCCCCCCGGCCAAAGAGACTGACCGTGGCGCCCAGCCACCATTCGCCGTCCAGGTCGCCGCTGAGGATCTGCTGCTTCACGTCCCGCCCCACCTCCGCCGTCGTGCCGGCCTCCTCGTCCAGGCGGAAGGTGCTGGAACGGTAGGCCGTCTCCAGGGCGAAACGCCCGCTCCAGCCGCTGCGGCGGCGATCCCCCCGATAATGCCGCACCGCCCCGCGCCCCCGGAACCGGCTGGTGCGGGCCAGATCGCCCGTCGGGTAGGTGGTGCGGTCCCAGCCCAGGCCGAACTCCACCCCCCACATGGCCACCACCGGAATGCTCCAGCGGTTGTTCAGGCTCAGGCGGGTGTACGTCTCGCGCCGTACCTCGTTGTCCAGGATGAATTCCATATC
The DNA here is from genome assembly GCA_002747875.1 of bacterium DOLZORAL124_64_63. Classification (GTDB taxonomy): domain Bacteria; phylum Krumholzibacteriota; class Krumholzibacteriia; order LZORAL124-64-63; family LZORAL124-64-63; genus LZORAL124-64-63. Next base: position 8,286 of record PDQT01000133.1, read on the forward strand.
AAGAGGCGTGCCGAAGGCCAGGGGCTCTCGGTAGGACAGGCCGAACCAGCCCTTGCGGTTCCCGTCATCCCGCCAGCCGACGCCCAGGGCCCGCCCCGTCCCCGCCAGGTTGGGCAGGTCCATGGTCACCTCACCGCTCAAACGTCCGGGCTCGTCCGTGTCGCCCCGGCTGAGGCCCAGCACCACCTGGAAGCGGTTCACCTTGGGCTTTTCGCGCACGGGAAAAAACACGCCGATGGTGTCTCGGCCGGTGGTCAGATACAGGCGCGGGGTGTCCACGCGGCTATACAGGTCCCGGCTGCGGAGGCGTTCCACCGCCCGGTTCAGATCCGAGTGCCGGAAAGGATCGCCCGGATTCAGTCCCGTGGCCCGGGCCAGGAAAGCGTTGGCCCGCGGGCGGTCCAAAGTGCCGGTGACGGGCCCCAGAATGGCCGGTCGGCCGGGGATGAGCAGGGCCCGCAGACGCACCGTGGCTTGCGCCGGATCCCGCTCCAGATCCTGGGTGACCCAGCGGGCAAAGGGATAGCCCACCTCGCCGGCGCCCAGCAGCAGCCCGCTGATGCTTTCCTGCAGCGCGTCCGGATCGTAGGGATCGCCCGGGTGCGGCAGCCAGGACGCCAGCAGGCGCGCGCGCCCCGGGAAGTCCTCGCCCCCCACTTCCACGGCCGCCAGATGGTAGCGGGGGCCCAGGGTCAGCCGCAGGGTATCGCGGCCCAGAGTCCGGGCCTCCAGATAACCCCGCCGCTGCCAGCGTTCCCGCAGGAGGGAAGCCAGGGTGCGGGCCCGGGGCAGGGAATCCTCCCGAGCGGTCTGATTCCGCAGCCAGCCGTGCAGCAACAGCAGGCTGTCCGCGTCGCTGGTGAAGGCATCCACGCCCACCGGTTCGGCCAGATGGGCGAACCCGCCGGCCAGCCAACGGCGGTCCTGCTGCAGCCAAGACTCCTCGCGCAGGCTGAGGGGAGCATCGCCCACGGGCAGGATGACCGGCTCGGCGGCCCAGCCACGGACCACGCCCAGCAGCAACCCCCACAGGAGCACCGCCCTAGAAACGCGCCGTGGATTCCAGACGGAAATCATGCTGCCACCCCCTGACGCCTTGCTTGCGGCCAAAATAACTGAGCCCCATCTCCAGATACTGAGACGGCTCCCAGCCCAGCCGGACCGATGCCTCCACATTACGGCCCGGCACCGGATAGAACCAGGGGCGGACGCTGCCGGCGGGCTCGTCACTGCTGACCTCGGACAGACGCACATCACCCTGCAGGGTCCACTGCTCCCGGAAACGGCTGCGGGCGCCGGGGCGCAAGGCGTACTCCTGCTGCGCCACACCCGAAACGGTTTCCCCGCGATCGGTGTAGATGGCAGCCAGATTCAGGCGCAGACCCGCGTGGGGGCGGAACCCCCAGGCCACCTCGTACTCGTTGACCAGGGAGCGATACGGGCGGCGGCTGCTGGCAACGCTCTCGGTACTCTGCCGGCTTTCCTGCCGCCGGGAGTATCGACCACGCAAAGAGTTGCGTCGGCTCACGTTGACCGTGCTGTTCACCCGCCAACCACGCATCAGCCGATCCTCAGGGTGGTCGGCGTACTGCCGGTCCATGGTCTGGCGA
>PDQT01000135.1 GCA_002747875.1 bacterium DOLZORAL124_64_63
GCAGCCGAGGACAACTGGTTCTAGCTTTCGTGGGACAGTTTGGGAGACTGGCCGTTGATAAAAGGAAGAGATCCGGATCTTCAATTGCGAGTTCGGTGAATAACCGTCTGCCTGTACAGATCGGACAACTGATCCGCCAAGGTGGAAAAATTGTAGCGGGTGGCCACGAGGTCCCGAGCCGCGTTCCCCAGCCGGCGTCTCTCCTCGGCGCTTCGGACCAGTTTGGCCAGCCCATGGGCCAACCCCTCGGGCTTGCCCACCGGCACAATCAAACCGGTTTTTCCGTCCGTCAGAATTTCGCCGATGCCTTTGATGGCATAACCGACCGGCGGCAACCCGGCGGCCATAGCCTCCAGCAGCACCAAGGGCAGCCCCTCCCACAGGGACGACATGGTGAAAACGTCTGCGGCCTGCATCAACCGATTCAGGTCTGTTCGATTTCCGGGTAAAGCCACATGCTCTTCCAGACCTGAAACAGCGATCTGTTGTTCGAGCAGGGCTCTGTGCTCTCCCTCGCCACAGATCACAAGCCGGAAGGCCGGATCCGTTTCGCGCAGAATGGCGGCCGCCCGGACCAGATCCACAAAATTCTTCTGATCGCTGAGGCGTCCGGCCGCCAGGATGAATACCTGGTCTTCGAGCACACCAACCGAAGCCCTCAGATCAGCGATTTCCGTTTCCGACAAAACTTCCGGAATTTCAACGCCATTGGTCACCACGGCAATACGGCGAGCCACGTTATGGCTCACCCCCAGATCCCGGATCAAGCTGCTTTTGACTTCCTCGCTGACCGCCACCGTGCCGGCACATTGGCTCAGGATGCGGCGATAGGCCTGCTTCCGTAAAGCGGCCCGCAGGCGGTTGTCATGATCGCCATACTTGAACTCGGCATTATTGTGGATGGTGGCCAGAACCGGATGGCGGCCGAACAGGGCCAGCATCAGCCCCCAAAAATTGGAACCGGGCAAATGGGTTTGCGTGACCGCGATGCCCTGCTCCTTCAGCAAGCCGCTCAGTAGACGGTATCCTCGCCGCAGTGACATGCCAAATGCCAGAGGACGATTGATGGATTCGCGTTGGAAACCCAGATAGTGAGCCCGCACCGCCGGCGCTACCCGATCACTGAGAATCCCCCTTTCCCCCAGCACGATGAGATGGGAGGCAAAGCCCCGCTCGGCCATGGCGTTGGCTATGCGCACCGCTAGATTTTCCGCCCCGCCCATCGTCATGGATTCGACCATCTGGGCCACGGAGGGCAAGGGAGAGGATGCTTCGTGAATCATTCGCCCGCCACCAAATTGTAGCCGTTGTCACGCAGTCCGGGGCGGAAGCCCGCCCCGACAATCATCTCTTCCAGGTCCTTGCGCGTCAGGGGGTGACTGACCCCCGCCGCCGAAACGACGCTCTCTTCCATCATGGTGCTGCCCAGATCATTGGCACCGTGGTACAGGGTCATCTGGCCAATGGCCTTGCCCTGTGTCACCCAGGACGCCTGGATGTTGGGGATATTGTCCAGGGCGATCCGGGAAATGGCCAGCGTGCGCAAGTAGTCCACGGAGCCCAAATAGGGCTGAGAATTCACAATATCACGCAGAGCCGGTTTGTCCATCAACGGCGTATTGTTGGGCTGGAAGGTCCAGGGGATGAAGGCCGTGTACCCGCCGGTCTTGTCCTGGCTTTCCCGGATCCGCAGCAGATGCTCCACGCGCTCATGATAGGTCTCGATGTGGGCGAACATCATCGTTGCCGAGGTGGGCAGCCCCTCCTGATGGGCCTCTTCCATGATCCCGATCCACTCGCCGGCCATGCTTTTCCCGGGCGCCAAGAGCTTGCGCACCCGATCGCTGAGGATCTCCGCCCCGCCTCCCGGAATGGAATCCAGCCCCGCTTCCCTCAGTTCCGCCAGCACCTGACGTGTGGACAGGGAATTGATTCTCCCGAAATGCTGGATTTCGCTGGGGGAAAAGCCGTGAATCCAAATCCGGGGCCACGCCTCCTTGATGCCCTTGAGCATTTCGACATAATAGGGCAACCTCTTTTTGGGGTGGTGGCCCCCCTGCAGGAGAATCTGATTCCCCCCCGCCTCCACAACGGTGCGGCATTTCTCCAGGATCTCGTCCAGGCTCAACAGGTATGCATCGTCAGCGCCCTGATGCCGGTTGAAAGCGCAGAAGCCGCAATCCGCGTAACAGAGGTTGGTGTAGGTGACGTTACGATCGATGATGAAGGTGACCAGTTCCGGATCCGTACGCTTCTGGCGCAGAATATGGGCCACCCGTCCCAGATCATGCAGCCCCGCTTCCTCAAAAAGGACCACCAATTCCCCGCCGGTCAGACGGCGGACCAGAGCCTCGTCCAGAAGTTCCAGGGCAAAGGCGGAACTGATGGCCGGCACCCGATAGGGATCCGGCTGCACCATCGGCACAAGATCCTTGGCCAGAGAGCGCTCCTTGGCGGAAACCAGTTGTTGAAACTTGGCAGGGTCCATCGGGCTGTTGTCCCCCGCATCGGGAAAAGGCCGCAAATCAAATCCTCACAGCAAAGAAGGAGGGTGGGTAGCGGGAATCAGGTCGTGCGACAGGCAGAGCGCGTGGAATTTCCTCAGGCCCGCCAGATGATCTTCGCCCAGGGTGTAGTCCAGGCTGGTCCGGAAATAATAGTCGATCGCGGCGGAAGTCGCATCACCACCGGGCCCCATGGCCCCGTTGGCCGCCTCCCTCACCGCAAGATCGCCAAGACGCGCCAGGCCATGGTCACGCGCCCGTTCCAGCAGCTCAGCAGCGCGGGTCACCGCCTCGGGTCCCGCGCGATCGGGCCAACCCGGTGCCGCCGCCCAGGTGGCAAACACGAACGGCAATCCCGTCAAATCGTACCAGAGGGCACCCAGGTCGTGTGCCTGGACCTCGGGATCATCCGATAGCGCCTTCTCATAAGCAAAACAGAGATCACCGATCACCAACACCCCTTGCCCCTCTTCGGGCCGGGAGCCCGGTACCGGCCTGGCGTGCTCCAAAGGAGGTGTCCGCCCTTCCATTTCAGCCAGCAGCACCCGGGTCAAGGCCACCGATGTCCGAGAGCCCCGATCCACCAAGAGGCGATCAACCGTCCCAAGCCCCCCCCGGGTGAACAATTTGACGCTATCCACCGCCCCCGTGCCGCCAATGCACGCCCGAGACAGGATCCCGGCGCTACGCCCCAGAAAAATCTCGAAGACCGGCAACAGACCAATATCCGCCTGACCGGAAAGCAATTTTTGGGAGATGGCACTGGGCAAAGCACGCGTCAGGGTGGCACCGCCCCCCGGTTCGGCGACCAACATCTCAATGAGAGGCACCGTGTTGAGAAAGGAAACCGCAGCAATACGCAGGGTCATGAACAGGCCTTTTCGGAGGGACTTGCGGTGGTGGCTGTCCGAAAAATATGCGGGGCTCCGGGAGGGCGCAAGTTCGGTTCCCAACAGCTAGCTTCAAGAGCGTTCCTCAACCGACACCCCGTTCCGAAACCCCGCGACAAACCGGAAAAACTAATCCGCCATCAGATCCATATCCTGGATAATCATGCCATTCTGTTGAATCTGAAAACTGAAGGGGGCCCCCAGCCTGGCTTCCGAGAAATCCAGCCAGACCCTGCCGTTCTCGAATTCCCGAGACACGAAATCACCCTCGAACTGAGCCTCGCCCAGCGGACGGCCCAAGTTCACCTCTTGGTCCGGCCAACCGTAGTGCGTCCGGCAATCATCGGAGTGGTAAGAAACCAGGTTGCCGGTGATCAGGGCAACCGCCCGATTGAACTCCGCCAGACGCACCGCTTCCCTGTGCCCCTGCGCATCTTCCCGATAGACGAAGTGCGTATTGCTGAGGATGAGGAAGGGACCACCATTGCGAGTCCTCATCCAACTACGGGCGGTGAACAGATTGTTCGGACAGGCCGGATCCAGGGCATTGCGCATCTCATCCCCGGAAAAGCCCACTTCGGGAAAGTGCTCGTAGAAAGCACCGTCCACCAGCCCCGCAAATTCCTCATCAACCGCCGCCCGGTTGCCGTTGGTGATCTGGATGACATCTTCACCCAGAACTTCCCGCGCCCTGGTGATCAGAGCCACGGATGCCTGACGATAGGCCTCCATTTCGTCCTCGTCATTTTTGTGACTGATACCGTCACCATCCAGATCCATATCGCCCTCGCGCCCCTCCAGCTCATTGATGACCCACAACTTGGTGTTGAAATGGTCCCAGAAGATCCCGTCGAAGACATTGTCATGGGCCTCCCAGTGATTCCGGAGGACCTGCACCATGGCCTCTCGGCAATCGGGATTCAGGATGTTTATCAAGGCCTTTCCAGGCCAAGACATCATGGTATCGCCCTCTGTGGTGTATGACCAGTAAGGCCGAGTGGCGTCATACCAATCCGACTCGTAGCTACCATCGGGATAGTGATCATTGCCCCAGCGTAGCCAACTGCTGTGAGCATTGAAGTACCCGAGAACCTTGAGATCCGGATTCAGCTCTTTCATGGTGGCGATGGCCGCGGGGTTGCTTCTCTCTCGCCAAACCTGAGAAGGATTGACGACCAAGACCCGAGGTCGACTGTATTTCTCCAGATTGGCCTGCTGGGAAAAATTCGCCGAACCATATTCGACAATGGCCATGTGATGCCACGTATCGGTTCCCGAGTTGTTACCAGCGCGATTCTCGGGATGCGGAGTCCCATAAGCTACAGGGCATCCGCTATCCTCAGGAACTT
>PDQT01000017.1 GCA_002747875.1 bacterium DOLZORAL124_64_63
AGTTGTGTCTGATCCGGTTGGATTCCACCTGCGAGCCGCCGGCCGCATCGTCAAGCTGACGAAATCTTTCGCCAGCGACGTGACCATCCGCTTCAACGGTAAGACGGCCAATGCCAAGAGCATCATGGGGCTGGCCAGTCTGGCCGCGGAGTACGGCACCTCCGTCGAGGTGGAAGTCTCCGGACCCGATGAAGAGGAAGCCTGTCGCTCCCTGGTCCATCTGATCGAGGTGGAACTCGCCAACCCGGAAAACCCTTCCTGATATGAAAAAGGCCCATGGCATCGCGGCCTCTCCGGGCTTTGCCTGCGGGCCCTTGCATCGGATCGGCCGCCGCGCCCTGGTGCCCGACCGGGTGCCCATCACCCAGGCGGAAATTCCGGAACAGATCCAGCGTTTCCGGCTGGCCGTGGAGCGGGCCAAGGGCCAGATCCAGGACCTGGTGGACCGTATCCGCAGTGAACTGGGGGACGAGGAAGCCAGGATTCTGGCCGCCCAGCTTCTGATCCTGGAAGACGAGATGGTCTGGGACGCCACCCTGGCTGTCATCCGTCTGGAAAGGATCAACGCCGAGGCGGCCTTTGCCCGCGCGGTGGGGGATATCGCGGCTCGGTTCCTGGAGCTTGAGGACGAGACTTTCCGGGAACGTGTCAATGATCTGCAGGATGTGGAGCAGCGGGTGCTGCGCGCCTTCCTGGACGATGTGCCGTTGCCTTTTGAACTGCCCACCGAACCTTCCATCATCATCGCCAACAACCTGACACCCAGCGATACGGCTCTGCTGGGAGGGCGGAACGTCATCGGTTTTCTCATGGCCGAGGGGGGCAACACCAGCCACGTGGCCATCTTGGCCCGGAGCCTGGGGGTGCCTGCGGTGGTGGGGCTCAAGGGGCGTATCCGGCGCTGGCGGCAGGGCCGGAAGGCGGCGGTGAACGGTACCGAGGGCGTGGCCATCTACAAGCCGGATCCGGAAACCGAGCGGAGTTTCGGGCGCCTGCGGATCGAGGCCAAGGTGGCCAACGAGAAGCTGGCCGGTCTGCGGGATAAGGAAAGCATCACGCCGGATGGGCACCGTCTGAAGCTGATGGCCAACATCGAGTTGCCTGTGGAATTGGACGAGGCCCTGGCGCGTGGGGCCGAGGGTGTGGGGCTGCTGCGCACGGAGTATCTTTTCTTCCAGCACCAGACCATTCCCAGCGAGGACGAGCAGACCGTCGTCTACAGTGACATGGTGAGGCGCATGGGCGGCCGGCCGGTGGTTTTCCGCACCCTGGATGTGGGAGGGGACAAGGTTTCGGACTATCTGGGGGCCAAGCGGGAATACAACCCCTTCTTGGGGTGGCGGGGTATCCGCTTCAGCCTGGCCAACCGTAGCCTTTTCAAGACGCAGATCAAGGCCATTTGCCGCGCCGCGGTCCACGGCCGGGTGAAGATCATGTTCCCCATGATCACCGGCCTGGAGGAATTGCAGCAGGCCCGAGAGGTTTTTGCCGAGGCGGTGGCGGAACTGGTGGCCGCCGGCGTGCCCCACCGCGGGAATCTGGATCTGGGCATCATGATCGAAACGCCGTCGGCGGTGCTGGCGGCCGACCTGCTGGCCCCGCACTGCGACTTCTTCAGCATCGGCAGCAACGACCTGATCCAGTACACTTTGGCCATGGATCGGGGCAACGCCCGAGTTTCCTACCTGTATCAGCCCTTGCATCCGGCGGTTCTGCGCGCCATCCAGCGAACCGTGGATGCGGGCCATGAGGCGGGCATCTGGGTGGGGTTGTGCGGGGAGATGGGCTCGGAAACGCGTTTGGCCGAAACTCTGCTGGGGCTGGGGCTGGACGAGATCAGTCTGCACGGCGCGGCGATCCCTAAAGTCAAGCAGGTGGTGCGCTGGACCCCCTACACCGAGGCTCGGAAGGTGGCCGCTGCGCTGCTGGCCATGGGCACGGCGGAAGAGGCCAACATCTGGCTGGCGGATTATATCGACCGGCGCAAAGAGGAGAGGGAGTCCTGATGAAATCCGGACTGGAACGCATGCGGGAATTGGTGGGCGCGTTTGCCCGTCATCTGGAGGAATCCCGCGACCTGCCGGGCCTGGCGGCCATCAACCCCGGTCTGGCTCCCGCCGGGCGCTTGGTCTTCTGTGGCATGGGGGGCTCCGCCATCGGGGCGGAACTGGTGTCCACTCTGCTTGGGGCTGGGGATTCTTCCCTGGATGTCTGGCGCGATTACGGGCTTCCTTTCTGGGTGGGAGCGGGTGATCTGGTCCTGGTGGGCAGCTACTCGGGCGGTACGGAAGAAAGCCTTTCCGCCCTGCGGGAGGCGCGCCGGCGCGGCGCCCGAGTCATCCTGATCACCAGCGGTGGTGTGATGGCGGCCCAGCGCCGGGAAGACGAACCCCTGATCATGCTGCCGCCGGGCCTGCCGCCCCGCGCCGCTCTGGGCTACAGTCTGGGAGGGCTGCTGCAGGTCCTGCATCGTCTGGGATATCTGGAGGGGATGCCCGGAGATCTGGAGGAGAGCCTGACGGTTCTGAAGGCCGGGCGCATGCCGACGGGTTTGTCGTTCATGGAACTGGCGCAGGAATTGGAGGGGCGTTTCCCCGTGTTGTACGCCGGGGACCCGGTGGCCGCGGCGGTGGCGGTGCGCTGGAAGGGGCAGTTGAATGAGAACGCCAAGTGGCCGGCCTCGGTGGCGGTTTTTCCTGAGTTGAACCACAACGACATCGTGGGTTGGGAAATGTCATCCGCTTGGCGGGAACGCCTGGTTTTGGTTATTCTGCGTTCTGGATTGGAATCCGAGCGCATCGGCCGTCGGATCGAACTGACCACCGGGTTGTTGGCCGATCAGTTCCAGCGCGTTGTCAGCCTGGAGGCGGTGGGGTATTCCGCCCTGACCCGCATGCTGAGCCTGGTCCACTACGGGGACCGGCTCTCCTGTGAACTGGCGGCGCTGCGTGGGGTGGACCCCATGCCGGTGACGCGCATCGACCAGTTGAAAAACGGTCTGCAATAGAAAAAGCCGGTCGTGGGCCGGCGCAGCACGCGAACCTGCCCAGGCGGGAAGGAAGATCAGCCATGAGCGAAAAGTTTCTTTTCACCAGTGAATCTGTCACCGAGGGACACCCCGACAAGGTGGCGGACGCCATTTCCGATGCCGTCGTGGATGAGATCATGACCTATGATCCACAGGGGCGCGTGGCCTGTGAGACCATGGTGACCACGGGGGTGGCTTTCCTGGGAGGAGAGATCACCACTGAGACCTACGTGGATTTGCCCGAATTGGTGCGTAAGACGATCCGCGAGATCGGGTATACCTCCGCCAAATACGGCTTTGATGCTGATAGCTGCGCGGTGCTGACGTCCATCGACAAGCAGAGCCTGGACATCGCCAGGGGCGTCAACCCCGGTGGCGCCGGTGACCAGGGCCTGATGTTCGGGTACGCTTGCCGCGAGACCGACGTGCTGATGCCTCTGCCCATCACCATGGCCCACCGCATGGCCCAGCAGTTGGCCGCGGTGCGCAAGGATGGGACCCTGCCGTGGGTGCGCCCCGACGGCAAGACCCAGATCACGGTCCGCTACGAGGAGAACCGGCCTGTGGCCATCGACACGGTGGTCGTCAGCACCCAGCATGACCCGGACATCACCATGGAGGACATCGAGGCTGGTGTTCGCTACCATGTCATCGAGCCCATCCTGAAGGAGTTTGATGTGGACTATGAAGGGTACAGGGCCCACATCAACCCCACCGGGCGTTTCGTGGTGGGCGGCCCCCTGGGGGATTGCGGCCTGACGGGGCGCAAGATCATCGTGGATACCTACGGCGGTAGTGCGGCCCACGGTGGCGGCGCTTTCAGCGGCAAGGACTGCACCAAGGTGGATCGTAGCGGGGCTTACGCGGCCCGGCATCTGGCCAGGAACATCGTGGCCGCGGACCTGGCTGAACGTTGCCAGGTGCAGGTGGCCTACGCCATCGGTGTGGCCGAACCTGTGAGTGTCACGGTGGAAACCTATGGCACCGGCACGGTGGCGGACAGCGCCATCACCACGGCCATCCGCAAGGTGGTGGACCTGACGCCCCAGGGCATCATCGAACGCTTGCAACTGCGCAAGCCGGTGTTCCGGCAGACGGCCGCTTATGGGCACTTCGGGCGCAAGGATGTGCCCTTCAGCTGGGAGCAGAATGATCTGGTGGAGAAGCTGAAGGCCGCTCTCTGAGGGGCGGACCGCCCGGCAGTAAAACAGACGCAGCACAGGAAAAAGAGAAAGCGGGACCGGTTATCCGGTCCCGCTTTCTCATGGCATCTCGGGCCTCTCATGGCATCGTTGTGCCGTGTCTACGGATCCGTCACCTCGAACAGGAGGGTGTCGCGCCGGGTGATGGCCAGGGCGGTGTAGGAAACATTCACCGTCACGGCATAACTGCCGGCCGTGGTGAAGGTGTAGTGGGGCTGACGGCTGTTGAAAACGGTGTCCGTGCCGTCGTTCATGCTCCACTCGTAGACCAGGTTGCGGTAGTCATCGTCCGTATCCGGATTAATCTGGCAGGACTCCGCCCAGAGGCTGAAGGCGATGGTGTCGTTGGTCGTGACCGCGCCGCCGGGGAAGTTGCTGCTGGCCTCGATGAAGAGGCTGTCGGCATAAACCACGATCTGCTGGCTGATGCTGGCGCTGCCGCCGTCCGGGTCCTTGGCGGTGGCCACCACGTTGTAGACACCCGGATCCTGGAAGATATGGTAGGCAATGGAAGTGGCTCCGCTGCCGCCGTCTCCGAAGTTCCAGTTGATTTCCAGGTTGTTGTTGCCGCCGGTGGGGTCGCCGGTCTCGTTGCCGCCGGTGGCCACGGCCCGGAACTCCACGGCCATGGGGGCCACGCCGCAGGTGGGGCTGGCTTCGATGCGGGAGAATTTGGGGTTGGACTCATCGTTACAACCGGCCACGGCCAGCAAGACAAGCAGAACCGCTGGAAGCAGAAGGGAAAGGACGCGTCTCATGTTCAATCTGTACTCCCTGTGGGGATTGACCTGGAGGGGAGGAGCGTTGGGCGCGCCCTGCGGGATCACGCGGTTCCACCCCGGAATCTGTCGGGTCTTTCGTGGACCTTAATTTAAGGAATGAGGGGGAGCAAGTCCAATAATTCGCGCTGCCCAATAATTCGCGCTGCCCAATAATTCGAACTGCCCAATAATTCCCGCCCCTTGGTCCGGCCTAACGCCGGGCACGCAGGAAAAGCCCCAGGAAGAGCATGAAGAAGACCACATCTCCGGTCCAGGCGGCCACCACCGGGGAAACCGTCCCCTCATGGCCCAGGGAGCGCCCAAAGCTCATGAAAAGATAAAACCCGAAACTGATCAGCAGAGTCAGGCCGAAACCCGAGGCGATGGTGGTCTTGCGTGGCCCGCTGGCCAGGACGATGCCGATGAGAACGACCAGCAGATTGATCAGCGGGAAGGCCAGATTGAACTGGATGTCCACCAGGGCACGGGTGGGATCGCCCCCGCTGAGGCGCGTGACGCGCACCAGATCTCGCAACTGGCGGATATTCATGTCTTCACGGCGGATCCGGTCGTGGAAAAAACTCTTGGGATCCACCTGCAGGTCCCGGGCTTGCAAGCTCTCGAAGGAGGTGATCCGCTCGCCTTCCGCTTCGAAGACGCGCCGCTTGCCGTTGATCAGAGTCCAGTGCCGGCCATCCCATTCGGCCCGCTCCGCGTCGATGCTTTCGACGATCTGGTTGCCGTTTGGGGTGTAGATGTTCAGCCCGGTCAGGATGTTGTTGTTGGGGTCGAATTTGCGCGCGTAATAAAAACGTCCCTCCGGCCCGGTGATGCGGATGTCGGTGGTGGGGCGCATGCGGTCGGAGTTCTTGTGGATTTCCACCTCCCAGACCCGGTTGCGGTTGATGTTGGCGTCCGGCAGCACGTACTCCCGCCAGACCAGGGAAAAGACCGAAGCGAGCAGCGCGGTCAGGATCAGGGGCCGGGTGATGCCCAGCAGGGAACAGCCGGAGGAAAAGAGCGCCGTCAATTCCAGATAGCGGGCCATGGTCCCGATGGTGAACAGGGTGGCCATCAACATGGAAATGGGCAGCACCTGATCGATGATCCAGGCAGCCTTGTAGGTATAGTAGCGCCCCACCATGCCGACGGTGGCGTGGTTGTCCACCAGGCTCCCGATATGATCCAGCAGGTCCAGCAGCGTGAACAGCACCAGCGAGCCCAGAATGGTCAGGGCGAAGTTGCGCAAGAATGTTTTCAGAAGATAGCCGTGCACCAGCAGCATCAGGATGTCTCCCGTCTTTCCCGCCCACGGACCAGAAAATCGGGTCGGCGCCATTCCAGGATGCGCCCCTCGCGCACGGTGCGCATGAAAACGGGGATCCCGATGGCCAGCAGCACCAGGTTGGCGCTCCACATGGCCAACATGGGGTCCAGCCGGCCTCGGTCAGCGAATTTTTCGCCGCCCACCAGGAAGAGGTAGTAGATAAGGTACACGCCAATGGCCAGGCTGGCGCTGACCCCCTTGCCGCTGCGGCTGGTGGTCACGGCCATGGGCACGCCCAGCACGGCAAACACGATGCAGGCGAAGGGGATGGCCAGCTTCTTGTGGAATTCCACCAGATAGCGATTGGCCTTGACCTTGTAGCTGTCGGCCAGGCGCTCCTGGTATTCGGACTGCTCGATGGTCCGCTCCAGCTTGACGCGTAGGGCCTTGAACTTGCCCTCCAGCAGCTTGGCGCGCCGCGGACCCTCCTTGGACGGCAGGGGACGTCCCAACAGGTCCCCGCGCTTTTGCGGGTCCAGCAGCTGGTACTGCCAGTCCACGATATTGGCCCCCAGGTCGGCAATCTGCGTGGCCACCGAGGCGGTCTTGGCCTGCTCCCGCTTGGCGGCCGCCATCAGGTCCACCATGTTCATTTCCCGGTCGTTGCGAGCCTTGCGGCCGCTTTCCTTGAAATCCCGTTCGACGTTCAGAACGCGCAGGTTGTGCTGCTTGAAGCGGATGACCTGGTACTTGTCCGGATCCTTTTTGGGCATGCGCTCGTGGATCTCGCCGTCGTGCAACTCCATCAGCAGGCTGTCGGTTTCGTGCTCGGGGATGATTTTGCCCCAGGTGGCGATGGTCAGGCGAGGAGAGAGATCGTCGGGCTTCTCCTTCTCGATGATGCTCACATCTTTGATGTGCCCCGTCAGATCGTCCTTGTTGCGCACGTAGATGGACATGCTTCCGTCCAGCTCCGTGAAGCGCCCGGGCTGGATCTCCATCATGGGCCGTTGCCGGTTGATGTCGTAGATCAGGTTGGCCAGGGCGTGGTTGCTTTCGGGGAAGATCCAGTGGTTGTAAGCCGCCAGCCCGCCGCCGATGACGGTGGCCATCAGCAGCAGGGGGCGCAGGACAGCCCATAGGCTGATGCCGTTGGCTTTCAGGGCGGTGATCTCGTGGTCGGCCGCCAACTGGCCCACGCTCATGAGAATGGCGATGAGCACGGCCATTGGTACGGATAATGCAAAAGTGTGCCCAAGGCTCAGGAAGAGGACCTTCAGGGCGATGAAAAACGGGACCCCCTTGCTGACAAACAGATCGACGAATCTGTAGAGGATTTGTATCATCAGCAGGAACGTGATGGTGAACAATCCGAAGAAGAACGGACCGGCTGCAGCGCGGATCAAATGTCTGTAAATTAAGAACATAACACCTGTTCTGCTCGGTTCTCAACCATCGCGCCTGCGTCCTGGGCGGCGGGATGCCGGCACCGGTCGTCAAATTCATCCTGGCGAGGCGCGTCTCTCGCCAACCATATTCGGGGCACTCGCGTTCCGGCTGAATGGAATTGCCGGGGGAAAGCCAACCCGGCGTTGGTCACCAAGTGGGGCCATTCTGGCCAATTTTGGAGACTTCCGCCCACCGGCGCCACCCATATATTGCTGTTCTTGCATCGGGTTGACAAGGAGAGTCAGGGCTTGAACCACATTTTCGGCACGAGAGCCGATGCTCACCGGAAACCGCGCCGCGGTTTTCTGGCGCTGTGGTTTCTGATCCTGTTGCTCGGTCAGGCGGGATTGGCCCTGGCCGATCCCCACTACGCGGGGCGCCTCATCTACGGTCTGGATCCCGTCATCACCGCCACGGAGAACCCGCGCCTGCTGGGCGTGGAGCGACTGACCATGCGGCAGCGCCTGCTGACCGCGGGTGTGGATCCGGTCAGGGACCATGGTAAGAAACCCGAACTCATCGATGTGTTCCGGAAAATCTGGCGGGAAAAGGCGGGCATCGACCTGGAGCGCAAGGAAACCCTGGTGGAGTACAACCGGGACCTGGGCCTGGTGACGATTCTCGAATATCCCAAGTTCTTCTATCTGTATCCGGCCATGGAGACCTTGCCCGGTGGCATTGTCTACTACCCGCCGCGCCGGGTGGGAGACACCCTGGTCAAAGTTTCCATCGACGACATGCAGAGCGCCATGCAACGCCGCATGACGGTGGACCGGGTTTTGGCCCGGGACGATCTTTTCGGCGGCAACAAGGTGGGCAAGGTACGGAATGATGGCGGCCTGCTGAACCTGACCATACCCATCAAGTTGCCGCGCACCCTGGAGAAGATCATCGGCCGCGGCGAGAAGACCCGCATCAAGATCACCGGCCGCGAGTTCCTGGCGCTGCGCGGCGAGAGCACGGTGGTAAAACCCTTCACCCCCAGCGAGCGTGTCACCAGCCAGAGCCTTTTTCCCGCCCTGGAGATGGAGCAGGAACTGCAGGTCAACCTGAGCGGCACCATCGGCGAGAAGATCATCATCGAGGTGGACCACAACAGCGCGGCCATGGGCCCGGACGCCACCAAGATCAAGCTGATGTACCAGGGGGACGAGGACGAGATCATCCACACCATCGAGACCGGTGATGTGGGGCTGACCCTGCCGGGCAGCAGCCTGCTGGGCTACAGCTCCAACAAGAGCGGCCTGTTCGGCATCAAGGTCACCGGCCAGGTGGGCCGTGCCGCGTTCACGGGCGTCATCTCCAAGCAGAAGGCCGAATCCAGCGCCAAGACCTTCAACTCCAAGGGCGGGGAGGTGGAGGACCATGTCATCAGCAGCGCGGACTATATCAACCACCGCTTCTTCCGGCTGGACTTGCCGCCCCTGGAAGCGCAGGCCGGCTATTTCCCCGAGCGCGTGGCCGACGTCCCCGGCCGGCAGGGATACCGGATCGATACGGGGACCATCCAGGTCTACCGCATGATGGGCATCGGCACCTTCGGCCCCAATGATGTGCGTAACGTGGCGGTGTATGAGGACTCTACCGGCGTGTTCTGGAACGCGGCCTTCGGCTCGCCGGCAGCCAACGACTGGGGACAGCCCCTGCGTAAGGCCAACCGTTGGCGCGCGGTGGATTTCGACCTCATGCTGGACGTGGACGACAACCTGGTGGCCATCGACACTCGTAGCCAGATGGCCAGTGACGATTACCTGGCCGTGACCTACGACGTGGTCTACCCGGATGGCTCCCTGGCCTACAAGGTGGGGGACCGGCCCGGTTCCGACGAGCCGGTGAGCATTCCCGGCGAGACCGAAGTCTATTACCGCATGAAGCTGCTCAAGGCCCCGGTGAACCTGACCTTGCAGCGGCCTTTCTACTATGTGCTGCGCAACATCTATCCCCTAGGCGGCGCCAATATCGACGTGGACAGCTTCGGGATGACCATCGAGCGTAACGAGACCAGCAGCGCCTTTCCCGAGCAGGATGAGAACGGCGTCAACTACATCGAGATCTTCGGCCTGGACCAGAAGGACGCCCAGGGCAACGCGGGGGCCGACGGCTTGGTGGACAAGACCGACGGCACCCTCTTCGACCTGCGCAAGGGATTGCTCAAGTTCCCCTTGAATTTCCCCTACCCCTTCGCGCCCGCCAGCAGCCGCATGCCGGCCAGCGGGGTCCTGGCCGATTATCCCGGCGGCGATGTGGGTTTCCTGCAGGACGCTTACGCTGGAGTCACGCAATGGGCTCCCGGCTACGCGGATTACGCCGCGGAGGTTTACTGGGACCCGTCCACCGCCTTGCCGGACAATCCCAGTTCGGACGATTCTTTCCTGAAGCAGAATCAGCCGTACCAGCTGTACCATCCGCTGACCCTGCCTTCGGATTACGGGCAGTACGCCAGCTTCAAGATCGTGGCCACCCACGCGGCCGCCGCCAGCAGCTTCAACCTGGGCGTCAGCAACATCGAGGAGGAAAGCGAGACCGTGACCCTGGACGGGCGCACCCTGACCCGCGGCACGGACTACGAGATCGACTACACCTTCGGCCAGATCACCCTCAAGGGCGAGAACGCCAATCTTTCGCCCGACAGCCAGCTGAGCGTCAACTACCAGTTCGCGCCTTTCTTCGGTGGCGGCCAGACCAACCTGCTGGGGCTGAACGTGGACTACGACCTGGGCCGCGAAAGCCACCTGACCAGCACCTGGCTCTACCAGAGCGAAAGCATCGTGGGCGAGAAGGCCAAGCTGGGTGAAGAGCCCAGCAAGACGGTGGTCGGCAACGCCATTCTGGGGCACACCTTCAAGCCCTACTTCCTGACCCATGTGGCCAACTTCCTTTCGCTGCGCAACACCGAACGGGAAAGCAGCCTGCAACTGAACGCCGAGGTGGCCGTCAGCCTGCCCAACCCCAACACCAAGGGCGTGGCCTATCTGGAGGATTTCGAGGGCGTGGACGCGTCCGACGTCATCAGCCTGACGCGTTTGGGTTGGTTCTGGTCCGCGGCGCCTTTCCTGGGCGAGCGCCACCGGCTGGAAACGGGGGATCTGCGCACCTTCGATCCCGAAGACCGCGTGGACAACGTGCGCTGGTTCACGCCCAAGGACCGCATCGAACGCCGCATGCTGAATCCCGAGCTGGTGAACCAGGAGCGCAGCGAAACGCAGCAGGTCATGGACCTGTACCTGCGGGACGATGACGGCGTCTGGGATGCCGAGGACTGGGGCGGCATCACCCGCGGCCTGAGCCGCACGGGCCAGGATCTGAGCAAGAGCCAGTTCGTGGAGGTCTGGGTCAACGACGGGCACCCGGACATCCAGGACCGTTCCGGCAAGCTGCACCTGGATTTCGGCTACATCAGCGAGGACGGCTTCTGGCCCCTGGACGAGAACGGCGAGTTCATCCTGGGCACCCATGAGCGGGAGGATGGTATCGTGCCGGGCACCGAACCGGATGGTGTCTGGTCCTACGACGAGGACATCGGTCTGGACGGCAACGAGAACGGTCCTCAGCGCTACGATGCCCAATACGATATCGGCGGGGATCGGCCCTACCCGCGCATCAACGGCACCGCGCGCAACAGCCGCGAGGATAACGAGGACATCAACGGCAACTCCACGCTGGACACGGACGACGGCTACTTCACCGCCGTCATCGACCTTGCCGACACCGAAGCCCTGGTGGATGTGGTGTACGACTACACCGAGGTGGGGGATCTGATCGAGAACAACCAGGCCTGGCGGAAGTACCGGGTCCGTTTGGGCGATGTGGACACCGTCGCGGTGAATCTGCAACCCAACATCAAAGCCATCACCCATGTGCGCATCTGGTACGAGAACGATGATCCCGTCAACCCCTCCGAGCCGGTGCATCTGCAGCTTTCGGAATTCAAGTTCCTGGGCAGCCGCTGGGAGCGGCAGGGGGTGCGTCGTATCCAGGGCGAGGAGCTGCTCAGCCAGAACGAACGTCTCAGCGGTGAGGAATTCTTCCTGGGGGAGGTGAACAACAAGGAGAACCCGGACTACACGTCGCCCTTCCCCGTGCACGAGGTGGAGAACATTCCGGAAAAGGAGCAGGCCCTGGTCCTGGACTTCCGCAACCTGGACAACGGGCACATGGTGCGCGCCAACAAGCAGGTGTCCCTGCGCGGTGACGACTACACCACCTACCGGGACATGAGCTGGTATTTCTATAATCCGCGTTTCGACCAGGCGGACATGGACGTCTTCTTCCGCGTGGGGTCCGACACCCTGAACTACTACGAGGTGGGCTACAACTTCAGCCGCAGCCCTTCCAAGGTGGGCTGGAAGAAGATGAAGGTGAACCTGGCGCAGCTGAGCAACGTCAAGACCGGCGAGGTGGACGCCGACGGTGTCATCCATGGCGAAGTGGCGGATGTGGAAACGGGTGACACCTACCCCGTGCGGGTGGTGGGCTTGCCCGATCTGCGCACCGTCCGGAACTACTACTGGGTGGTGGCCAACAACGCGCTTACCCATGACGTGTCCGGTTATTTCTATCTGAACGACGTGAGGCTGGAGGGCGTCAAAACCGAAAGGGGGTTGGCCCAGAGCGCGGGCGCGCGCCTGAATATGGCCGATGTCTTCAAACTGGATGCGGACTGGTCCAAAACCGACGCCGAGTACCACGGGCTGGCCAGCCGCACCGGATCGGGAATGACGAACGAGAGCTGGAATCTGGCCACCAGCTTCAACCTGGACGATTTCCTGCCCCTGGCGGGTTTCAAGGTCCCCGTTTCCGGTAGCCGCAGCCAGACCATCGACCGGCCCAAGTATGAGACCAACAGCGATATCGAGATCCTGGATGAGGACGTGCGCAACGCCTTGTCGTCCGTCAAAACCAACGAGCGCTTCAGCGCCAGCCTGCGCAAGACGCCATCCAAAGGGGCGATCCCTCGCTATGTCATCGATCCTTGGGCGGTGCAGGTGACCGGTTCACGGTCCTCGAATCGTGGCCCTCTCAACGAGAGCGACGCGAAGAACCTGTCCGGCAATCTGAGCTACGATCTGAACATCAGCGGGCATTACCATCTGGGGGATTATCCCGTGTTGAAGTATGTGCCCCTGGTCAAGGGCTTCAACATCGTGCCGTCCAAGATTGCTCTGAGCAGCCGTTTCACCAGCACCTTCACTTCCCGCCGGACCATCACGACCAACGGGGTGGTGACCCAGCAACCCATCACCAAAACCCGACCGGGAACCATGTCCGCCAGCCTGGAGTACGAACCGCTGGACATCGTTCGCCTGAGCCTTGGGGGCACCAGTGACCGGGATCTGTTGCGTGAACATCGGCTGTACGGCGTGAACATCGGCCAGGAGAAGAAGCGCCAGTACGATGTGCGCATGACCTTGGTACCGCCCAGGGCCAAGATGATCCCGTCGGGGGTCTTCTTCTATCCGGCGCGGCAGGTGGTCAAGGCCATGATGAAAATCAAGCCCAGCGTCCAGTTCACGGGCTCCTTTGTCGATGACCACAGCCCTCTGGTGGCTCAGGAGGGCGACCCCCCGGGAACCCGCAACCTGAGCAACAACAGCCGCTGGGATGTCCGTTTCAGCCTGCCCGTGGGGGATGTCTTCGAGAAGGTTCTGCCGAAAAAGCAGTACGACGAGGCCAAACGCCGCCAGATGATCGAAGAGGAGCAGCGCCTGCGGGATCAGCGGATGCGCCGGCCGGGGGCCAAGGACGAGCCCGCTTATCCCCCGGAATGGGACGAGTTGCCGCCGGACGAGAAGGCCCGGAAGCTGGAGGAATTCTACCTCGAGCAGGCCGAGGAGCGCCTGCAGGAGGAAAGAGACCAGGGCCGTCGGCCGGCTGAGGAGCAGGAGGAAAAGGTGGCCGAGGGGCCTGGCTTCGGCCTGAGTACCATCTACAACGCTTTGAGCCATCCCATGCGGGAATTCAAGCCTTTGAAGGTCACTGTCAGCCGGGACCGTAACAGCAGCTACGGGCGTATCAGCAGCCCGGTGGATTTCTGGTACAAGACGGGCTTCCTCACCAGTCTGGATGTGCCGGACAGCGTTTACGTCAGCAACACCTTCGCCGAGACGGAGAACCTCACGCTGAACACCAGCACCCAGCTGGTGCGCAGCATGAACCTGGATATGAAGTACACGCAGAAGGAGACCGACCGCTTGCAAGTGGGCAGCAGCAACCGGTCCTATCTGCAGACCTGGCCCGATGCCAGCCTCTCTCTGAGCGGCATCGAGAAGTGGCGGATCTTCGGTGGCGGGGGTTCGTCCCTGGACTCCGGCTGGTTCCGCAGTTCCAACGTGAACCTCAGCTACAAACGCACCAAGACCATCAACAACATGACGGTCACCAGCTACAATCCGTCCTACAGCTCCACTCTCTCGCCACGTTGGTCCTTCACCTTCCACAACGGTTTGAGCGCCACGCTGAACGGCACCATCGGCAATGACCACAGCGAAAACAACGGCGTGATCACCGATCACCGGAAACTGCGCCTAGGCCTGCAGTTGCGGCATCAGTTCAAGGCGCAGCGTTTCCTGGCCAAGCTGGGGCTGTACCGGCCCGGCAGCAATCCGGCCATCGACATGAACGTGGATATCGGCTACCAGCAGGATCGCCAGGAGCGTCTGAACCCCGGAGCGGCCTCGGCAACGCCCACCGGCAAGATGCGTTTCAACATCGATCCGCGCTTCAGCTACCAGGTCAGTCGCAACCTCAGCGGCGCGCTGACCTTCACTTTCGGCCGCAGCAAGGATGTCGCCACCAACGTGACGAGCACCAACCTGGGCTTGGGTCTGGAGGCCACCTTTGTTTTCTAGAATTCTCGAAAGCTTGTCTGCCGGCCTTTTGCTGGCCGGCCTTCTGCTGGCTATGGCCGGACCGTGCCCGGCTCAGGAGGTGCCCTCTTTCGATGGGGAAAGGGCGATGGAACTGCTGGTCCGGCAGTGCGCGTTGGGACCCCGCGTTCCCGGCAGCGAAGGCAACCGACAGCTACGCGAGGAATTGCTGGCCGCCGCCCGTGCCGGTGGTCTGCGCGCCGCCACCCACAGTTTCGAGGCCGTCATGACCTTGGGCCAGAGCCCGGTGACGCTGCACAACATCATCATCAGCGCCGGTCCCGCCCAGGGCCCGCGCCTTTGGCTGGGGGCCCACTATGATACGCGTCCCGTGTGCGACAAAGACCCCGACAAAGGGCTCCGCAACCAGCCGCTGACCGGGGCCAATGATGGGGCCAGCGGAGTGGCCGTTCTGTGGCATCTGCTGGAACTGATGGTGGCCCGGCCGCCCGAACGTCCGGTGGATCTGATCTTTTTCGATGGTGAGGACGCGGGCATTTCCGGCCGCCTCAGTTCTTTCTGCGTGGGCAGCGCCCGTCTGGCCGCCACCTTGGGGGATTTCGACAACCCGCTGACAGGTAGGCAACCGGAGGGGCTGATCCTGCTGGACATGGTCGGGGATAGGGATCTGGCCATTCCCATGGAGGGATACAGCCTGGCCAACGCCGGTTTTCTGGTGGAAAAGGTTTTTGGCCGCGCCCGGCAGTTGGGGCTGAGCGCCTTCCAGCCCGTGCCCGGCCCGCAAGTCTACGACGACCATGTGCCATTTTTGGAGCAAGGTATTCCCGCAGTGGATCTTATCGATTTGGATTACCGCCCCTGGCACACGACAGGGGATGTGCCCGCCATGTGCAGCGCCCGAAGCCTGGAGGAGGTGGGGCGTCTGGTGACGGATCTGGTCTATCGCCCATGACCGGAGCCGTTTTGTGAAATTCCGTCTAAATTGTCCTGTGGATAAGCCGATGCATCGGGCAGAAGAACGCTTTGTTGGACCCCGCCGGATGCATCCGGAAATGAAGGAGCGGCGCATGATTTGCACCTGCACTCAATGTCAGGCACGTTATCAGTTGGAAGCGGACAAGGTGCCTCAGCGCATCATCAAGGTGCGCTGCCCGGCCTGCTCGGGTGTCTTCACCCTGGACGGAACCCAAAGGGAGGCGCCTGCGGCCGCCACGGTGGCCCCTCCGGTGGTGGGTAACGACTTCGAGACCTCGGCATCTCTTTTCCCCAAGTCCACGGATTCCCAAGCCGGCACCACGGTCTCGCAGGAAAGCGTGGTCCAGGCCGATCCGTTCGCCATGCCGGAGACCGCGCCCGCTCCAGAACCTGCTCCGGAACCCGCTTCCGCGTCCAGCGCGCCTAGCCTGAATACCACGTCGGCTCCTTTGCCGGCCGCCACGGCCGAGGAACCCGGCTTGGCGACGCCGCAGCCCGTGCCCGCCGGTCCGGAGACTGCGGAGCAAAACGAGTCTCTGGCCGCCGCTACCTTGGCGACGCTGAACGAGGCTCCCAAATCCGGTACACGCCGGCGCCGCTGCAAGGAAGAGATGCTGGCTCGGGCCCTGGTCTCCGACATCCTGGTCTACAACCGGGACACGCGCGACACGGCTCTGGCCGAAGGCAATCTGCTGGAGGCGCTGGGTGGAGAGATCAAGAAGAGCTGGGAACTGTACAAGGAGAAGGTGACGCCCGAGGTGGCCAACAGCACCACCTACTTCCGGGAAGCCCTCAACGAGATCCTGGCCGAAGGGGAAGCGGTTTTCTAGTCGGGACCGTTCCGGACAAAGCCCCGCCGATTGTCGGTGGGGCTTTGTCGTGTTTCCAAGAGGGGCGGCAATCAGTCCCGCCACTTGTTCTGGCTGATCTCCGAGAGGATATCGTCGATCTGCTGCCGCACCCGCACGTTGTGGTCGGGCTCGAAGAGGGCTTGCTTGACCCGCCCCTGGGCGTCCTTCTTGACGTAGCGCAAGGACTGAAGATCTTCCATGCACATCAGGATGTCCTTGCTGACCCGCACTTCCAGATCGGCTCCGTCCTGGTTCTTGGCGGGGTTGTGGTGCGGATGCATGCCGTTGCCCCATCCGTGGACCACCATGGAGCAGAGCAGGGCCCGGAAGGTGTTCTGCCCCTGCACGGTGTCCAGATCGAAGTGGCCGCCAACCCGGTCGGTGACGCTGTCGATGACGGCGCACAGCTTATGAACGAGGTCTTCCTGGATTTCCAGTTGCAGGAGACGGGAAAACATGGTCTTCAGGATCTTGTCGGTGTTGGTGGACATTTGGCCACTCCATTCTGGCTCTGGTTGGTAAGAGGGCGGGAAAGGGGCTTATTTGGCCATTTTCTCTCCCTGGTCCTATGCGCGGGGATCAAGAAGCAAGAGTCTTGCCTGATTGGTGTCCTTCCTGATTGTCTTTTTGCCGCGCTTGGCCCCTGCGGCGCGAGGATAAAGGCGCGCATGGCATGAGGATTGCTAGCATGGAACCCAATGGACCCTGATCCCGGGTGTCCCAGCTTGCTGGAGGATGGTCTTGAGCATCGGAACCATGACCGGAACACGAACTTGCCGCTTGCTGTATTACGGCGCGGTCCAGTCCGGTAAGCGGGAAAATCTCCGTCTCATCAACCAATCCCTGCCTCCGGACAACCGCCTGTCCCTGGCCTGTGCCGACCCCGAGCGGCAGATCGCCTTCCGACTGAAAACGGACCGAGACGGCGAATGGCAGGTTCTGGTGCAGGCCATGGATGCGGGCAAAGAGCCATTGCCCATGGCCGGCCGGGGTCTTCAGGCCGGCTTTGACGGGGTGGTTTTGGTCATTTCCAGCCGCGCGCCGCATCTGGATCAGGCCCTGGCCTCCCTGGAGGGGTTGAAGGCCTACCTGGATGCCTGGGGTCTGGATCTGATGACCTTGCCGGTTATCATTCAGTACAATCAGCGGGAAGCCGTCGACGCCCTGCCCCTGGATCGCCTGGAGAGCCTGATCAATCCCTGGGGGCTACTCAGCTATCCGGCCAGTACCACCAGGGGCGAGGGGGTGCGCGAGACTCTCAAGTCCGTCCTGGGCCTGAGCGTGAACCATGCAAAGGAACGCATCGCGCCGGTCATGGACGTGGGGGCGGATCTGGTGCTCCCAGAGGCTGGTCTGGGAGTGGAGGTGGGGCCCGCTCTGCCCGGCAGTGAAGACTTGCTGCGACCCCAGGAACAGGGAAATATTTTCGGTCAGACCGGTGTCCCCGGCGAGGCAGGCAGCCCTCTGGTGGTTCCGGTCCGCATTCCCCGTCGCTGTCTGGCCCAGGAGGGCAAGGTGCGCTTGGTCCTGGAAGTGGAAGTGGTGGATTGACCCGGGCCGTCATCTAGGGTAAGTTTCCCGCATGCAAAACCAACCGCAAAAAGTGGGAAACACCCCCGCCGAGATTTTCCGCCATGGGCGCGAAGCCGAAACGGCCGGCCGTTTTGCCGAGGCCCGCGAGGCCTATGAGGCGGGCTTGCAGGCGTCGCCCCGGCAGCACCCCTGGCAATATCGCCTGGGCTGTGTCCTGATGAAGATGGGGCATGTGCGGGATGCGGAGGAGATCTTTCGGCGGGCTCTGGAGCTGGCCCCCGGCACCGAAGCCTATCTGACGAATCTGGCCGTGACCCTGGACAGGCAGGGGCGCCGGGACGAGGCCATCCGCTTTTACCGCCGGGCCATCCACGAAGGGGCGCGCAGCCCGGTGGCCTACCATAACCTGGGGGCCATCTATGCCGAGGAAGGCCGGGTCAGCGAGGCCATCGGGGCCTTTGAAGCGGCCATCGCCCTGGAGCCCGACGCGGATGGCTACCACAACCTGGGCCTGGTGCACTATGCCGGTAACGACTTCGCCCGCGCCTTGGGCTGCTTCGAGGAAGCCGTGGTGCACGCCCCGGACTTTGCCATGGGGCATTACTATGCCGGTTTGTGTCTGATGAAAAGCGGCCTGTACCGGGATGCCATCCGCAAGTTCGAGCAGGCCCAGGGGCTGAACCCCAATCTCTCACGTTCCCGTTACCATGTGGGCGTTTGCCTGCATAAATTGGAACAGTATGATCGTGCTCGGGACAGCCTTGAGCGCGCTCTGGAGGTTTTTCCTGAAGACGGCCGGATCCACTACCAGCTGGCATTGACCTGCGATGCCCTGGGCCTGCCCCAGGAAGCCCGTCTGCATTACAGCCAAGCCCGTGCCGCGCGCGCCCGGGGCGGCTGAGACCACCCACCGCCTGAATCCTTATCCGAAATGAAGGTGACCCCGTGACCGAGTTTCTGCAGATGATCATCCTGGCCGTGGTGCAGGGATTGACCGAATTCCTGCCCGTCAGCAGCAGCGGGCATCTGGTTTTGACACAGCATTTCCTGGGCGCCCGGCAAGGGGATGTGTTCTTTGATATCGTGCTGCACGTGGGCACGCTGGGGTCGGTGCTGGTGGTTTATCGCAAGGAAATTTCGCGCCTGCTGCGCTGCGACCGTCCGGCCCTGATGTACATTCTGAGCCTGGCGGTGGGCACCGTGCCGGCGGTGCTGGTGGGGTTGCTGGCTAAGGATGCCATCGAAGCCCTGTTCCACAGCCCCTTCTTTGCCGCGGGCGGCCTGCTGGCCACCGCGCTGGTTCTTTTTTCGACCCGGCTGTCTCGAGATAACGACCTCCGCCTGCCCGAGCCGTGGGAGCCCCGTCCGGTACCCGCCCGCAAGGCCCTGCTGATCGGGGTGGCGCAGGCCTTCGCCATCATGCCGGGTATCAGCCGTTCCGGTTCCACCATCGCGGCCAGTCTGTGGGCGGGGCTTCCGCGGGCCGAGGCGGCGCGCTTCAGCTTCCTGCTGAGTATACCGGCCATCGGCGGTGCGCTGGTGTTGCAACTGCTGGGGGGAGAGGCGCAGGGGAGAAGTGATCTGCCCCTGCTGATCGCCGCCGCGGTGGCGGCTTTCGCGGTGGGCTTGGTGGCCATCCGCTTGACAGCCCTGGCGGTGGTGCAATCCCATTTCTGGAAATTCGGATTCTATTGCGTGGTGGCGGGTCTCGCGGCTTTCCTCATCATCGGCCTGGGCGGTTAACCGCTGCTAGACCGGCTGGGGGGCCAGCAGGCGCCCCAGGGTTTCGGTGACTCGCTCCTGATCGAAGGGCTTGATGATGAAGTCCAGAGCACCGGCCTTGATGCAGGCCAGTACCTGATCCTTCTGGCCCAGGGCGGTGATCATGACCACGGCGGCCTCGGCATTGGCGGCCATGATCTGCTTGACGGCCTCCAGGCCGTCCATGACGGGCATGGTGATGTCCAGCAGGACCAGCTCTGGGTTCAGGGCACCGAATTGTTCGACGGCTTCGGCACCGTTGGTGGCTTCCCCGATGACTTTCATGCCCATTTCTTCGACAATATCGCGCAGCATCATCCGCATGAAGTCGGCATCATCCACGATCAGGACGGTGTGGTTCAACTGGCACCTCCCCAGGGTTCGGGGACCATTGGTGTTGCATTTCGTGCCCCGAATGATCGACTTTTCGACTGGGGACTTTAGCCCGAATTCTTCAGGAAAATACCCGGGGAATGGCCGGGGGCGCCCTGCTGCCGGTCCCGCTGGATGGCGGGCAGGAAAGAAAAACACAAAAATAAATTTGACAAAGTGGCGGCCGTATACAGGAGGTCTTTGACAAAATGTCGGGAAAAGGGGGGCGATTTAATCTTGTTAATTATGAAACAGGTCGGCGCATGTTTTAAATCATTTATTATCAACGCTTTAAATTGTCAAGGAAAACCTGCCTTCATCGCTGAAAACTGGTATGGGAATTGTTGTGTAGGGAAAGATTATCAAGTCTCGCGTCCCTCTATATCTTCGGGACATGCCATGAGGAGAGGAAACCACAAATGTCCAATTTGAATTCCAAGCAGAGCAAGACCCGGAAAGTTGCCGGTGGGGCTACCAAAACTCGCAAAGCCTCGTCCCCGCGCGCTGCGGCTTCCGCGGCTGCCAGTAGCCACGGTCTGCCTGCTGCTCAGCTGATGAGCAACCTGGATCTGTATTTCCAAGAAGTGAAAGCCTACAGCCTGCTGACCCGCGCCGAAGAATGTGAACTGGCCCGCGGTATCCATGACAATGACAGCGAGAGCCTGCACAAACTGGTGAAGGCGAATCTCCGCTTCGTCGTGAGCATCGCCAAGGAATACGCCCATTACGGCGTGCCCCTGGAAGATCTGATCAACGAGGGGAACCTGGGCCTGCTGAAGGCCGCCCAGCGTTTCGACGAAACCCGCGGTTTCAAGTTCATCAGCTACGCCGTGTGGTGGATTCGTCAGTCCATCCTGGCGGCCCTGGCGAATCACAGCAAGATCGTGCGTATGCCCCTGAACCGGGCCCGCGTCCTGAACCAGATCAAGAAGGCCAGCGGCGAGCTGCAGCAGGAGTTGCGGCGCAAGCCCGAAGCCGAGGAAATTGCCAAGCACCTGGGCCTGTCCATCTCCGAAGTGAAGGACACCCTGCCTTTGATGCAGGATAACTTCTTCCTGGACGATTTCGTCGGCAACGACGAGGACAGCACCTACATGGACTTCCTGGAAGATGACAAGGGTGTCGGTCCGGACAACAAGGTGATGGAAGATGATCTGAACGAGAGCATCGGCCGCATGCTGGGCGATCTCAAGGAGCGCGAAGCCACCGTGCTGAAGCTCTACTACGGCCTGGGCAGCGACAAGGAGATGACCCTGGAGGAGATCGGCAAGATCATGGGCCTGACCCGTGAGCGTATTCGCCAGATCAAGGAAGAGGCGTTCGACAAGATTCGCACCAGCAAGACCTTCAAGTACATGCTGGACTACGCGGACGAGGAAATGAACCGCTGACCCGCGAAGTTGATGCCTGGAAAGATGAAGGCCCCGCTCAGGCGGGGTCTTTGTCATATATCCTCGGCGACTTCTCGTGGCGTCAGGCTGCCGGCGCTGCTTTCGCGCAGGGTTTTCAGAAAG